>JBIKUE010000044.1:0-36952 GCA_044347755.1 Saprospiraceae bacterium
GTCCGGATGTTGCGGCCTACATGAATGAACACTACATTAATATAAAGGTAGACCGCGAAGAGCGTCCGGATGTAGATGCTGTTTATATGGAAGCTTGCCAGCTCCTGACCGGAAGTGGTGGCTGGCCGCTTAATTGTTTTCTCACTCCGGAGGGGAAACCTTTTTATGCAGGCACTTATTATCCTCCCAGACCCGCTTTTAACCGCCCTTCCTGGATGCAGTTGCTGGAACATCTGGCCAACATCTGGGATAATCAGCGCGAAACAGCCCTGAATCAGGCAGAGCGGTTATTGGGCAATATTCAGCGGAATGACAGTGTATTTATTCAACTTAAGGGCAATGGTGAGCAGGTTGCTGCCGATCCCAAACTATTGTACCAACGTATCAGCGACCAGTTTGATCGTGCAGAAGGCGGATTTGGCGGTGCGCCCAAGTTTCCCTCTACCATGGCTATTCAATGGCTGCTTAACTGGCATTATTTTTCCGGAAATCCGGAAGCCCTTGAACATGGCTTGTTTTCACTGGAGAAAATGGCTCGTGGCGGTATTTACGACCAAATTGGAGGAGGATTTGCCCGATATGCAACAGACCGGGAATGGCTGATTCCTCATTTTGAAAAAATGCTTTACGATAATGCCTTGTTGGTAAGCGTTTTAAGTGAAGCGCATAAATATACCGTTGGGCATCTGGCAGAAGGGGGGCAGTCGCTTTGGTCAGAAACCATCGAACAAACCTTGGCTTATATAGAAAGAGAGATGACAAGTCCTGAAGGAGGATTTTATGCCGCTCAGGATGCTGACTCTGAGGGCGTTGAAGGCAAATTTTATGTTTGGGATAAGGCGGAAATCGATGCTGTTCTGGGATCGGATGCCGAATTGTTTTGTTCGTTTTATGGTGTAACTGAGGAAGGAAACTGGGAAGAGAAGAACATTCTCTGGCGCCCATATCGTTATCAGGAATTTGCGGACACAAGAAGTATTCCTGTCGAAGTCCTGAAACAAAACCTCAAAACAAGTGCGGATAAATTATTGCAGGTGCGCTCCAAAAGAATATGGCCAGGTCTCGATCATAAAATATTACTGGATTGGAATGCATTAATGGTTTCGGCTTATGCGGCCGCCTATTCCGCATTAGGACATGAAAAATACAAAGACGCAGCCATCAGGAATCTGGATTACCTCAATCATACCCTCCGTAATGTGGAAGGTACCTGGAAACACAGCTCGGCTCAGGATGCCGCTTTTTTAGATGATTACGCTTTTTTAATAGCAGCATGGATAGATGTGTATCAAATAACCTTCGATACACAATATTTGCATTGGGCACAACAAGGTGTGGAATACGTGCTGGCTCATTTCAGGGACTCCGAAACAGGGCTGTTTTTTAACACCGGAGCGGCTCAAACCGATATTGTTTTCCGGAAAAAGAACCTGTACGACAATGCAACTCCCTCAGGCAACAGTACGATGGTACATAACCTTCAACGCCTGGGTATTTTGCTTGATCGTCAGGAATGGCGTACCATGGCGCAAAAAATGCTCGGCGTGATGCGGGAAACCGTAGAAAAATATCCAAGGTCTTTTGAACGCTGGGCGCTGGCTATGTTGAATGAAACCTTCCCGTTTGTGGAGATCGGTATTGTGGGAAAAAATGCACAGGAAAAGGCCAGAAAGATCCAAAAGAGCTTTCTGCCGAACTATATCATGGCCGTCAGCCAGACTCCAGATGACACTCAGCCCTTGTTAAAAGGAAAACCCGGAGCGGACGATGCCATGATCTATGTATGCCGGGATTATGCATGTCAGAAACCAGTTGATTCTCTGGATGCCTTTTATGACTTGGTGAATTCACAATAATGCCATACTTTCACCAGCTCAAAAACCAATAATCATCCCTTGAACATGAAATACTTCTGGATTATGGTGCTGCTCTTAGGCAGCATTCCCCGTGCTTTGGGGCAGCAGGTGCCTCAGTTCAGTTTGTACACCTTAAATCCATACGTGTACAATCCAGCATATGCCGGATTGGAGAATACCCTGGTGCTGAATGGCGTTTACCGTCAGCAATGGTCAGGATTACAGGGGGCTCCGGCAACCCAGCACGTAAATGTGCATTTGCCCATATATGCCATAAGTAGCGGGGTAGGGCTCAGGGTTGAAAACGATGTAATAGGAGCCCACAATACCACTCAGGCCGTCCTAAGCTACAATTATCAGTTGAATATCACCAGAAATGTCCTCATGTCGATGGGGCTGAGTGGCGGCTGGCTGCAATATAGTCTGGACGGTACCAAACTCAGAGCTCCGGAAGGCACCTATGCAGAACCCAGTTTTTCACACAATGAGACAGTATTGCCTCAGGGGCGGGTACAGGCCGGTGCACCAATATTTGAAGCCGGGATGTTTTTGCAACATAATAAATGGGAAATCGGGCTTTCTGCGCAGCCTGTGTTTGCTACTCGCTTAAAGGAGCAATCCAACGGAAATTTTGCGCTTTCTCCCATTCAACATTATTTGATTTACGGAGCGTACTATTTACAGATAGGGCAGAACCTAAAGTTCAAGCCCTCCGGTTTAGTTAAAACTGACTTCAAGGAGACACAATTGGAAGTTTCTGCCATGGGCATTTGGCGTGAAAATACATTTGCAGGCGTTTCATACCGAGGATTTACGTCAAATGCCAAAGATGCAGTAGTTTTGTTCCTTGGATTCAAAATGAACGATAAGACAACCCTTGGATATGGGTTTGATTTTCCGCTATCTGCCCTTAGTGCGGCACACCGGGGAAGTCATGAAATTTTAATCCGTTACAGCCTCAATAAGCCCATTGGAGTGGGAAAATTGCCTCCGGTGATTTACAATCCTCGATTTTTTTGAAAATTCTCATGCTCCCGGCATAAAATTTGCCTGGTAGGCGACAATTGATTTTTTTACACAAAAATGCTAAAAAAAACGGCTTTGGATACAATTAAAAGTTAATTAAACGTTAGACAGCGTCTCCGGTGAGACGGAAAAATTTTCTTGTTGCCAAATTTTATTCAGTAAAGTTTGTGCAATTAATTTAATCCTCTGTCTACCTTTACGACCACTTTTCCAAACCGAACATATTAAGTAGGAAAACACGGGTGTTTAAAATGAAAAAACTACAGCATTCATTTCTTCTGCTGCTATTTCTTGCAGCCCTCGCCGCTTCATGTGGCCGTAGCGAAGGTGGCCAACTTGTTGGTGTCGCCAATCGCCCTAAATGGAAAGGGATTAACCCATATGGTATGGTGTACGTCCCCTCCGGTTCCCTCACCATCGGTTCCGGTGATGAAGACATCAGCCGTTCGCTGGTGGCTCAGCCGAAAACCATCTCCATTCAAGGCTTCTTCATGGACGACACGGAGATCACCAACAATGAATATCGTCAGTTCGTTGATTGGGTGGTAGACTCCCTTGCTTTGCGCAAGCTCGACCTCGTTTTGGAAGAATCTGAAAATGATCAGTCTCCTCCTCAACCAAGCCTCGACTGGGAAGCTCGTGGCGACATCGATTGGGAAGCTGACGCTGAAGAAGGTGGCGACGGTGCTTTGGAAGACTTGTTCTATCAAGGCAACGAACGCTTTGCAGGCCGCAAAGAATTCGACGTGAATAAACTCGTGTTCGAATTCATGTGGTATGACTGGCAAGGCGCTGCACACGCTCCACGTGGTAAGGACGTAAATCGCACCAGCTTTATCCGCCGTGAAACTGTGAAGATTTACCCGGATACGCTTACCTGGGTTCGTGACTTCTCGTATTCTTACAACGAGCCAATGTCCCGTAACTACTTCTGGCACCCGGCATTTGACGACTATCCGGTGGTAGGTGTGAACTGGAAAATGGCGAAGGCCTTCTGCTACTGGCGTACCAAGATCTGGAATATGGCCGGTGAAACAGAGGAAATGTCTGAAGACTTCCGCCTTCCAACAGAGCATGAATGGGAATATGCCGCACGTGGTGGACGCGAAGAAGCTTCCTACCCTTGGGGCGCTTACTATACCCGTAATGCCAAAGGCTGCCTCCTGGCAAACTTTAAGCCTGGCCGTGGTGTATATCCGGAAGATGGTGGCTTGTATACTGTTAAAGCTGACGGCTACTATCCAAACGACTATGGCCTGTACTGCATGTCTGGTAACGTGGCAGAATGGACGGAATCTGCATACTTCGAAAATGCATATTCTTTCATCCACGACTTGAATCCGGATATCCGTTACGATGCTAAGGAGGATGATCCAAAAACGGCTAAGCGTAAAGTAATTCGTGGTGGTTCATGGAAAGACGTGGCTTACTTCCTGCAGACACCTAACCGTACCTATGAATACCAGGATACGACCAAATGCTACATCGGTTTCCGTTGTGTGCTCACTTTCCTCGGTCGCTCCATCAATGATTTCTAATTAAAAGAGGCCACAAAGGGTAAAATGCAAGAAATTTCTGTTAACAAATACTTAAAAAACAGTTCTTGCGTTTTACCCTTTGTCTTTTTCAATCCTCTTTTATACCATCGTGCCATTGGCAACGGATTCCAAAAACTCGGTTAAGAAAATCAATTAGCATCTTCATCAGTTTGCTATTGGCAGACGAATGAAGAAGCCTGTCAAAGGTTTGTCTGCCCTAACCTTTTTCTGAGTGCTAACCTGATTATTATTTTTGCCCCCATTGAGATAGGCCATGAAAGCTAGAAAATGTCAAAAATCATTCAGTAACTGCTAAAACATTCAAGAACAATGAGTTTCTTTAAAACGAAGACATTCAAGTACTTCAAAAATCTCGCAATTGGTGTAGGTGCAGCATTCGTGCTTGCAGGTGCTCTCTTCAAGCTTGAGTCTTGGGAAGGTGCCTCTGAAATGTTGATTCTCGGTATGAGTATTGAGGTTATCATCTTCCTTATGCTTGGTATTCTTCCTCCAGAGCCAGATTACTACTGGCACAAATTGTACCCAGGCCTCGAAGATTACAACTCTCGCATTCAGCCATTGACTGCTGGCCCACAGAATAACATCGATATGGGTACTCCACTCCATGGCGACGTAATTGAGCGTCAATTGGGTGGCATGTTGACCGAACTTCAGTCTATGTCCAAGAGCATGGGTGCACTGAAAGCGCTGCAAGAGGTTGATTTCTCTGGCACTTCTGACCAAATCAAAACCATGAGCAACTTCTATACGAAGATGAACGAAGCTATGGCTGATATGGCTAAGTCTGCCGATGACGTGAAGTCTTACAAAGACCAACTGGGCGCACTCAACCAAAACCTCGGTTCACTCAACACCGTTTACGGTAATATGCTGTCTGCTATGGCCAACATCGGCCGTCAGTAAGGCGATGCATTTGGTAACTAACCTTTCAGTTTCACATTCAAAAACTTAAAGACTTATGTCAATACCAAAGGAGCCGCGGCAACTGATGATCAACCTGATGTATCTTGTGTTGACCGCGCTGCTGGCACTTAACGTGTCAGCCGAGGTAATGAATGCGTTTTTCTCCCTGGACAGAGGCTTGAAAAACAGCCGCGATATCGTAGAGAAAAATAACGGCTCACTCACTGCTGCTATCGAGAAGGCAGCAAAGGACTACCCAAGTGACCAAGCTACCGAATATACCAATCGTGCCAAGCAGGCTAATCAGATGGTAGATGAGTTTGTAGCTTATATGGAAGGAATTCGTCAGAACCTTTTCACAAAGGCTGGTGGCGAAAACCCTAAAGTGCCTGGTCAGCCTAAAGATATCCGTAACAAGGATATCACGACTAAAATGTTTGTAAACGATGGTCTGGGAACAGAAATCGAAAACAAAATAAAAGAGCTTCGTGCAAAGTTGACCCAAATCGTTGATAACGATGGCGTAACGGTCTCTTCTTTGCCGCTCGATATTGAAGCCCTTCCTCCTGGAACTAATGCTAAAAACTGGTCTGAATTTAAATTCAAGCAAATGCCAGTTGCAGCAGTATTCCCATTGTTGGGTAAAATTCAGAGCGATGCGAAAAACTCTGCAACGGCTGTTCTGAACTTCTGTGCTACCAAAGTACAAGGTACGGACCTCAAATTCGACAAATTCGTTCCGGGTGTAGCTCCTAAAAAGAACTACGTGATCCTGGGTGAAGAGTTCGAAGCTGAAGTGTTCCTAAGCGCATTTAGCTCTAAAACAGACAACGTAAGCATCAATGTCGACGGACGCAACATTGCTCTGAAAGACGGTATCGGTACTTTCAGCGAAAAGCCATCTAATGTAGGTGAGAAAAAATACACCGTAACCATCAATCTGAAAAACCCAACAACGGGTACCACAGAAACGGTTCGTAAAGAATTCTCTTACGAAGTTGGTCAGCGCTCTATTGCTGTACAGCTCGATAAGATGAACGTATTCTACATCGGTGTAGAAAACCCTATCTCTGTATCTGCAGCAGGTGTATCTTCCAACGATGTGAAGGTTACTGCTACGGGTGTTAACGTGGCAAACAAAGGAGGCGGTCACTTCACCATTACAGCTTCTACCCCTGGTGAAGCTGTGCTGACAGTTTCTGCTCCCGGTGTTTCACAGCGTTTCACTTACCGTGTTAAACGTATTCCTGATCCAACCCCATTGCTTGGTGCTAAACACCGCAGTAAGGCAATGGCAAATGGTGAGTTCAAAGCACAAGGCGGTATCGCTTCTGTTTTGGAAAACTTCGACTTCGATGCAAAATGCGATGTCGTAGGTTTCGAGGTAACTTACCTGCCTAAACGCCAGGATCCGATCACCAAGCAAAACTCTGGTGCTCGTTGGAATGGCGATGTGCAGGATTGGGTAAACAAAGCCAAACCTGGCGACGCATATTTCTTTGACGATATCAAATGCAAATGCCCTGGCGACGCCGCTGCGCGTAACCTCGGTGGTCTGGCATTCAAGATTCGTTAATTTTTGCTGTTGAAGTAATAAGGGTTGAGAAAATTAAGATATAGTATGTCTTAATTTTTCAACCTCTTCAGCTTTTCTCCACCTGATGTACAAAACATACTATTCATCGTTAATCAAAACCCAACTGCGAGTCATGCAAACATTTATGAAACTGCTTTGCCTTTGCTTCTTCCTCCTCATTGGCGGGACGACGACGCTTTTGGCACAGGATCCTGAAGAAATTGAAACCACACCGGCTACCGGTACGGAAGAAGAAGGTCCACTGGTGGAAGATCCAGCAGATGCCCCAATCGACGAAGTGGTAAAAAAAGAAATCGTAACTGAGCGCCGTATTCTGAAATACCCGCTCCTTCGCGAGAGCGACGTATTCTGGGAAAAACGCATTTGGCGTATTATTGACGTTCGTGAGAAAATGAATCTCCCGTTCGCATATCCGGAAGATCCGTTCTTTAAAATCCTTTCCGATGCTGCAACCAAAGGCGATCTGCCTGTTTACAGCACGGATGAAGATGGCGCAAAATTCAAAAAGCGCCTGAGCACTGATGACGTACTCTCCATGTTGTCCAAGGCAGACACGGTTGTAACTTTCGACCCGGAAACCTACGAAGAGAAAGTTCAGATCGTTCGCAACGATATCAACTGGGAAGACGTTAAGCGCTTCCGTATCAAAGAGGTTTGGTTCTTCGATAAGCAGGCTTCCATGTTGCGTGTTCGAATCCTCGGTATCGCTCCGATGATCGACGTACGCGACAACGAAGGAAACTTCCGTTTCGAGAAGCCAATGTTCTGGGTATACTACCCGCATGCACGTGAACTTTTCGCCCGTCATAACTACTATGCACTTGGTGGCAATACTACAGCGCAAATGACTTGGGACGATGTATTTGAAAGACGCCTTTTCGCTTCTTACATCTACAAAGAGGCCAACGTGTATGACCGCAAAATCGACGAATATCTGCAAGGTGTTGACCTGCTCATGGAATCAGAGAAGATCAAAAACGAGATCTTTAACTGGGAGCATGACCTGTGGCAATACTAATCCTTGTAATAGGGTTTTGAGTTAACAAAAAGGGTTTCGGTGCTATCACCGAAACCCTTTTTGTTTGTTATCCTTCAGATTTATATACCTTATGGAATGAGTAATGCCTTCGTTTCAAATAGCAATTCAGGATGTAGGATCCGAACATGATATAAACCTTTTGAAAGGCTGTTTAAGGAAACAAAAGCATTGGCATTAAGATTGGCAGCTTGCTGAACCAATTTGCCGGTAGCATCAAAAATTTGAAGGCTAACAGATTCCGGGCCGGCAGGTAATTGAATATAAAAACCGTTTCCCTGGATGGGGTTAGGAAATAATGCCCATTGAACGGTTGTAATTGCCGGCTCTTTTACGCTAACTGTCGCGCAAGTTAACTCTTCCAGCATAGTTGAAGTGTTTATCCAAAAGCTGTCTATAAAGGGCTTCCATTGGTTTTGGTCATACAGATCAGTATGACCGGCACCTTGTACGGTAAGCAGATTATTCAAAAGGCCCACTTCATCTGCCTGCGCATGAACCAGACTGCTACCTTCTAAAAAAGCAATATTGGCTGCAAGACCAAAAGTATAAGGTACAGTAGCGTCTGCAGTACCATGAATAGATACGATCGGCTGTTCGTCTTCTTCAACCCAAAAACTACGGTACAGGCCTCCAGACATGTTAATAACAGCACCGGAGTTAGAAGCATATGTTTTATTAGAAGCCGTACCGCTGATGCCTTCTAATCCGCCATTATTCACTACAAGCGTCTGTAAAAAGGCAGGAAGCTGGTCGTCTGCATTGATATATGCTGTATGCAAGGCTGCTACAGCACCCGCAGAATATCCTCCAATAAAAATGTGTGCAGGGTCAATTTTAAAGGTATTTGTCGTAGCAGCATCTTCCCGGAAATAACGGACAGCTGCTTTCATATCTCCCATGGCTTTAACCGCAGTGTCAAAAATGTCGGTAGAATCTGGAAAACCTAATACCAAAAAAGGGAAAAGCCTGTATTGAATGGTGGCAGCCACGTAACCCTTTTTGGCCAGCAATTGACACCACCTGTCCATCATGGTTTTATCACCAAAAATGAAACTCCCTCCATGAGCCAGAATAACAACTGGCCTGGATGTAATCTGGTCGCCTTGAGGTTCATAGACATCCATGGATAAATTGATGTTTTGCCCCAGATGGCTTACTGTTGGAGCATAATTGACGGTGGTTTTTTTAACGGAAGTAAAAACATTATCTAGGTATCGGGCGCCATCACAACCCGGATTTTGGGCCGACAATGAGCTAAAGCTCAGACAGGCAAGGCAAGTAAAGAAGAGGAAAGATTTGTTCATAAAAATGAGCTTCAGTTTTAAATGATAAAAAAAGAGGGGTGAAGTTACTGTATTGATTCGATGAATCAATACAGTAACTTCACCCCTCAAAGGGCTATATACAGAAAATATTATCCCAGTTCTTTCTCTGAAGCCAAAGAAGCTGAAAGGAACTCCCGGTTCAGTCGGGCAATATTACTTACTGAAATTTCCTTAGGGCATTCTGCTTCGCAAGCCTGAACGTTGGAGCATTTGCCAAACCCTTCTATGTCCATTTGAGCAACCATGCTTAGAACGCGCTTCTGGCGCTCCACCTGTCCTTGTGGAAGAAGCGCAAGGTGACTCACTTTGGCAGAGGTGAAAAGCATAGCGGAGGCATTCGGGCATGCAGCTACACAGGCGCCACAGCCTATGCAGGCAGCCGCATCAAAGGATTGGGATGCCTGCTCCTTCTCAATTGGAATAGCATTTGCATCCTGAGCCTGGCCGGTATTGACACTTACATAGCCACCAGACTGAATGATACGGTCAAAAGAAGAACGGTCTACCACCAGATCTTTAATAACCGGAAACGCTTTGGCGCGGAAAGGTTCGATGACGATGGTATCCCCTTCATGGTAATGGCGCATATGCACCTGACAAGTAGTAGTTCCCTGCATCGGGCCGTGCGGACGCCCGTCAATGACGAGCGAACAAGTGCCACAAATGCCCTCACGGCAATCGTGTTCAAAAGCAACCGGCTCTTCCCTGCGAGCGATCAATTGCTCGTTTAATACATCGAGCATTTCAAGAAACGACATGTCAGGGTTTACATCTGGCAGTTCGTAGTTGACGAATTCGCCTTTGAATTGGCCCCCTTGGCGCCAGATTTTAAGTTTGAGACGCATATCTGTAAAATTCGTTGATTCGTTGATTGATTGGTTTATGAAGCTTTATATCTCTATGCCTGCAACCAGGCAAATGATGTTGAATCTTTGTGCAGTACCGTTTCCAAATCCGATCACACCGTAATCATTCCGCAGTCCAAGTAAAATCTTGCTTCGGCCCTCCTGTCCGAGTCTTGCGCCCAAACCCACACTTGGCCCCAGATAAATTCTTTGCAGCTTTTTAGTGTTGTTCACCACGTTTCCATTGTCGTCCAGGTTTTGGCTCAATAATATATTGCTGAATAAACCTGCCTGAAAAAACCATCGATCCTTTTTGTCCAACGCCCACATCATTGGCAACCCATACACATTGAGATATTCGTAGGTTTCTTTTTGCTCATCTTTCACCCGGCGAAAAGCCGTATAGCAAGTTCCGGCAGACCAATAATTTCCTTTCTTGTTTTTTGCCCAATATTCAAGTCCAAGTAAAAAGCCCGGTCTTGGTGAAAGTTCGAGTTTGTTTTCTTTGGCCAATAGTCCCACAGAGGACCCCACCAGAATATGTAGCGCACGGTCTTGCGCACAAGTGCTGGTGGCAATGAAACTCAATAGAACAATCAGATACCTCATTTTTTTACTTTCACAATATCAGAGCAATGATCAATGAGCAAGTTTCCGTTCGTTTGTTCAAAGCCTTTGGCATAATAGGCCATAAGGTCAATCTCATCGTAGTTTCCTTTTTTGGGCTGAAGGATAAATTCATATTTTACCCATTCAGAATGGCCAGGAGGCATACTCTCTGCCAGTAATTCCTCTTCTCCGGTTATAGTATTGTGGCCCCAGATTTTCAAAATGGTTGGAGTGGTAAAAGATATCGGCTCAGAATTGCGTCCTCTAAGGGGCGACCTATACTTATTCGACCGGTTCAGGTACAAACTAAAGGTATAAGCGGAGTCCTTCAAAAGGTAGGATTCCAATATTTGTCCAACCCCCTCCCATGTATTGTGTTCCCGCACCACTAATCCCAAATAGGTGTTTCCTTCTGCAGCTTCTAAATCAACTCCGAAGAAACCAGGTTGAATATCCGGGGGTGTTTCATCCGATGATCCCAGGTTCAACCAACCCTCAGGCACTACGCCGGAAGCAGGCTTAGATTCAAATCCCGGATTTTCAATCCTGATAACATCCTGGGCAAGTAATCCGAAACAAGCAACACTCATCAGAACAAAAACAACAATCGTTTTCATGGTATATGTAGGTTATTTTTGAAACAGGTTGCCGAATCAGTTATGGGCTTTGACTGTTTTAAACGATTTTCCGTCTTTAAAGTGTATAATCCACGCTTTACTGGTTCCGGGCTCCCGATAGATCCAGGTGCCGTTCCCATCTTTAAACGTTCCATGATACACTTCATTTCCCTCCTCATCCCGGTTTGAAATAATTTCGGTCATTCTACCGTCTTTCCATCTTGTCTGTTGCATTACCTGCCCGTTTTCAAAGAACGCTGTAAACAGTCCATCCGATTTCCCTTTGTGATTGGTGTTACATGCTGATTTCATTTTACCCGATGGATAATAGAAGTAACATTTGCCGGTCCGGATCCCATTCTGGTAAAAGGCATAAATCTTTATCTTTCCATCCGGGTAATAATGCACTTCCGGCCCATGTTTTTTGGCAAATGGACTTTTGTTCTTTTTTTGATAAAAGTAGTACTCACCCTTCTTGCTGAAATGCCACCAACGAGTGAATTCCCGTTTACCATTCACATAAAAATGCTCCCTAAACAGCTTCCCTTTCCCGTTGAAATCCTGGCAAACCGTGGTATCTCCTTTTTGAAGCAGATTATCGCAGCCTTTTGGTTGGGCATGCGCTATAACCAGCATAAACAGATTACAGATTAGGCAACTCAGGATTTTCATGGCTTATTCATAACTGCGCTGTGCAACTTTTACTTCTTCGTACTTTAATGGTTCCTTATGCAATTCAGCCATGGCGTCTTCGCCTTTCCATTCCCAGGCTGCTACGTACATGAATTGATCATCGTCGCGTTTGGCTTCACCTTTATCCGTTTGGTGTTCTTCCCGGAAGTGACCACCGCAACTTTCTTCCCGGTTCAACGCATCTACACACATCAATTCACCCAATTCAAGGAAATCGGCTACACGCCAGGCTTTTTCTAATTCCGGATTGTACTCTGAAGTGCTTCCTGGTACAAATACATCACTCCAGAACTCTTTGCGCAGATCCTTGATTTCCTGAATTGCGGTTTCCAATCCTTTGGCATTTCGGGCCATGCCACACTTGTCCCACATGATTTTACCCAGGCGGCGGTGGAAACTTTCCACGCTTTGCTTGCCTTTGATGCTCATAAGCTGCTGAATGCGATCCTGAACGTCTTTTTCCGCTGTTTCAAACTCTGGCGAATCAGTTGAGATAGCGCCAGTGCTGATTTCTTTAGACAGGTAAGATCCAATGGTATAAGGCAATACGAAATAGCCATCTGCCAGGCCTTGCATAAGCGCCGATGCTCCAAGGCGATTGGCGCCGTGATCACTGAAATTCGCTTCCCCGCAGGCATATAGTCCTGGAATCGTAGTCATCAACTCATAATCAACCCAAAGTCCACCCATGGTATAGTGAACGGCAGGGTAAATACGCATAGGTACTTCGTATGGGTTGTCACCTGTAATTTTTTCATACATTTCGAACAGGTTGCCATAAGCAGCCTCTACCGCCTTGCGGCCTTTGCGTTTGATGGCATCGGCAAAGTCAAGATAAACCGCCAATCCGCTTTTGCCTACCCCCAAACCTTCATCACAAGCCATTTTAGCTGCACGGCTGGCAATGTCGCGAGGTACCAGATTGCCGAACGCCGGATAGCGGCGTTCCAGGAAGTAATCACGATCGCCTTCCGCAATTTGACGCGGATCGGTCAGGCGATCTTTTGCATTTTTAGGTACCCATACCCGGCCGTCATTTCTGAGGGATTCGGACATCAGGGTCAATTTGGATTGGTATTCGCCGGAAACCGGAATGCAGGTAGGGTGAATTTGTGTAAAACAAGGATTTCCAAAAAATGCACCCCTGCGATGTGCACGCCAGGCCGCTGTCGTATTGCACATCATGGCATTCGTACTCAAATAGAATACGTTGCCATAACCACCTGTACAGAGCACCACCGCATGTGCTGCATGACGCTCAACTTTGCCTGTTAGCAGGTTGCGTACGATGACACCGCGGCATTTGCCGTCTACCATAACAACATCCAGCATTTCATGGCGATTATACAACTTTACCGTACCCAGGGAAACCTGGCGGCTCAGTGCCTGATAAGCACCAATAAGCAATTGCTGGCCGGTTTGTCCACGGGCATAGAAAGTCCGGCTCACCTGTGTGCCGCCAAAAGAGCGGTTATCCAGCAATCCACCGTATTCGCGGGCAAATGGAACGCCCTGCGCAACACACTGGTCGATGATACTGGTGCTCACTTCTGCCAAACGATGGACGTTCGCTTCACGTGCGCGAAAGTCGCCCCCTTTGATGGTATCGTAAAACAGTCGGTACACAGAGTCGCCATCATTGCGATAGTTTTTGGCAGCATTAATACCCCCCTGTGCAGCAATGGAGTGTGCGCGTCGCGGGCTGTCGTGGAAAGTGAAAGCCTTGACGTTATATCCCAATTCGCCCAGAGAAGCGGCAGCTGATGCCCCTGCCAGACCTGTTCCGACAACGATGACATCAATTTTTCGCTTATTATTTGGAGCTACAAGTGCAACGTGCCCTTTGTATTCTTCCCATTTTTCCGACATTTTACCGGAAGGGGACTTTGAATCAAGTTTGCTGGAGCCTGAGGCCGATGATTTTGCCATATTAGGTATACGGTTTTTTAACCCGTAGGATGTTTAATTTAACAGTGGTTCAAGTTGGTTGCCTTTACAGTGGCCTTGTCTGACCAAATTATTTAGTCAGGAAGAACAGGATTGGAATGATGGCAAAGCCTATCGCCATCCCGACACTGTATACCATTCCTATCCCCTTAATGATTGGGGTGTATTTTTTGTGTGCAAGGCCAAGGGTTTGGAAAGCTGACCAGAACCCATGCCAGAGGTGAAAACCTACCACAACCATACAGATTACGTAGAAAATTACGTAAAACACATTCTGAAATGCTTCTGCTACAGGCAAGTATAAGTTTTGAACAGGGTGGTCATAGGCTTCTACCTCAACAGGTGGTAACACGCCCATTTTCATTTGAAGCCAGAATTGCCAAAGGTGGAGAATCAAAAAGATCAGAATAACTATTCCGAACCAGGCCATATTTCGGGCTGAACGCTCGGAGCTTCTGGTATGCTGAACAGCATATTTTTCAACACCTCTGGAGGCTCGGTTGGATAGCCACAAGCGCAGGCCTTGAATAGTGTGAATCAGGATGAAAGCATATAGTGTATAGGAAACAATCTTGATCAGTGGATTGTGGGTCATGAAAAAGGCGTAAGTATTGAACGCTTCACCGCCGTCGTCTTTTAGCAATTGTAAATTGCCTAACAGGTGAATGACCAGGAATAGCATCAGAAACAGACCCGTCAGAGACATGATGACCTTTTGGCCGATGGACGAGTCAAAAAATTTAGAAAGCCAACTCATTCGCTAAGTGATATAAAGAAGTGATGTGATTGTGGTTTTTGAACTACTTTGAGGCATTTCTGCTCAAAAGTAGCATACATCTGATCTGATTTCCTGAAAGTAGAGGTCATAACCAGAATTTGCGCAACAAAACTACCGCTACTAACGGGTTTGCCTAATTTTTGGCTGCAATTTCCTTTAAAATTATGCAAATTTAGACCCTTTAAAAATTTAATCCTGCTGTGGAGATAATGAAAAAATAATAAACAATTGAGAACAAACATTCATAATCTTGTGACATGAGTTAATTTTGACCGTCGAAGCAAAACATTTGCATAACCAAACCAATTCAGTATGAAGAAGCTATTGACCATCCTTTGTTTAGTAGGTGTTCTGGTATTTGTTCAATCGGAAGCATTTGCTCAAACTACTCAATCCCTTACTTTTAGAACCCTTTGGAACAACTACATAAATCCTGCTCCTGCCTGGGAAAACTGGGATCAGGTTTTTACGGATGCAGAAGAACGCGGAGTGGAAGTTTCCTATGGCCGTCGTATTCACAAAAACACGTGGCTGGTCGTACCATTGAAATTTGGAACAGTTCAATATGCTAATTCCAATCGTACCAACCTTATTGGAAATCTGGATGTGCTGCTGCAAAACAATTTGACCAGCAGCAAATCTCTGGTCATTCCAAGCATACACCTTGGTCTTGGCTCCACCTGGGATTTTGATAAAGATGAATTTGATTTCAATATACCAGCCGGTGCAGGCTTAAACCTGCGCATTTTGCCTAATTTATACCTGAGCGCTCAAACACAGTATCGCTTTTCCATTGAAAATCGTCCTGGCTGGCAACATGGCCTTGGCCTGACAGTATTGTTCGGTGAAGAGGATCGTGACGGAGATGGTGTTTCCGACAGTAATGACCAGTGTCCGGATGTGCCCGGTGTGAAAGATTTGATGGGTTGCCCTGATCGCGATGGTGATGGCGTGACAGATGAAGCTGATAAATGCCCGGATGTTGCCGGTTTGGCAAACCTCATGGGATGCCCAGACCGCGATGGCGACGGTATTACTGATAATGACGACAATTGTCCGGATCTCAAAGGTCCGGTATCAACCAAAGGCTGCCCGGATCGTGATGATGATGGAATCGTGGACTCCGCTGACGATTGTCCGGATGTAAAAGGTCTTGCAGCCATGAAAGGTTGCCCGGATGCCGACAATGATGGCATTACAGATGCACAGGATAAGTGCCCACGTGAAGCTGGCCCTGCTGCTACGATGGGTTGCCCCGATCGAGATGGCGATGGGGTGGCAGACAAAGATGATGCCTGCCCGGATAAAAAAGGTGATTCTGCCCACAAAGGTTGCCCGGATTCTGATGGCGATGGTATCTATGATGATACTGATAACTGTCCGGATAAACCAGGCGTTGCCGCTCTGCGTGGTTGCCCTGAGGTCAAAAAGGAGGAAAAAGCCAAACTGGAGCGTACAATCAAGCTTGTTCAATTCGAAACAGCTAAAGTTGTTTTGCTGAAAAAATCATATGCAGTGCTTGATGAAGTAGTCTCTGTAATGAATGCCAACGTTGCATACAGCCTGAACATCAATGGCCACACAGATGATGTAGGTGATGACAAGCGCAATCAGGATCTTTCCGAGCGCCGTGCTAAAGCCTGCTATGATTATCTGGTAAGTAAAGGAATCGCTGCTTCCAGGATTACCTCTGCTGGATTTGGTGAAACCAAACCAATTAGCGACAACAAAACGGCTGCCGGCCGCGAACAAAACCGCCGCGTTGAAATTGAATTGTACGTGAAGTAATTTCTTCTTGGCTAATATGAACAAGAGCCATCCCTGGTTTGGGGGTGGCTCTTGTTTTTTGATGCTAAGTCAATGGTGAATCAGTTTTTCAGTTTCAGCGTTGATGCACCAATAGTTATCTCTACACAATCTTAAAATTTATACCGGAAACAACATTCTGTAAGTGAAGGCCCCAACAGCGCCTCCCAGAATTGGAGCCAGGACCGGGATCCAGGCATACCCCCAATCGGATCCTCCCTTTCCCGGAATTGGAAGGATGGCATGGGCAATTCGTGGCCCCAGATCCCTTGCCGGGTTAATAGCATATCCGGTGGTGCCTCCCAGGGAATGTCCAATGGCCAGTACCAGCGCCCCAACCACCAATGGATTGAGTCCTTCTGCAAATCGGTTAGCTCCCAGGGCAGAAAGTCCAAATAACAACACAAATGTTCCCAAAAATTCACTAAAAAAATTGGAAGGTATGTGCCGAATGGCTGGTGAGGTGCAAAAGACCGCTCTTTTGGATCCTGTATCCTGAGTTGGCTCCCAATGAGGGTAGTAATGAAGATACACAAGAATAGCGCCAAGGATTCCGCCCAGCAACTGTGCCGTGATGTAAATAATCACCTGGTTCCAGGCAAACTGGCCGGTTGCGGCCAAAGCGATGGTAACAGCAGGGTTCAAATGCGCGCTACTTATTCGTCCTACTGCATAAACGGCAAAAGTGACTGCAAGCGCCCAGCCGATGGTGATTACAATCCAGCCGGAATTTTCATTTTTGGTATTCCGGAGTACTACTCCTGCTACCACACCGTTACCCAGCAATACAAGGAGTGCCGTGCCAATGAATTCTGCTAAAAACTGGTTCATCATGAATAATTTAAACTGTGTTAGAGGTTATAGGGAGGTTGCCTGATGCCGGAATGCATCAAGAAGAGCCTGATATTCTTTTACTTTTTTTTCCTGCGTAGTATCTGACCAGCCTAATTCCTGGCCCATCCATTTAGCAACGGAAACTGCGGACTGCCTGGCAGCTGCCCAATCTATGATTTCCAGTCTGATCCTACGAGCCATGAAATCCCGGATAGTCATAGCCATTTCCGACCGCACACCATACACTACTTCCGCACAGATATATGGGTAATCAGCATGAATCCGTGCTGATAAATTCGGGTTGTCTTGCAATAATGCCACCACTTCAAAAACCTCATCACCATAATTTGCGCATAAATGCTTGCAGATATCCATGGGCAATCCGGTGGTTTGGAATAGTTGGTCACAGTGGGCTTTTGTGTATTTCCTGCCTCCCAATAACGTGAAATGAGCAGTAGATGATTCTGGAATGGCTGAAAAGTTAAACTTATTTTGCAGAACCCGGCAAACCACATCTATGGCATCTTTGGCCATGATTCTGTAAGTGGTCCATTTTCCGCCTAACAGACTGATTAAACCGCTTTGAGTATCTGTTTCCACCTCATGGTCCCTGAGCATGGTTTTGGTTTGTTTTTCATCCATTACTTCGTGAGGCGCCAAGAGCGGTCGAATTCCACCGAATCCTGCCAAAACCTGGTCTGGGGAAATCTGGGTAGATATATAGGGTTGAAGCGCATCCAATAAAAAGTTCACTTCCTTTTGAAGCAAAACAGGCTCTTGGGAAAGATCTGAATACGCTTCATCAGTAGTTCCCAGTAATATTTTGCCTTCAAAAGGTATAGCAAATATCATTCTTTCATCAGCTGTTTTGGGGATCAACAAGGCATGGCTTCTACCCAATTCCGAACCGGAAAGCGTCAGATGAACCCCTTTAGATGGTTTGATCCTGAGCGGCGTTTTATCATTGCTCAGCCGTCGAAGATGATCAGCATAAGGTCCCGTACAATTCAAAAATACTTTTGCATGTATACTAAATTCATGTGGAGCCGTACTGTCAGGAGCTAAATTTTTCACTCTGACAGCATATATCTGACCCTTTTCGTTTTTGTCGAACCCCAGAACATCTACATAATTTGCTGCCTGAAAGGATGAGATCTCAGCGGCACTTTTCACCAAAGCAAGATTGTACCGCGCATCATTCATCTGGCCATCAAAATACAAAATAGCGCTGTGGATTCGAGGGCTAAGTCCCGGAATCAATTTCAGGGTACTGGATTTGCTAAGCCATTTACTGGATGGCAAACCGGAGGCCTTCATTCCGGAGCCGGATTTTGCAAACCAATCATACATTTTTAGGCCAATCCAATAATATAGGCCCTCCCACCAATGGAAAACAGGGGTAATCAGGCCAAGCGGATGGGCCAGATGGGGCGCATTGGATAGAAGGACACTGCGCTCGCGGAGTCCATGTTTGACTTGACGCAGTTGTGCCAGATCCAGATTTTTGAAAGCTTGCTCGAGGTATCGAACGCCTCCATGAATGAGCTTGGTACTTTTGCTGGAAGTTTGCGTAGCAAAGTCAGACTGATCTATCAAAGCTACTTTCAATCCTCTAAGGGCAGCATCCAGAGCGCACCCGGCGCCGCTCGCTCCTGCTCCAATGATGCATACATCAAAGGTTTCTGTTGAAAGTTTTGTGATAGATTCATTCCTATTCATAGGTATTAAGTTAACCAAGTTTTTGCTGCCATCTCCAGGCATCGCTTAATGCCTCCCCCAGTGAGCGTCGGGTACTCCAGCCCAGGAATTCCCTTGATTTTTGAACATCGGCCCATACGGCAACCACATCGCCTTCCCGGCGCGGGCCAATTTGGTATGGCAATGGCTTTTTGCTGATTTTTTCAAATTGATGCACCAATTCCAGCACACTGTTGCCTTGCCCGGAACCAAGGTTAAACGTGTTGTAGTAGGCAGACTCCGGTTGTTGAACGGAAAAGCGAAGAGCAGCCACATGGGCTTCGGCAAGATCCATAACATGGATGTAATCCCTGATGCAGGTGCCGTCAGTTGTGGGATAATCACCACCAAAGATGGTTAACTGCTTGCGCAGACCGGCAGCGGTTTGGGTCATGTATGGTACCAGATTATTCGGTATGCCTCTGGGTAGTTCACCAATTTCGGCGCTAGGATGAGCACCAACAGGATTGAAATACCGAAGTGAGATAGCTTTTAGGGGCTTTGCAGCACATACATCCCTAATGATCTCCTCACCAATTTGCTTGGTGTTACCATATACCGAAGTGGCCGGCTTAATTGGTGTCAGTTCAGTAACAGGAGGGTGGTCTGGATTGCCATAGACGGTGCAGGATGAGGAGAAAATTAAATTGGTAATCCCTTCCGCCAGCATAGCATCGATCAGCGTAATCAGGGAGCCCAAATTATTTTGATAATATGCAAGAGGCTCTTCCATGGATTCTCCCACAGCTTTAAAGGCCGCAAAATGAATAACTCCGCTGATTTGATGATCCCTTATAATGCTCCTGAGCAGGGAAAACTGGTTACAGTCCTGTGCATAGCAAGGGATATCTCTGCCAAGAATATTCCGCAAACCGGCCAGAACGGAAGCCTCTGAATTGGAAAAATCGTCGATAATGATTGGGTTAAATCCAGCCTCTACCAATGCTACGACAGTATGTGATCCAATAAATCCCGCGCCTCCGGTAACAAGAATGTTTTTGCTCATAATATGATGCTAAATTATTATTGCTCAAAGGAAATCATGAGCAGGGTTAATTGCCCAAAAAAAACGGGGATTTTTTGCTTTCTGGCAAAAAATCCCCGGATCACTGAAACCAGGAGTGCTAAATTAACGAACCTTTACGATCTTGACAGGCGCTGAATAACCTTCCAACTGATATAATTTAACTAAATATACACCTGGCGGTAATGATTCACCTACGAATACCGATCCTTCATGACCAGTGAGTGTATAGGATGCACGCACTCGACCAGAAAGATCAAATACTTCCAATCTCGCATCACTTTCAGCGTGCTCGTATTGGATCAAAGCCTGATCATAAAATGGATTGGGAGAAGCATTTAGGGTAATGACAGATTCCGGATTGGCTGTCGCAAGTGGCTGATCCGCTACATTAAACTGGTCAAATGCAGCTTCATGAGTGTCGAATATCGTTGTATTAGGATTATCAAAGCTTACAATCCTGATCCGCATTTGATCAGTGAGTGATACGAAATCAGTAACATCAAAGGATAGGTTTTGCCAATCAAATATGTTCCCTTTCCTTTTCCATGCCAGTTTTTCCTGAATACCATTGCTGATGTATACCTTAACAGAGTCTACAAACTGTTGATTGATGTTGGCACTTACACACCATAATTTACCTGTAATCCTGGGATTAAGGTAGTTGCTCAGATCCATGATTGGCGAGGTGAGAATGGAGGTGCCGCTTTCTACGTCATCCAGATCAACTTCACCTGTGGCGTTTCCGGTTACAAAACAGGAGAATCCAACGTCGCCGGGTACATCAGCACCAGGGGCTACTACTACGCCAACGTTGACTTCCAGGGGTTGACTGGTACGTTCCCATTTTCCGGTAACAGAGGTCCCGCTTGATTCCCAGCCATAATCAAATACAAAATCATCCTGATAACCCTCTGTAAGTTCAAGTACCAGTTGCTGGTTGCCATTGATGGTAAGGTTTTGTGTTTCATAACGGTATCCCCAGGCGCCTGCAACCACATCGTACAAACCACCAACAACACTTGGGATAACAAAAGCCCCATTTGCATCCGCAACCAAGTTGTACGATATGTCCGGAGAAAGCACAGCAATTTGCCCACCCGGGATGGGCGCTGAGTTGTCGGCCCGACGTATGATGCCGCTAACACTGTATGCCAGGGAAGCCGTTAACGCAAAATCCTGTTGAACGATTTCTCCTGTAATCAGGTTCACCTGAGCGGATGCCGGCAGGTAACCGAATTTGGTCACCTGCACATCGGCAAGTCCTGACGTTACCTGGCCAATACCGTAGGTTCCGTCGTTTTTGCTTTGTTTGCCACTGGTGTTGTTTCCATTAAACAATACTTGGGCTCCGCTGATCGGTGCGCCGGTGGAGGCATCAGTGATTTTGCCTTCCAAATAACAGGCTCTTTGGTAGGAAGGTGTGAGTATCCAAAGTTCACCGGGGGTAATGTTGCTTACTACCAGATTGCCTGAAGGCAGGAATGGATAAACGCCCCAGCATCCATCGAATGATCCGCCTGAACCTTGAGGATAGGTGTCATATTTGCCTGTTTCCACCATGTTTTCCGGTCTTGTTACATCGACAATATTCACACCTTCGGTATACCATGCAGTTATGGCGTAATTACCTCTGATGTGTGTGTTGTGTACAATACTTCCGGATCCTGGAGCGGTTTGGAATTTATCCAGGAATTGAACATCTGTAGGGTCAGATACGTCATATGCACCCAAAAATGAATCGCCGGTTTCATCCGTTGTAAAAATGGTTTTACGATCTTCTGAAAGCCAGGTATTGTGGGTGAACAGTGTGGGGGTGGACTGCGTATTGATCAATTCCGGAGCTGTCTTGTTCGTCATGTTCACGATGGAGAAAAGCCCGGCATTAATATGTGATGCATACAGCGTATCGTTGTCTACATAGCCATCATGGATATACCCTAATTGATCGAATTTTCCAACATATTTGGGCGTCCACGGATCGGGCTTTAAATCCAATACCACGGCGCCTCCATTAAATAAATTACTACCATAGGCGTATAAGTAGCCTTTGGTAACGTCTATGTGCAGTGCATGGATGGTATTTAGTTGGTTGGCGATCGCTCCATCTCCTTTATAATACTTGGAAGGTAACGTGCTGGAGGGTAAGGCACTCAAATCAACAATTTGCAAGCCGGAGCCTCCTTCCGTAACAATGTAGGCGTAGTTCCCGTAGGTTTTAATTTCCTTCCAAAAGTTATCCGGTCCCGGAATCTGAACGACTTGTTGTGGCGCATCCGGATTGGTAACATCAACGATAACCATACCTTTGGATGCTCCTACCAGGGCATATTCTTTTCCATCAGGCGATGTCCATCCACACACATTAGCTACCGTTTGGCCGGGGAAACTAATCTTAGACCGGAAGGTAATGTTGTAGTTTTGGGCAAATGCAGAGAGAAAAAGAAAAAGAGCGAGAGTACTGAGCGAGAGTTTTTTCATGTGTAACGTAGCGAAATTTTTTAATCAATGTAGACTTCAAAGAGCAAGGTTTATGATCAATTCACCCAAGACTATTCGACAAAAATCAGATTAATATAGAACTAATGATGAACCAGGTGCGTATTTGGAAACACGAAGAGCATTTTTTAGTCTTGCTCTGCTATGGACTCTTTACGTTTTAATAGGAAAGCACTTGCCAATGCAACAAATAAGCCAATCCTAAAAGGCTCCAGCAACGAAAAACCAAACCGAATCAAGGGATTGGCATACATCTCCTTGAATTGTTGGATTTCTTGGATTTGGGCCTGAACCATATCTTCACTTACACCTGAATTACGTAACTTGGTAATCATTTGCGCAGCATATTGATCCATAAAATCAGGTAAAATGGTTTCATACACGACCATCCATGTAAGGGCATAACAAACACAGGAGATCAAAACGATTGATAATCCAGCTTGTAAGCCCTTGGCAAAAGATAAAATGCCTCCATTTTGTTCCCGATAAGACCGTACACCAAAAAAGACAAACAACATACTCAGCAAAATTCCTGCATTCCCAACGTTGGCTCCGTTTTCAAAATCCGGGTTTTTGGAATAATAAAAGGATGTGGCTACCATCAAAACGGCTGCCAGTGCGCCAGAATAAAGGCCGAAACGAATAATTGTATTACGCATGATTGTGGAATGATTGGTGAAAAACTGATGCAAATCACACACATCCTGCCTGATGAGACCTCATACTTTTGGGTGATTTTTCGGTGCATCTCAACGTTCACCCGTTTGGGGGATGTCGTTTTAAGCTAAAAGACCAAGTTCCTTGGCTTTTTGGATAGCTTGTGTACGGCGTTGGGCTCCAAGTTTGGAAAAGACGTTGGACAGGTGGGTTTTAACGGTGTTCACTGAAACGAAGAGCGTATCGGCAATTTCCTGATTGCTTTTGCCTTGTGCCATTTGTTCCAGGACATCCATTTCTCTGGGCGTAATGCCTAATTGTGCGAGTACCTCTTCCTTGGGAAGGGAGGCAAGGGTAGGGGAGTCTTTCCGGGTATTTTTTCGATTCCATTGCAGCCCGGCCCAAATTCCTACCGAGGCAAAAAGAAAAGCCACCAGGGCTATGTATCCATTTTCGGAATGACCGGGCGCGAGCATTTGGAACCTTGAAAACTGCATGGAAGCCAAAAGCAATCCAAGGGATAGTCCATAAAGCGCCAGGCTTTTCCACCAGTTTCCAGATACTTTGTTTACCATGATGCAAAAATGAGAAAAGTCACCCCGATTTTCGGAATGACTTTTCTAAAAGGACAGAACAATATAAGGTGGATGTTTTAGGGCTTGAGAATCACCAGGCGTTTAGTGCCTACTGAATTGCCGTTTTTGTCCACCAGGCTATAGATGTATGTGCCCTTCTTGAAATTATCCAACTCTATTCGGAAAGAGGTGTTGCCGGATAGCGTGTAATTTCTCTTCCAGACTTGTTTGCCCAGAAGGTTGAAAATTTTCAAAGTGTATTCGCCAGCCGGGATATTGGTGCAGTCAAAACGTACCCATTCCACTGCAGGATTGGGGAAAGCCTGAATACTGCCTGCAAAATCAATCACTGGTTCCAGAATGGGAGAAGTGGTGAGGTTTTTAAACCGGATTGTTTCCACGGAGCTAAGGTCGTTATTCATGGTTGCAATAGCAATTTCTTCTTTTTCCGTATTGCTAAGGAACCTGTAGGTAACTGTTGTGTCCGTACCAATAAAACCACCAATGCCTCCACCGCCGCCGCCGCCGATAAGGGTACCCAGGTCAACCCACTGACCAAAGAAACCCAGGTTAATGTATACATCAATAGCTGTTGTGGTATACTCCGTACGCTTTTCACGAAGCACCGGATAAGTGCCTCCCGGGATCTGTGCTGTTCCCCAGCCATCCACCACACCAAGTCGTTGGGTGGAAATTCTTACGCGCATTGAATCAATATTAACGGGCAGTCCGGAAAAAATACTGTCCAGAGGCGGTTGATCAGTTGGGAAAGTCAGGTTCAAATCCGAAGTTCCTTGTTTAATATCGAAAAAGTTCACAGGTGCATATCGCTCCTTCACAAACGGGTTAAACCTTGCCGTAAGGTTTAGTCCAAATCCTGTAGGATCCTGGCCTGAGAAGCCCATTACTTCAAAGCTATTATTTGTCACATTGAAATAGGTCTCACCTTGAGCCAATATGGCTAATTCTGAGCCAGGAAATTGAGCCACCTGGCTGCCAGCACTGGAAGGGCGGTATACTACTGAAAAGGTAGTGTCTTTTTGAAGCGCGCCAAAGTCCCAAACCTGGTTCCCTCCAGGTGCAGTAGCGGGGTTAACGCCCAGAGGAAGTTCATCGATAGCATAAACCAGAGAGTCGCCTGCTGCCGGGAAAGTAGCGTTGGTAACGGTAATCTGGGCCGTAACGGTAAGGTAGAGGGCGGAAAGGGCAGAGGCAAGTAGCATTCTTTTCATCGGAAGTTAGATGTTAATAACAGGTTGAGAGGATGGGCTGTAAAACTCAATCAAAATGATTATTCTGGCTTCAAAGGTACACTCCTTTTGTTGTGAAAAAAGAGGTTGTTGGTGAAATGCCGGTGAAACAACAAATTATTTGCATTTTTTGTGCAACTAAAAAATGGTCAAATCAGTTTATTGGAGGGATTCAAAAAAAAAATAATAATTAATTCATGAATTAATTGCTACTTTTTTTCAACAAATGCGGTGTCTTTTGGGTTTAATAAAAACCAATTACTGCGTCAAATGTTATTTTTTGGGTGGTTTGGTTAGCAATGTTTTTTCAACAAACAACAATTTTTGTCCTTGAGGCTTGGATGTGACTGCTGCACTTTTGTACTGTCAATAAACGGAAACAACAACAGAGACAGCGAATAACGAGAGGATATTGACACACTGTTTTGAAACTTTTCATGAGATTATATACGGGAAATCCGAACGCGGCGCAAACGAGCGCCGCGTTTTTTTTTTGTCTATACCATAATGTCACCACTACGCGGTTCTGTGTGCTGTATGCGTAAGTTTTGTTTGTCAGGAGCAAGAATATGTCTTGAAGGATTAGTTGCAATCGCTTGTAAACGAATGATTTAAGTTGATTTTACCTGAAAAACGTCTTGATATTACCGGGTGAGAAACACCCTTTTGCTGTCCTTTCGGGCAGAGGAAAACACCCGCACCTTTGTATCATCAATCAGAGAGAATAAGTCAAGTACACTGTTCACAAGATTGATCACTGACTTCGCAAATTTTCATGAGATTATACAAGGGAATCGGGTCCCGGGGCAAATGAGCTCTGGGGCCATTTCTTTTTTAGGGGGTTCGGTGAGCCGACTTACGGTAATCCGCAATTGCCCAGCGGATTTCATCATAATTAAACCGCTCTGAGAAATGCTCATAGAGGGGTTTTAACTGATAGGGCTCTTCAAACATAGGAAGGGCTCCCTGGATGATGTCGCAGGTTTCTGGGCTTAGCCACAGAGAAATATCCAGTAACTCCCCCCGTTCATACATGGTAGCCAGGTGATTCATAATGGTGAGCGGACTAAATCCGCGTTCCTGAGCTATTTCCACTACGGTCTTCCCCTGTTGATACATATGATAGCTGATGTAGTGCGTGCTTCCGGTGATCTTTTCTCCAGCCTGGGTTTTTTCCAGCACAAACTGCCTGATCTCCCGGAGGAATGCGTCTCCGTAAAGTTGTAGTTTGCGTTCACTTACGCCCTCAACTTCAAGCATTTCCGCATCTGATAAGGGGCGTGCATCCACCATTTGCTGTAAGGTAACGTCGCTAAACAGGGTGTAAGGCGGTATGCCATGCTGTATGGCCAGATCTCTGCGTAATAAGTGTAGCCGCGAAAGAAGTTCTTCTCTTTGAAGCTGCGTTTTGCTCTTTTCCACCACCTTGGGTGTGGAAATCTTTTCCCCTGGCTTGCTTTTGGGCTCAGGCATGGCAAGAGATATTTGCTTGCCTTCAAAAAGCACCTTCTGGCCTTCCGGTGTGACCCTCAGGCAATTGTGGTCATCGTAAGCGATTTCTATCAGACCAATATGCAGCATCTGAGAAAGCAGGTACAGCCAGTCATTATTGCTAAATTCTTTGCCTGCGCCATAGGTTTTAATTAGATGGTACTTATTGTCCAGTACTTCTTTTCTGTTACTGCCACGCAAAATATCTACCAGGAGGCTCATGCCTACTCTTTGTCCGGTTCTGCTGATTGCTGAAAGTGCCTTTTGTGCTGGGACAGTGCCATCAAAATGACGCGGAGGATTTTTACAAACATCACAATTGCCACATTGCCCATCATAAGGCTCGCCAAAGTAGTTGAGAACCGTTTTTCTCCTGCACACGGGCGCTTCCGCGAACTGAAACATCCGCTCCAGTTTGGCCAGCTTAAGATCTTTTTGCTCGGCACTGGCTTCGCCTTGTTCGAACATCTCCCGATAGGATATTAGATCCCCATAGCTGAAAAATAATAGGGCATCTGATTCCAGGCCATCCCGGCCTGCCCGACCAATTTCCTGATAATATCCTTCCAGATTCCTGGGCAGGTTATAATGTATGACAAACCGAACATTACTTTTATCGATGCCCATGCCAAATGCTATAGTGGCACAAATTATAGGTGTGCGATCGTTGATAAAGTCTTCCTGAACCTTGCTCCTTTTCGAAGGGGGGACTTCAGCGTGATAAAAATCTGTTTTAAACCCCTTTTCATTCAGCTTATCTGACAATCCTTCACAACCTTTTCTGGACAGGCAATAAATGATGCCCGATTGATTGGGGTGCTGTTTGAGAAACGCAACAATTTGTTCAAAGCGTTTTTGCCCAGGCTGAACGGTAAGAGAAATATTTGGCCGGTCAAAAGAAGCAATAAATATGGCCGGATCTGTTAAGCCCAGCTGGCTTACAATGTCTTTGCGCGTTAATTTATCGGCTGTTGCAGTGAGCGCAATGAGCGGGATTCCGGGAAACTGGGTTTTAAGAAATTGAAGTTGAGTATACTCCGGTCGAAAGTCATGTCCCCAGGATGAGATACAATGGGCCTCATCAATAGCGAAAAGGGAGATTTTAAGCCGTTTGAGCAAGGGCTGGAATGTCTGAGAAACCAGTTTTTCCGGGCTTACATACAGAAGTTTTACATAGCCGGCCAGGAGCGCATTCTCTACATTCCGTTGTTGATCCTGATTCAGGGTGCTGTTGATGAATGCTGCCGGGATACCGTTGGCGCTCAGACTTTCCACCTGATCTTTCATTAGCGCAATGAGCGGACTTACCACTACTGCTACACCTTCCTGGGTAATAGCCGGGATCTGAAAGCAAAGGCTTTTACCTCCCCCGGTAGGCATGAGTACCAGGGTGTCCTTTTTGTCAAATACATTTTGAATGATTTCTGCCTGAAGTGGTCTGAAATGATCGTAACCGAAATACTTCTTGAGGGCAATGGCTGCAACTTGTAGATTCACTGGTTAAAAAGAGGTTGGTCAAAAAAAGGATGCATCGTGGAAGCGGAAAGTCTTCTACGGGGTTTTGCCATATAAAACCAGGAATTCATTCAGGGTTGCAAATATACGCTTTGTTTTAAAATTTGCAAATTTTGTTTTAAGTTTTTTCAAGTGACCCTAAGCGAACATCCGGAGGGCATTTGCGGTAGTGGTTCGGGCAATTTCGGCCAAGGGTAACACTTTGGCTTCAGAAAGGGCTTCCGCGGTAAATTTGATAAAGGAACTTTCATTCCTTTTTCCACGGTTGGGAACCGGTGGGAGGTAAGGGGCATCCGTTTCAAGTACGATATGCTGCAGCGGTATCTCACGCAGTATATTAGGGAGTTCTGATTTCGGATAAGTTAGGGTTCCGCCTATTCCAAGCATAAAGCCCAAATCGATCATTTCTCTGGCTTCTTCCAGGCTTCCTGAAAAGCAATGGAAAATACCCCGTAATCGGCCATCCTGGGCATTTTTTACTACCTCCAGGGCTTCACGATTGGCTTCCCTGCTATGAATAATAATGGGGCGATGCAGGTCTTTGGCCCATTCGCATTGCCGGGCAAAACATTGTTGTTGAATATTCAGGGTGGTTTTGTCCCAATACAAATCTATCCCGGTTTCGCCAATGCCGGACCATTGGCGTTCTCCCAGCCATTTTTCCACTATTTGCATCTCTGTTTCATAGGTATCAGGTTGAACGGAAGATGGATGCAAACCCATCATTGCGAAGCAATGTTCCGGGAAAGCAGCTTCCAGCGACAGCATCCCTTCTATAGAGGATGCATCTATATTAGGCAGGTACATCCGGATCACGCCGGCTGAAATGGCACGTTTAACCATTTCCGGGCGGTCAACTTCGAATTTTCCGGAGTAAAGATGTGCGTGGGTATCAATGAGTTGTAACATATTAATCGGAGTGTGTCTGCAATAAAAATAAAAAAGGCCGTCATGCTGACGGCCATATTTTTCGGGAATAGTCAGAGGATTAAAACGAAGTCGGGATGACTGGATTCGAACCAGCGACCTCGTCGTCCCGAACGACGCGCGCTACCGGGCTGCGCTACATCCCGGAAATGCAAAAGCCCAATGCTTTTCATTTTTGAGCCGAACAAGGGATTTGAACCCTCGACCTGCTGATTACGAATCAGCTGCTCTACCGCTGAGCTAATTCGGCTTGAGATTGAATGTATTGCCAAAAACTTCCGCTTGCAGAAACTTAGGCAAAGATACTTTGGGTTTTGGAACAACCACAATAGGTTGTGGCAATTTTAGCAAAAAAACCTTTGAAAGGTATACAATCTAGTCAACGCTGAGTGGTTTTGATCGAGGTTGACTTTAAATCATTTTGAAATCAGGCATTAACATCAATCAAATCATCAAAATCAAGCTAATCACAGTATAAAAACAGAAAGGGTTGCCTTGGTGAGGGCAACCCTTTTTCCAAACTGGAATTCGTTTTGCTTTGATGCGGCTGTTCTAAATAGCTTAGCCCGCCTGTGCTGAGATCACATCTCTTGCGAATAGGATTTTAGGTTTCCAGTATTTGGAAGTTGAAATATTTTCTACAACAATGCCACGTGTGCAGGTACTGTGGACGCAGAAGATGCCTTCTGCGGTCTTTTCGATCACCATAGCCACATGTTGGATACGGCCGCGGCCACCGAAAAAGATCAAATCACCGGGCAAAACATCATTAAGCGAGACTTTAAGGCCCTGCCGGGATTGCGTAAAGGAAGAGGTAGATACTTTTACCCCAAACTCATCCAAAATAAAGTTGGTAAAACCGGAGCAATCAAACCCTGTTTTGGGTGAATGGCCGGCGGAACGATAGCGGAGGCCCAGAAAATTTTGTGCGTAGCCGATGACTTCACTGCGAAATTGCATGATCGCAGCATCCTCAGCACGGGATGGGCTTGGTTTGATAGGCTTAAATGCAGAGACTGCAAAAGCACTAACAAGAATTAAAAGAAAGGCCGATTGGCGGTGGAAAAGGATTTTTTTGAGGCTTCGACTGAAAGGTTGTGTGTCGGTCATGTCTAAAAATTTCCAGCTCGCGGTTCACCAAATACAAGGATAAACCTGCGCTCCTGCCACAAGAGTTTGCTGTGTGTGAAGTATGATTAAGTTTTGGTTTTTGCCGGGGTTTGGTGTGGCAAAAGGCTGATTTAGTGGCGGAGTTTGTTCACGGGAGAGATTACAAAAGAAGAACTCCAGAAAGGGCTAAAAACTGAATCAACCTAAGGCAAAGGTAGAAATGGTTTTGAAAAAACAAGGCATATCTTCTCTTTTTTCAAAAATCTTCCCCAAAATTGCTCTAAATAAAGGAATTTCCCCCTCTTAGCCCCCCCTGTTTTCACACAATATTAATACCTTCGCGCTCCCCGGAAAAATTCCGGAAAGTCCCAGAAAACCGGATCATTAAATTCTCATTTTCAAGACAATGCAAGGTTCTGCTATTACGATTAAAAGGGGTAAACTAAAAGTTCCCAACGATCCAGTCATTCCATTCATTGAAGGCGACGGCACAGGCGCAGATATCTGGGCTGCCTCCGTCAGGGTGCTGGATGCCGCAGTTGAAAAAGCCTACAAAGGCAAGAAAAAAATTGTTTGGAAAGAAGTACTCGCCGGCGAAAAGGCTTTCAATAAAACAGGAAGCTGGTTGCCCGATGAAACCCTAAAGGTGATTGACGAATATAAAGTAGCTATCAAAGGCCCGCTTACCACGCCAGTAGGCGGTGGAATCCGTTCCCTGAATGTAGCCCTTCGTCAACAACTCGATCTTTATGCCTGTGTTCGCCCGGTGCGGTGGTTTAAAGGTGTTCCAAGTCCGGTGAAAGAGCCAGGTCTGGTTGACATGGTCATTTTCCGGGAAAACACCGAAGACATATATGCCGGTATCGAATACCTGACCGGAACTCCGGAGGCCGATAAGGTGATCGCGTTCCTTCAGAATGAAATGGGCGTGAAAAAGATCCGTTTCCCCAAATCTTCCAGTATCGGTATCAAGCCGGTGTCTAAAGAAGGCACAGAACGTTTGGTTCGGGCATCTCTGGAATATGCTTTCAAATACAACCGGAAATCTCTAACACTGGTACACAAGGGCAACATCATGAAGTTTACCGAAGGTAAATTCAAAGATTGGGGCTACGAACTGGCTGAACGCGAATACGGTGACCGCGTATTTACCTGGGCTGAATATGACCGGATCAAGGCTGATAAAGGGGAAGACGCTGCCAATAAAGCACAAGCTGATGCACTCGCTGCCGGCAAAATGCTGGTTAAAGACAGCATCGCTGACGCCTTCCTTCAGCAAATTTTGCTCCGACCGGCTGAATATGACGTAGTAGCTACACTCAATCTGAATGGCGACTACCTCTCCGATGCACTGGCTGCGCAGGTTGGTGGTATCGGTATCGCGCCAGGCGCCAACATCAATTACTTGTCCGGACACGCTATTTTTGAAGCTACTCATGGTACTGCTCCCAAATATGCAGGTAAAGACGTAGTAAATCCGTCTTCCGTTATTCTTTCCGGTGTGATGATGTTTGAATATTTGGGATGGGACAAGGCTGCCAAATTGATCGTAAAAGGTATCGAACGCAGCATTCGCAAAAAACGCGTGACCTATGATTTTGAACGCCTCATGAAAGGCGCTACCAAACTCAAGTGCTCCGAGTTCGGTTCCGAAATCATCGCCAACATGTAAGTGAAAGGCGCAAAGCATGTTGACACGAAGGCACAAAGTCGCAAAGGCTCTAAGGTTCGGCCTTCGGCCAAACAAAAATGATAAGGGGTTATTTGGCGCAGCCAAATAACCCCTTTTTGCCTTCGTGTCTTTTTGCCTTCGTGTCAACGTGCTTTGTGCCTTCGCGTCAACGTGCTATGCGCCTTCTTATTCCTCGTCTAACTGACGTTCCAGTTCTTCCATCATGACATAGTCAATAGCTTCACTGACTGTTGGGATGATGGTAAGGATGGTTTCCAGACGGGAAATCTCAATGAGTTTGGTGACAGTAGGGTGAAGTTCTCCTGCCAAAACAAAGGATCCGATCCCTTTCCAGATACGGTGACCTGTCAGAATGGCCGACAAACCGCTGCTGTCCACATATTTTACATTGGTAAGATCCAGTATAAAATTGCGAACACCTTCCTGGGAAAGCAAAATCAGGTCGCTTTTTAACTGAGGAGCAATGGTGGAGTTCAGGTTCTCCTCGTGTAGCGTCAATACGGAATACTGCTCCTGTTTATCAATCTGATATTTCATAGTAGGCTGAATGTCAAGATTTGAATGATTGAACAACTACATTCAAGCAGTTGTTGGGAAGGCAAATGTAAGGGTTACGTGGTTTTTTGCAATAAAAATTTCACGACCTGACGGCTTGTCAGTTTTTGGGTAATCGGCTGGGTTTTTGACTTGTAAGGTTGCAAATGTCTTTTGGAACAGGGCTTGCTGAACCCAAGTCGGAAATAAATGTTAAAGTATAGGGTAAATACTTGCCTTGTTTATCATAAAAGACATAAAATTGTCGCACGAAATAAAAGATCCTGAAAAATCCAAAGCAGAAACCTTTTTGCTTTGCTGACCACCTGATATTATGAATAATAAATTCTCTCCGGTCGTCAAACAAATCATCAACCAGAGCGGCCAGGAGGCAAAGCGTCTGGGACATGATTATGTTGGCACAGAACATTTACTTCTGGGCATCATCGCGGAGCGCGATAGTTTGCCTGTACGTGTGCTGGATTCGCTTCTGGTTGATGTGAATGACCTTAAAAAACGCGTTGAACGCTCCATTCCAAGGTATTCCAATTATCCACCTGCCGAGAATTTGTACGTCGGAGAATGTGCTATGACCACGCAGGTGCAACGGGTACTGAAAGCCACATTTGTGGAGGCCAAAATGAACAAAACAGAAGAAGTTCATCCGGAGCATCTGATGCTGGCTATGTTGAAGTATTCAGATATCGGCAGCACCAAGCTGCTGAATGAATACGATGTAGATTATGATTCCTTCAAAAAGGAACTGGAATATGTACGTTCTGAACAGGACCTGGCTCAACCCAAAATCCAGGCTCAATCCGAAGGCGAGTTTGATGATGACCGTGGCGCTTTTCAGTCGCCCTCACAAAAACGTCAGGAAAAGAGCCGGACTCCGGTACTGGATAACTTCGGCCGCGACTTTACCAAACTTGCGGAAGAGGGCAAACTGGATCCTATCATTGGACGAGAACGCGAAATTGAACGTGTTAGCCAAATCCTGAGTCGCCGTAAGAAAAACAACCCGGTACTCATTGGAGAACCTGGCGTTGGTAAAACAGCTATAGTAGAAGGCCTCGCGCTGCGTATCATGCAGAAAAAGGTGAGCCGTACCCTGCACAACAAACGTGTGGTTATGCTCGATCTGGCCGCTCTCGTGGCCGGAACCAAATACCGCGGTCAGTTTGAGGAGCGCATCAAGGCCATCATGACGGAACTTGAAAAGAACCGCGATGTGATCCTGTTCATCGACGAGATTCACACCCTTGTGGGTGCCGGCGGCGCTTCCGGTAGCCTGGATGCTTCCAACATCTTCAAGCCGGCCCTTGCACGCGGCGAACTCCAGTGCATTGGCGCCAGCACGCTCGATGAATACCGTCAATACATTGAAAAAGACGGCGCCCTCGATCGGCGCTTCCAGAAAGTAGTGGTGGATCCGCCAACTCAGGAAGAAACCATTCATATCCTGCGCAACATCCAGCCCAAATACGAGGAGTTCCACAATGTGAGCTACTCCGACGATGCCATCGTGGCCTGTGTGCGCCTGAGCGATCGGTATATCACAGATCGTTTCCTGCCCGACAAAGCCATTGACGTGCTGGATGAGGTAGGCGCGCGTGTACACCTGAAAAATATCGTAGTGCCTGCCCACATTGAGGAGCTGGAAAAAGAGATCGAAGCCATTCGGGAGCGCAAAAACTTCGCAGTAAAAAACCAGAACTACGAAGATGCTGCCAATCTGAGAGATCTGGAAAGCCGTCAGGTGCGCCAGCTGGATTTTGCCAAAGCACAATGGGAAGAAGAAAGCAAAGTAGCACGTTACCCCGTAGGCGAAGAGGAAATTGCTGAAATTGTGGCCATGATGACCGGTATTCCGGTGCGTAAAGTGGGTCAGAGCGAGAGTAAAAAACTCGTTCAGATGTCTGACGACCTCAAGAAAATGGTCATCGGTCAGGATGAAAGCATCATCAAGATCTCAAAGGCTATTCAGCGCAACCGCGTTGGTCTGAAAGATCCAAAGAAGCCGATTGGCTCCTTCATATTCCTCGGCCCAACCGGTGTGGGTAAAACAGAACTCGCCCGCGCCCTGGCACGCTACCTGTTCGATTCTGATGATAACCTCATCCGGATTGACATGAGCGAATACATGGAAAAATTCACGGTGAGCCGACTCATTGGCGCGCCTCCCGGATACGTAGGTTATGAGGAAGGCGGTCAGTTAACAGAAAAAGTACGCCGCAAGCCTTACTCTGTAGTGCTGCTCGACGAAATTGAAAAAGCACACCCGGATGTGTTCAACATCCTGCTTCAGGTGCTTGACGATGGTCAGCTAACCGACGGTATGGGCCGAAAGGTGGACTTCAAGAATACCCTTATCATCATGACCTCCAATATCGGAGTTCGTCAGTTGAAAGACTTCGGTCAGGGGGTAGGTTTTGCTACCCAGGCGCGTCAGGATGCTGCTGAGGATAATGCCAAAACGGTCATTCAGAACGCTTTGCGCAAAACCTTCTCTCCGGAATTCCTGAACCGTATTGACGATGTAATGGTGTTCAACTCCCTGGGTAAACCGGAGATATTCAAGATCATCGACAATGCCCTGGCCGGTCTGACTAAACGCCTGAACAACATGAAATTCGAATTGTCGCTCAGCGATGAAGCAAAGGATTTTGTGGCGGAGAAAGGTTACGACCCGCAATTTGGCGCCCGTCCGTTGCACCGTGCCATCCAGAAATACGTGGAAGATCCGCTGGCGGAGTTCATTTTGAATGAAAATCCGGCTGAAGGCGTATCCCTGATGGCTTCCCTGAATGAAGCCAAGGATGGCGTAGTGATTGCTTACGCCAATGAGACCAAGGCACTCAATCCCGGTGATAAATCCTTGCCGCTGGGGGCTGGTGAGCCTGGGGCGAGTGATAATTGAGCTTGATTTTTTGAATAGACAATGCGGTCATTCCCGGATTCGGGGGTGACCGCATTTCGTTTCAAATCAAACAAAAGACAGCGCAATGAAATCAACTTTTCCATTCTTAGTTGTAGTATTGGCTTTGCTAAGCGGGTGTCGAAAAGACATCGGGCTCAGACAGGCAATTCCGCTCAATGATAACCCTGTGAACAGTCCCATCTCGACCAACTTTACAGGGTGCGATGATACATCCGCTTTCAAGAGTAATGTGGATTTGCAACCACTGGCATATCTTCAAAATTGTTATTCATGTGAGGCTGTTAAGGAAGTGCCGGGTTTGGGAGAAATTCCGTGGACAGGTAATTGTGAAGTATATATTGCTGACTCTACATTAATATTCAGATTTAATACTTATCAACCGTATTTTGAGGAGCTCTTGCTAAGAGAATCTCTCGAGTTTGGTTATATTCCTCTTCATATTGGTATTTTCCCAATTTTTGATTATATCGATTGGGCGCAAGACCCAGAAAAAAGTTTTGGCGTCTACAGTAGATCCTGGGACGACGGAGATGTTTCGGACGGTTTATGGGATACAGACACTAAGTGCGCAAGCCACATTGAAATCACCCGCCTTGACCTGGAAGATTGGGAAGTTGAGGGCCGGTTTGAGATACACCTTAAAATGAAGGAACAAGGAACAAACGGCGTTTTGTATTCTGAACGTATTAACTTTTTGAACGGTAAATTCAAAGCCGAAATCGAGAAATATTAACAATATCCAACTGAATTGGACGCGAACCGATTCTGTCATTTAACAAACTACAGCTATGTCCAGTTCTAACAACAGCATTAAACAAGTACTCGGTTTGTTTTCTTTTTGTTTGGTTGTATCAGCCAGTTTTGCCCAAATCCCAAACGGTAACTTTGAAGAATGGCAGACTGTTGACAGCATCGAAAACCCGGTAAATTGGGAAACGAACAATTATTATGTTGGTTACTTTCCAGTTGCCAAAACGATGAATGCAATACAAGGTAATTATTCCTTGAAAATATCCAGCACCGCAAAGGATGTTGGAGGCAATGCCACTGGCAATGGATGTGCCCACGTCAAATTTGTACCCACTGAAGTATATAAATACCTGACCGCATCCGTTAAAATTGACACCGTAGATACGAACGGAGAGGTAATCATTCGCGTCAAACAATGGATTTCGGCGAATGCTCTTTTTGAAAAAATTGGCAGTTGGAAAGCCACATCAGCTACCAGTGGGGTTGTACAAGTTACTTTGCCCATTGATCAGGTTGGTCTGGATACTCTTTTAATTGAAATTTGGGCAAAGAATAATTATGAACTCTTAGAAGTCCCCGGTTATACTGAAATGATCATTGACAATATGCAATTGAAAATGACCGTGGCTGTTCAGGAACCTGAAAATAGTCCCTTTGGGGTGCTCTATCCCAATCCCGCCGGCGAAATCCTCCACCTTCAAACAGAATCCGCCATTGAAACGCTCCAGATTTTTGACTCTACCGGCAGGGAAATGCGCTCTTTTTCAGTCACATCGTCAAAAGAGGGCGCAACCGTGCATATCCGGCAGCTGCCG
>JBIKUE010000045.1:0-36638 GCA_044347755.1 Saprospiraceae bacterium
TCAAACAAAAACTTCTTCACATTCCACCAACCGGTTTCAATGATGGCATTATTTCGTTTGTAAAAACGGATGGCTGGCTCGTTCCAGTCCAACACCTGCCATTTGACCAGTCGGCAACCCCGGTTTTTGCCTTCTGCAATGAAATTGTCGTATAACATCTGCCCCACACCTAGTCCCCGATAGGCTTCATTGACTACAAAATCGTCGAGGTACAACATTTTACCTTTCCAGGAAGAGTAGGCCATAAAAAAGAGGGTCATTCCCACCACATTGCCGTCAACTTCGGCAACCCTGCATTCAAACAACCCGTTGCGAAAATCTTCCAAATATTCCTGCGGGGTAGTAAAGACCGCTTCAGGTTCTTTTTCATAGACAGCCAGTTCATACACTAAACTATGAATGAATGGGATATCGGCTTCAGTAGCGGGACGAATAAGGATATCGGGTTGCATGATTGGAGGCAGATGAGCTTGAAGGGTTATGGAAATTTCAAAGCCCCTTTAAGGGCGCAATATTTGTAGATTTGTTACATCCCATCCAGGAGAATGGCTTCGTGGAGTATTTCGAGTAGTTGTTCAGATGAAACGCTCGAAACATTGGTCAGGCAGATATAGCCAACTTCCTTTCTTTGCCCCATCTGGATAAGGCCATGGTCATTGGAAAGTTGGTATCCGCGGGTGAACCCGAGATTTACGCCTTCCTGGATACCACTGTAGGGCATTGAGGCCGGATACAGAAAAAAGATGCGTTTTCGCCCTTTGAAATACGGAACGCCATATCCCCAGGTGACGGTTAGTTCCGGAAAGTTTTGTTGAATTAACTGCTTCAAAAACAGGCATATAGTTCGCTCTGTGGGAGTTAAATCATCCAGAAAGGAATCAAAATCTTTATGTCGGGCCAATTGCATGTGCAAATATTCTGTAAGTTTTTCAATCTTGCCAGCCTTTCTTAAAAGCATCCTTTAATCAGGAGGATTCAACCGCTTATCGTAAATTGCTTTCCGCTCTGTCTTTTTAATTCAAATCCCAATCATTATCTTCGCCATTAGAATTATGAATGCATTGTTCAATCTGGTTGTAAAACAATATCTCTCAAGGCGTATGAAACGCATTGAGCGGTATATGTTACATCCGGAAGAAGCACAGGAAAGATGGCTGCGGAGAATATTGGATCGGGCAAGGGAAACCGAGCAAGGTAAACGTTGGGGATTTGGAGACATTCGTAATGCAGAACAATTCGCCCGGGCGGTACCGGCTCAGGACTATGAAGCCTATAAGAATGATATTGCCAGAATGATGCGCGGGGAGCGCAATGTATTGTGGCCAGGCGAGATCAATTGGTATTCTAAAAGTAGCGGAACCACCAGCGACAAGAGCAAATTCATACCGGTTCCTTACGGGAATATTTTCAATTGCCATATTGCTGGCGCCTGGGATACCATAACCCTGTTATATCATAACAAACCCGATATGCAGGCCTTTCGGTACAAGCATCTAGCGGTTCCCGGAAGTTTTCAAGCATTACCGGAATATCCTAAAACCCGGTTTGGAGATGTAAGTGCTATTCTGGTAAAGCATATGCCCACCATTGGGCGATTGATGTATACGCCTGACACGCAAACTAATTTGATGCCCAACTTTGAAGAAAAACTTCAAAGGATCGCGGAGATTACCAGTAAACAAAAGGATATCTGTCTGTTCAGCGGAGTGCCAACCTGGCTGATCGTTTTATTCCGAATGATTTTGGAAAAAACAGGTAAATCAAACATGCTGGAAGTATGGCCGCATCTCCAGGCTTATATGCACGGGGGCGTAGGTTTTGAGCCCTACAGGGCAACCTTTAAAGAGTTGATTCCAAGCGACCAGTTTTCCTACCAGGAAATTTATAATGCGTCCGAAGGTTTCTTTGGCGTTCAATGCGACTTAAGCCAAAACGACCTGTTATTGCTGGCAGACAATGGTGTTTTTTACGAGTTCGTCCCTACCTCAGAATGGGATAAAGACCATCCTAAAACGGTTACTTTACAGGACATAGTGATTGGAGAAAATTATGCAGTGATGATATCTGCCAACAACGGATTGTTCCGGTATCTTTTGGGAGATACCGTCACTTTTACCCGGCGATACCCATTCTGTTGCAGAATTACCGGCCGGACTAAACAATTCATCAATGCTTTCGGAGAAGAAGTTATGGTAGGCGATGCAGACAAAGCGCTTGCTGAAACATGCCGCCAATTGAACGCATCTGTAACTGAATATACCGCGGCACCTGTATATTTTAGTGCAGAGAAAAGTCGGGGAGGACACGAATGGGTCGTAGAGTTTGAAAAAGAACCTGCAGATCTTGAACGGTTCAATCAGGTTTTGGATGAGTCATTACAAAAAATCAACTCTGATTATGAAGCCAAAAGATATAAAGGAATGGCACTTGATCGCCTGAGGCTAAACCCGGTACCCAGAGGCACCTTTATCAGATGGATGCGTGCCCGTGGCAAATTTGGCAACCAAAACAAAGTACCACGGTTGGCAAACCACCGGCAATACGTGGAAGAAGTAATCCGTTTTGCAGCTGAAGATAAACCCGCTGCTTACTAAGCCCACCCATAAACCCCTAAACCTTCCCGGAATATCATTCCGGGATACATAAACCCATAGACCCCATAAACCCTCATAAACCCAAACTAATCCACTCATCTTAACTGTTAGGTTCCCATGAAAAAAACAATTTTACTTTTTTTGCTTGCACTCCCGCTGGCACTATTTGCTCAACCCAAAATTCAACTGGTCAACCTGGCAACCGGCTTTGACTTGCCACTTGATCTAACACATTGCGGCGACAGCCGGTTGTTTGTGGTGGAACGCGATGGCGTAATTTGGGTGCTTGACAGCCTGGGTAACCGTCTGGACACTTTCCTTAATATTGATCCAAGGGTTAATTCCGCTCAAAATGAACAAGGCCTGCTTGGCCTGGCCTTCCATCCCAATTATGCCGAAAACGGATATTTTTTCGTCAATTACACGAAAAATAACGGTGGCGATACCCGGGTATCCCGCTTTTCGGTTAAGCCCAATAACCCGAATGAGGCAGATCCCAATTCAGAACTAACCATTTTGGAACAGGACCAGCCATACTGGAATCACAATGGCGGGTGTATCAAATTTGGCCCTGACGGTTATTTATACATCTCATTAGGCGATGGCGGCAGCGGTGGTGACCCACAGGATAATGGTCAGAAAAAAAGCACCTGGTTGGGCAAAATCCTCCGCATTGACGTTAATAACAGTGCCGTGGCACAACCATATGCTGTTCCGGCAGACAACCCATTTGTTGGAAATTCAGCATATCTTCCTGAAATTTGGTCGCTCGGCTGGCGAAACGCATGGCGCTTTTCCTTTGATAAATTAACAGGTGACATGTGGATTGCCGATGTTGGCCAAAACATTTACGAGGAGGTCAATTTTGAACCCGCAGGCGTTGGCGGCAGGAATTATGGCTGGCGTTGTTATGAAGGGCTTCACGCATACAATACCTCCGGGTGCCAACCAGCAAATGCTTACGAAAGTCCGTTTTTCGAGTATAACCACTCCGGAGGGAATGGTTGCTCGGTTACAGGGGGATTTGTTTACAGAGGCAGTCAGTTCCCGGAAATTTATGGCTGTTATTTGTTTGCCGACTATTGCAGTGGCCGTTGGTGGTATTCCCGTCGGAATGCTAATGGCACCTTTACCACCAATGTTTTAGGTAATTTCGGGGGGTATGAGTTTAGCTCCTTTGGGGAAGACAAAAACGGTGAATTATATGTTACCCTTTTGTCATCCGGCAGGGTTCAACGGGTAAGAGAATTGTGCTCCAATTTTCAGATTACTGGCACTGCAACTGAAAAAGTATGTGAAGACACGCCAACAGGTGAGATCACCCTTCAAACCACCGGTACCAGTGGTAATGTGACCTATACCTGGTCTACCGGCGCCACCACGCAAAATCTAACAGGCCTTCTGCCGGGCATTTACCATGTTCAGGTAAAAGATGGCAATAACTGTATTCGGCTAGATACTTTTGACATTGCTAATGCAACACCTCCTGTTCCGGTACTGACCACCATTGACACCGTGGTGTGCGTTGGACAACAGATCAACTTCAACCTCCCGCCACCTCCGGAGGGTGTTGCTTATCAGTGGCATTTTAATGGAAGTCCATTATTGGGATCTCCCAATGGAACATTTGTAGCTACGACTACCGGAATCTACGAGGTAAAAGCCATCACTTTACACTGTACCTCAGCGTTTTCTGCACCTGTTCTGGTTACTGTATTTCCCAATCCTACCCTCCTTTTGAATGTTAGCAGCGATACCATTACGGCCAGTTTTACGCCTCCAACTGCGCAAGTTGATTGGTATTTTAATAATGGAACAGATCCGGTAGGAACAGGCAACCCATTTATTGCTCAAAACAGCGGTTCTTACACGGCAGTAGTGACGGATATGGTGGGTTGTTCTGCTTCAGAAACCGTGAACGTGGTGATCTCTGGTACTACACTCCCATCCTTTGTACGATCCTTTAAGTTGGCCCCTAATCCTGCACAGGATCAAGTGCTACTGGAATTAACTTTAGCACAAACTACAGCCTTACAGTTGACATTAATTGACTCCAGCAACAAACAGGTTTGGGTGCAAAACCTGAACCAGGATCGGGTTTTACTGCCCATTGATCTATCGCAATTGCCAAAAGGAGTTTACTACCTGCAAATTCAAACCGGATTGGGTATGTTTTCCAGGAAATTGATGAAACAATAGACCACGACTTTCATGAAAAGATTCCTGTTGTTAAAATACCTGGTATTCATAGCCTTTATTGCCATCAATATAGGCTGCGATCAGGTCTCTAAATCCATGGTCAGGGAACACGTGGCGTACCATGAGCAAATTCAGATTGCAGGTGAGCATTTTTTACTTACCAAGGTAGAAAATACCGGCGCCTTTTTAAGCATGGGCGACGATTGGGCTCCCTGGACCAAAACCATTTTGCTCCATGTTCTGCCGGCATGTATGATGCTTTGTTTAGGGATCTGGCTGTTTTTATCGAACATAACAATGGGAATGGCTTTGGGGATCTGCTGCATCATTGGCGGAGGCATAGGGAATATTTTAGATCGGATCGCCTATGGTTCTGTGACTGACTTTTTGTATATCAACATTGGTTTTTTCAAGACCGGGATATTCAATTTTGCGGATGTTTCCATTACTTTCGGCGCTTTGTTTATTATTGCGCTGCAAATCCTGAAAAGTGAGCAAAAGCCGTTATAAAAGGTTCCGGCTACTTTTCTTTTTTTACACCTTTCATGCCTGACTAATTGTGCTCAACGACTTTGTTATCCGCTTTGCCAACGTAAATGGAACTGGCTCTGCCAGCGCAAACGATATGTTTGCCAAGGCCATTTTTCGTATGGGTATACCAGTTTCACCTAAAAACATATTCCCTTCAAATATTCAGGGCTTACCTACCTGGTATGAAGTAAGAGTGAATGAAAAAGGATACCTGGGTCGCCGGGAGGGTGTGGATATTATGCTTAGTGTAAATCCACAATCCATGCCCAAAGACATTGCGAATGTAAAACCTGGAGGATATTTTATTTACGACAGCACCAAGGAATTGTACAAGGACTTCATCCGTGATGACATCCACTACCTCGGCATTCCAATGATGCAAATGTGCATGGATAAATTCGCGGATCCACGCCAACGGCAATTGTTGAAGAACATGGTTTATGTAGGGGCCTTGTCGGCATTGCTGGATATTGAAATCGAGGTGCTTCAAGGCATCATTCAGCAAAAATTCAAAGGCAAAGAAAAATTGGTAACTGCCAACTATGATGCCATGGAAATGGGACGGCAATATGCGTTTGACCATTTCACCTGTCCATTTCCGGAACATCGAGTAGAGCGAAGAGATCTGGTCAAGGACTGGATCATGATGGATGGCAATTCTGCTTGCGGGTTGGGAGCAGTATATGCCGGCGCCACAGTACTATCCTGGTATCCCATTACTCCCTCCACGTCGCTGGCAGATGCCTTTGGCAAATACGCCAAAAAATATCGGATTGATCCTGATACAGGGCAAAATAACTTCGCCATTGTTCAGGCAGAAGATGAACTTGCAGCTATTGGTATGGTGATCGGCGCCAATTGGAATGGAGCGAGATCCTTTACGGCCACCAGCGGACCGGGTGTATCTCTCATGAGCGAGTTTTTAGGTCTGGCTTATTTTGCCGAAATCCCTACAGTGCTGGTAGATGTTCAGCGGGGCGGCCCTAGTACCGGCATGCCTACCCGTACACAACAATCCGACTTGCTTATAGCAGCCTATGCTTCCCATGGCGACACCAAACAAGTGCTTCTTTTCCCAAGCACACCGGCGGAATGCTTTACGATGATGGGAGATGCCTTTGACCTTGCCGAGCGTTTGCAAACCCCTGTCCTGGTCATGACCGACCTGGATTTGGGCATGAACGAAAACATGTCGCCTCCGCTGAAATGGGATCATGAAAAGCCTTATGATCGTGGCAAAGTTTTTAATGCGGAACAACTGGAAAATATGGCGGAGCGCTTTGGCCGTTATCTCGACATAGACGGAGATGGAATTCCTTACAGAACCATTCCAGGCACCCACCCTACCAAAGGTTCATTTTTCACCCGGGGCACATCCCGCGATGAATATGCAGCCTATACAGAAGAAGGTCCGGCCTATGTGCGGAACATGGATCGCTTGGTTAAAAAATGGGAAACTGCCAAAGCACATGTACCAGGTCCGGAAATATATCAAAAGGAGAAACAAAGCGCGTTTGGAATGCTGTTTTTCGGCACTACCACCTACGCAGCTATTGAAGCCAAAGACCTTCTGGAAAATCAGGGCATTACCCTGGATTGTTTGCGCGTGAAGGCATTCCCTTTTAATGAGGAAGTAAGACAATTCATTGATAACCACCAACGGGTATTCATTGTTGAACAAAACAGGGATGCCCAGTTCAAATCATTGATTATAAATGAGTTAAATGCTAATCCTGCAAAACTCACTTCTATTCTGAACTATGACGGTTTTCCGATCACAGCAGATGTGATCCGTCAAAAAATATATGAACATTTGGTAGGCAAACTAAAACCGGCATTCGTGGAACATGAGCCTGGTGAACCGAGTGAATCAGAGGTTAGCGAATAATGAATCTTGTATGTTTCATTCTGATCGTTTCCAATAACTTTCCACGAATTGTCTAACACCCTTGAATACCATTAGACTTGATTTATTATGACATTCGTTCGTCCTGTTTTTCGCCACCCGGAATCGCCTAAAAATGCGTTGGGGTATACCAAAAAATTCTATGAAGGCGCACTATCTACACTTTGTGCCGGCTGTGGTCATGATTCGGTGAGTGGAGCCATTATCCAGGCCTGCTTTGAAATGGCCGTGGAGCCGCATAAAGTAGCCAAGCTTTCCGGTATCGGTTGCTCCTCTAAAACACCAACCTATTTCCTGGCCAATTCTCATGGATTTAATTCGGTTCACGGGCGGATGCCATCCGTGGCTACCGGGGCGTATCTGGCCAACAGGGACTTGATGTATATAGGCGTTTCAGGAGATGGTGATTCTGCCTCTATTGGTATGGGACAGTTTGTACATGCCATTCGTAGAAACCTGAATATCACGTACATCATCATGAACAATGGTTGCTACGGACTTACCAAAGGCCAGGATTCTGCCACTGCAGATTTTGGTTCCATTAATAAAACCGGGGCTGCCAATATGTATCAGGCCATTGACATGGCCGGACTTGCATTGGAGTTAGGGGCTACATTTATTGCACGCAGCTTCTCCGGAGACAAAGACCAACTTATTCCGTTGATCAAAGCGGCTATGTCGCACCCGGGATTTGCCCTGATCGATGTTGTTTCTCCATGTGTAACCTTTAACAACAATGTTGGCTCAACTAAGTCATACGACTACACCCGGGAGCATATTGAAGCTACTGCAGCCGTAGATTTTGTGCCCATTATGGAAGAAATTACCACGGAGTATGCTGAAGGCGATACCGTTGCAGTACAATTACATGATGGATCTACCATTTACCTGAACAAACTTTCCCCTGATTTCAACCCTCGGGATCGGCATTCTGCAGTAAACAAACTTTATCATGCCAAGGCAAGTGGAGAAATATTAACTGGTTTGATATTCATTGAGCCTGAAACCCGTGATCTTCACAGCTTGCTGAATACGACAACAACCCCGCTCAATGCGCTTAAAAAAGAAACCCTAAGCCCAGGCGCAAGCGTCCTGGAAAACATCAACGCATCTCTCAGATAACACACTCATTACATACTTTAATCATTCACTCATTCACCATAAATGAGGATCGCACTGCTGGGCGCCGGGCATCTCGGCAAAATTCACCTTAAATGTATTCAGGCCACTCCATGCTGGGAATTGGCCGGGTTTTATGATCCGGACGATCGAAATGCTGAAAGCGCCATTGCGCAATATGGAGCTAAACGGTATAAATCCCTGGCAAAATTATTGGCAGAGGTAGATGCGGTGGATATCGTAACGCCAACTACCTTTCACTATGCATTAGCAGCTAAAGCGATTAAAGCAGGAAAGCATACTTTCATTGAAAAACCTGTAACACAAACGGTTGAAGAAGGCAAAAAGCTTATATCGCTGACTTTAAAACACGGGGTTAAAGTGCAGGTAGGACACGTAGAGCGTTTCAATCCAGCCTTTACAGCGCTGGGCGAAATGCAATTAAACCCAATGTTCATAGAAGGACACCGACTGGCAGCTTTTCAGCCAAGAGGGACAGAGGTGTCGGTCATTTTGGATTTGATGATCCATGATCTGGATCTAATATTACACCTGGTAAAATCTCCTGTTAAGAAGGTAAGTGCCAGCGGGGTTGCAGTAATGAGCAACACCCCTGATATAGCCAATGCGCGGATTGAATTCGCCAACGGCTGTGTGGCCAATCTAACAGCCAGCAGGATCTCTCTGAAACAGATGAGAAAAATGCGGCTTTTTCAACCAGACCACTATTTGAGTCTGGATTTTCTGGAAAAAAACGCACAGATTGTTCGCCTGTTTGCCACCGATGCCCCAGATTTGCCCGACACCGAAAATCTGATGGAATTTGATACTCAGGCTGGCAAAAAGTGGCTTCAGCTTTCCATGCCCGACACAGCTCCTGTGAATGCCATTCAACGGGAATTAGAGACCTTCCATGATGCCATTGTAACAAATAAACCGCCCGTGGTAACCCTCGAGGACGGATTTAACGCCCTCAAGTTGGCGCATCAAATTCTGAAAGAAATAGATAAGGGTTACTCCCTGATGAATTCTAACTCCAGGTAACGGTCCATTTTGGCAATTGGTGAAGGTTCAAAAGGCTCCTTATCATCTTGTCTGTACTTCACTACATAGTCTACAGCTACCAAAATCTCGCTGCTAATGCCCCCGAAAGTAGCAGGGTATGATTGCCCGATTTTTGCAGCAGCAGTACTGATGATCGGACTTCCAAATGCCTCTATCAGTGTTTTGCAAAATTCATCGGATGCAACACGAATGGCTACAGAACCATTTTTGCCTTTTATCCATTGAGGCAACCCAGATGACTCCGGATAAATCATAGTAAGTGGGCGGGTATGGTGTCCTAAAAGGGTTTCCAATCGTGGATGAAGTTTTGGAACATACTGTTTTAGCATTTCTATACTGGAAACCAATAAGATGTAACCATTTTCAGGAGACTGACCTTTTATGTCATTCAGCCTGCTCACAGCCGGTTCATACAAAGGATCGCAACCAATCCCCCAGATGGTATCCGTCGGGTAACAAATGATTTTTCCGTTTTTCAGGAGTTGAACAATCTCAGAAATGTCATCGCGTAGCAGGAACATGAAATGGAAATAGTTGGTAAATGGAATGCAGGCCGTACTTTTGGCAGTAGCAAAGATAGTAACGGTATGCCAAAACATACCGAACGGTAAAACCGGACGTTTCTTTTGTTGTTTAAGTAAAAAATATTTCCAACTCTGAACATATCCATGAATCGCATCGCTCAAATTTTTTTCCTGGCCATATGGTCACTTCTGTTGTTTCCTTCAATGTTGGAAGCAAGGCATATTATTGGAGGTGATATCACATATACTTATTTAGGAGATGCGGGTCCAGGATTAAAGCGTTGGCGTTTTACCATGCACATTTACCGGGATTGCTTTGGCAATGGCGCTAATTTTGACTCCCCGGCAACTTTTGCCATCTATCAGGGCAGTGAAAATGTAAACTCTCTTCACTCAACCTACAGCATTAACAACTATGATTACACGAAACTTATACCTGATACACCTCAGTGTGTAACCAATATCCCATTGGTGTGTGTAGAAGAAGCTGTTTACAATTTTGAGGCTACATTGCCGGTGCTGACTAATCAAAGCTATTTCATTGTATATCAACGATGTTGCCGGAATAACACCATTACCAATATCGTTAATCCGGGCGACGTTGGCGCAACCTATTTTATTGAGTTGACGCCGAATGCCATGGCTAACAACAACAATAGCCCTGTTTACAATAATTTCCCCCCCATTATCATCTGCAACAGTTTGCCCCTGAATTTCAATCACTCCGCCACCGATCAGGATGGAGATATATTGGTGTATAGTTTTTGCCAGGCATTAGCAGGGGGCGGCAACATCACTTTTACTCCTGATCTCTACTCTTGTATTGGAGCGCTTCCTACCCCACCCTGCGCCCCACCCTTTGATAATGTACCCTATGCGGTGCCGAATTATAACTTCAATAATCCCGTAGGAGGAGACCCTCAGGTAACCATCAATCCGGTAACTGGTTTTATCACCGGCACGCCGGAGGTAGTAGGGCAGTTTGTGGTTGCCATTTGTGTCCAGGAATATCGAAACGGCCAGTTGTTATCCACCGTACAGCGGGAGTTCCAGTTCAATGTGGCTGATTGCACCCCTGATATATCTGCTAAGTTGGCTGCCGATTCCCTCACCATTAATGTCAATCAGTTCACTATTAAATCCTGTGGGGAGAAGACCATTTTCTTTGAAAACAAAACCACTGTAGCCGCCAATGTAAAGGATGTAGAATGGCGTTTTGATATTAATGGAACCACGGTGAGTGACAATGTGAATAAATGGTTTACTGCATTTACCTTCCCTGATACAGGCATTTACAATGGAATGTTGTTGATCAATCAAAATGAAGGAGGCTGCAGTGATACCGCTTTTATCCGGGTTCAAATTTTCCCCGAGGTTAATGCAAGTTTCACATACGATTACGATACCTGCGTTGCCGGTCCGGTGCAATTTATAGATAAATCCTCTGGAGAAGGCGGAGTAAGCCAATGGAGTTGGAACTTTGGTATACCAGGCGCTTCGTCGGCACTTCAAAATCCGAGTTTTCAGTTCTCAGAACCCGGCAACTATCCAATCCGGCTAAAAGTGGCTGACAGGAATCAATGTTCCGACGATACAACGGCAATCATATCCTGGTATCCGGCGCCACCTGTCATCATCATCAAACCAAGCAGCTATCTGGGATGTGCTCCGGCAGATATCTTCTTCGACAATCTGTCTACCCCGATTGATGAAACCTACAATATTGTTTGGTATTTCGGCGACGGCGATTCTACCAACAATGTAATCAGTCCGACCCATTTGTACGATCAACAGGGCGTGTATGATGTCCGGGTGGAAATTACTTCACCGTTAGGATGTTATATCGATGCTGATTTCCCAAATCTGATACGGGTGGAACCATCGCCTATTGCAGCGTTCACCTGTGATCCTGAAACGGATCTGACCAACTTCAATAACACGGTTACCTTCATTGACCAATCTCAAGGCGCTGCTCGTTGGAATTGGCAATTAGGCCCGGATCATGTTTCCCTGGAACAAAATCCGACCCACACGTTTTTGGATACCGGATCGGTGACGGTACGTCTGATCGTTACACACCCTGCAGGATGTAAAGATTCCATCAGCAAGGAGTTGGATATCCGTCCGGAATTTACCTGGTATATGCCGAATGCTTTCACACCTAACGGAGATGGCGTTAACGATGACTTTTTTGGGAAAGGATATCTGAATGGCGTTACCAACTTTAACATGTCTATTTGGAACCGTTGGGGAGAGCTCGTTTACTCTTCTTCTAATCCAAACGACAAGTGGAACGGAGAGAAAAACAATGCCGGAAAAATGTCGCCTGAAGGTGTTTACATCTATGTGGTCACCTTTACAGGTCCGAGAGGTGAATCTAAGGAATACAAAGGATTTGCCACTTTAGTGCGATGATGTAACAAAGTTTTACGTTCATTTTTGGAAAGGCAGAAAGGGATTCACACCTTTGTGCCTTTCTTATTTATGCACACCTTTAGTAAACCATGCAAACACAGAAACTTACCCTACTGCTCTGCCTACTGGCTGGAATCACCAGTTCCTCCTGCGTAAAAAAACGTATTTTTCATGCAGAACGCAATGCCCGTACGGCTGCTGAATCCAGGGAAAAGATCCTGGTTCAGGAAATACTGGAACGCCGTAAAGAAACCGCCCAATTAGTGAAAAACACTGAAAATCTTGCCAGAGACCTGGGCAAGCAGGACGCAGAAATCGAAGATTTAAAGGAGCAATTATCCAATACTACCCAATCCATGGGCGAATCTGCGAGCAAACTGGCTGGGGAGAAAGTTACCTTGGAAAAAACGCTTGCCGCAACCAATCAAACGTTGGACCAACGCAATACGATAATCAAAAAAGTAAAGGCCGTACAGGATAAAAGGAAAGTGATTTTGGCAGAACTTGACAGCGATATACAACGAGCTTTTGGTGCATTTACCAGTTCAGGCGTTTCCACTGCTGTTGAAGGAGATTGGGTAAATCTTACCTTGCCAGATGCCTTACTATTCGATGCCAACGGTGTTAATATTGGTGTGAAAGGCAAAGACCTGATGCAGATCCTGGCGGAATTCCTTGCGGCACGCCCGGCATTATCTGTAGATCTGATAGCCTATACCGATAATGTTTTACCCCCCAAAGAAAAGAGCCTCAAAGATACCTGGGACTGGAGTTTGCTTAGAGCTACCAATGCAATACGCGTATTAATTCGCGATTTCAATGTTAATGCCAACCAGGTAACCCCTGTGGGAAAAGGAGAGTTTTATCCATTGGCTTCAAATGAGACGCCGGAAGGCCGACAAAAAAATCGCCGCACCGTGGTGGTATTCAAACCTGTTCTTCCGAATGTTCCTTTCGCGGAATAAACCCGGAAGAAGTACATGAGTGAAGAGTACATGAATACATGAGTGAAGAGGGGGAAAATCGGTCCTGGATTAACGCAGGATGCCAAGCCTATTGGCAAACTTCTTCAGTCATGTATTCATGTACTCTTCACTCATGTACTCCTATCCCCTCCTACTCCACTTTTACCACCCGAATTTGGGCAATACCAGACGGTGTTTGCACCTGAAGCAGATAAGTACCTGCAGCTACTGCTTCAAGATCGACCGGAATGTCTTGTTGGCCGGACTGGATAGATATATCCCGGCTGATTACCTCTTCACCCATCGTATTAAATATACTGAGGGTTCCGGAAGTTGCCACCGGTGCTTTGATTTGCACCTGGAAAAGTCCCTTGTTAGGGTTTGGTGCAGCAACAATCTGCCACCCCTGAGTTTCCAACGGTGTAACACCAGATAACATGACAGTAACCGCAGAGCTATTGATGGAAACCCCACACTCATTTGTAGCAGTTAAGGTAACCGTGTAAACGCCTGAAGCGTTGACTTCAAACAAAAATGGACTGGTGTTCAGCCCTTGCGGAGTTCCGCCATTTATGGACCAAAAAAAGCTCTGTGCTCCTTGGGTGGTATTCGTAACCTGAATGATATTGCCTGCAACCTGTACATTAAAGGTTGGATTCAAAAGGCTGTCGGTCAAAACCAGGGTAGTAACCTCTGAAATTTCAGTAGTAGCAATTTCGTTGGTAATCTCCAGACTGATGGTAAAGATCCCGGTTTGAGGGTACACTACTACCGGAGTTTTCTCGAATGATTCAGATGGAACACCTCCCGGGAAAAACCAATGCCAGGTATCTACGTGATCTTCCAGGATGATGTTAGTGCTAATGGTTAGTGGGGTGCAACCTTCCTCCGGGCTCACCGAGACAAAGGCTACCGGAGGGCCGCCACCAATTTGAACCGGAAGGTATGTCGTATCAATACCGCACTCGTTTGAGGCGATTAAACGGATCAGATATGTGCCCGGATTCTCATATTCATGAAAAGTCGGGAGGGTGAAACCGGTTTGTCCATCGCCAAAATCAATTTGATAGCCTGATGGGGATCCGGTAGTTGTACTAAACAGGGTAACACCCCATTGACCTACATTGGTAGCATTCAAGCCAGCCACCGGTGCATCACTACATAGAAAACAATCTACCCCTTCCAGATCGCAAAACATTACCTCAAAGCCTAAAACCGTTCCGCCATCACTGGATTGGTTATCGGAAACCCGAAGTGTCCAATCTCCGGTAACCGTGCCTTGATTAAATTCTTCCAGACACCCCACAGCAGGGTAATAGATTCCGGAAAAAGATCCGGATTGACCCCAGATTTGATCACTGTTCCAAACGGCGGAAAATCCAGGATCCGGGCTGGCGGGATATAAACAAGGTGTAAATCCAATGTTCCACTTAGAATTGGCGGTGCCACCAAAAAATCCTGAGGGCCCTATTAATTGAACTTGTTGTCCGGCCGGAGAGATCAACGTCATGGAGAGGTCTCCAAGGTACTGGTGTTCAAATTCCACCCGAACACCACATACTCCCTGTGCAGCGGTAGATAAGTCGTTGTTCACTGCGGAAACCACTGAAAAGGTAAAATCTCCGGTAAAGAAGTCCTCAATATTGCTGGGGCAGTTATTGCAACCACAAATGGCTTCTTCGGATTCAAATTCATCTGCACCGGCATCACGAAGACCCAGGCGAATTTCTCCGTCGAAATCATCATTTGGCAGGCCAAAATTCGCCGGCAATATTTTGTGTGCCGGGGAGGTTTCATCAGCCAGGTGGAAATCGCGGCCGGCAAAGTTGACAAAACCAAGGTCTCCGGGGGATTTGATATTCAGAGATGAGGTGAAATTGGCGACCTGGTTTGTTTCAATGTATTGGCTGGTATCCGGGAAATTCTGGGCAATCAGGATATTACCCTCCAGTTGCACCACCTCCAAAAGATTGGAGATACGCACAACCGTTGGTTGAACCACATGAAAGGTATTATTCCTTATGATCGTCTTGGAGGGCAATACAGCTAGTTCGGCACCATCAAAATGAAAGGCAAACCCTGCAGCATCATAAACGATATTGTTAAAGCAGGTAACATCTCCTGTACCTGATGCTAATCCTGGACTGTACCGAATACCATCGCCCGCAATATTGTGAATCAGGTTTTTAGCCAAATTAGCCGAACTTCCAACTTCAATCCCTGCTCCACAGGGCGCCTGACCCTGACCACAAAAGCTATGGTGGAAATGATTACTTTCAATTCTGACATCAGGTCCTTGCCAGGACAGGCAATTTCCAGAAGCGCCAAAAAATCCGCCAAAAGATGTTATGTAACTGATTTCGTTTTGTTGGATTACCGTATTGGCGACATCTGCAAAACCAACCATGCCGTCTTGTCCGGTATGGCTGATTTTATTTTGTTGAATGTTAGCTGATTGAATCCCGCTAGTGCCATCAACCGACCCAAAAACCATTCCTGCTCCCAAACAACTATCTACACGGCAATTAATGACCTGAATAGAGAGCAGATTCTGTGCCAACAGGCCAAATTCACTGGATGGATCTCCACCATCACCAACCACATTTTTAATTTCGGTATTTTTAATGATAGCTTCTGCTACACCATCTGCACCAATACAGGAAATCCCGGCGCCAACCCGATTAATCCTGCAGTCAGTAACCTCCGCAACTTCTACTGATGAGAATTGAACAGCAGTTGCTCCAATACCTGAGATATGAGATTCCAACACTACCATGGCGCCAAATTCAGCAAGAACGCCTGTGCCACTAATATTGGATATGGTATCTCTGAGCAAATAAACCTCGGAGAGTAAAGCATAAACCGCAGTGCCACTGATATCTTCAAAGGTGCAATCTGAGACAAACACACCTGACCCTTCAATGGTCAGGGCAATACCGTCTATCCCTACAAATCGGCAATTCTTAAAGGTGACAAAATCTGATGCAAAAGAAACAACTACCGGATCCGTAAAAGTAGTGTCCTGATAGGTTTGGGCATGATTAAAGGCGAGCAATTGTAACCACACAAAGGCGGTCAGTAGGATGTGTTTCATAAAAAATCGAGTAGTGAGATTAGTTTAGACAGAATTCAGCAAATCTGCTGCCATTCCATGGCAAATGTCGCCATTCTGCCTGAACCATTCTCAAGAATCTCTACTACTCACCCAAAGTGCCTGAAGCCCATTGTAAACCAGCACCGGCTTTTTGCCATTCACTTAATAGTTTGAGGTATTTTAATTGGGCATCCAGCCAGCGTTGTTCCCGGGTATTGACCAGAAAAACGGAGCTTTCTCCTATGGCAAACCGCTCCAGTTCGGCATCGAGCAAACGCCGGTAATTAATGGCCATATCACGAAATAAAGCGGCCTGGGCGCGTAAATTTTGCCATTCATTTCCATATTGCTGCACCTTGGCTGCAATGGATTGCTGCTTTTGCTGCAATTCCAGGTCGGTTTGAGCCAGTTTGATTTGTGTGACCTGCCAATCACCACGCGCTTTCCGGTTGAGAATGGGGTAGCTGAATTGCAACCCCCATTTCACATCATTAGCCAATACTGCGGGTCCCTCAGCCGTGGCGGTTGGGAAAAAAGCCCAACCATTGCCTAACAAGTTATACGACAAATCAAGGATGGGTTTTCGTTTTTCATTTTTGAGTTTTCGTTCTACGTTTAACTGCCGAAGTTTAACCCGATACATCCGAAGTTCCGGATGGCGAGCCATAGCATCCCTTAAAAAGGAAGCAGTTTCAGGATTAGGGCTGTTTTCCCAAGGCATTGCCATCAGGGATGGTGAATCCGAAAGTTGCGTATCACCATTTTGACGACCATCTTCAGACCAAAGGAATACCGCCAAAGCCAACGCAGCATTTTTGGCGTCCAGTTGGGCAAACTGTAGATCCACTTGTCTGGTTTGAACCTGGATAAACGTTTCCAGAGTATCAACGGCCGCTCGTTCACCCTGGAAAAAACTTTGCCTTAAGGCTTCGTGCCGAATTTGCGCCTGGATAAGGGCATTTGAAACAATATCTACTGCATTTTCCGCATAATTCCAGGTCCAATAAGATTTGGTAGCCTCAAACATCAGGTCATTACGGGCAGCAAATCGTTCTGCCTCCCCCATTTCCAGGCCTGCTCGTGCCATTTCCAGGCCTGCCCGCCTTTCATCAAAGAATAGCCCCTGACCGAGGGTCCAGTTTAATCCAAACACCGCCTGCCCGTCTGCCGGAAGTTGAGACTCCGAATTTACAAAAATCCCGGAAGCCAGATTATAGCTGCCTTTGAGCTCTAAACCAGCCCAGGTAGGGTATTTCAATCCAGCCTCAGTGTATTGGAAATAGGTTTTTCCATTGAATGTTTTCCCGGTTTGTTCCGCAAATAATTTAGGATCAAATCCTCCCTTAGCACGCAGGAGGCCTGCTTTTGCCTGATCCCGGTTTAAGTCTGCTTGCCGAACCAACGGATGAAACCGCAAAACTTGTTGGCGAAAATTATCAAATTCAAGCACCTGTGACTTTACGTCATTTCCAGTCAGGAATAAGAAAAGCCACACCACCCTTTGTATGATAAATTGATATTTCCTGGAATTACTCACTTTTTCTCCTCCTTTTCTTTAGTGGAATTTCCTTGAACGTTCTGATATAAATCCGGCGGGAAGCCATTGACGATCCGCCACAATTCGTACCAGAGTGGAACATCATTAAGCAGTGCAATTCCTTTAGCTCCTCCACCCGGCATTAAGGCTGTAGGCCAGGGTTGATCACCCGAATCCGGGGCTATGAGTACCCGGAACTTGCCATTGGCGCTGATGTTCCGGTCAATGGCCACGACCTGACCACCAAAGGTTCCCAAAGAAACACCTGGCCATCCACTGAAAAAGAAAGCCGGCCATCCGTCAAACAAGAACCGCACCTTGCTATTCTTTTGAATCAACGGCAAGTCCAGCGGTTTCACATACATCTCTACTGCAAGTTGATAATCAGCAGGTTGTATACTCAATAAAGGCTCCCCTTCCTTGATAATCTCACCAACCCCTGGTTTTATCGCCTGTACAATATAACCATCTTGGGGAGCCAAAATGTAATAAAAATTTTGGCGCAATGCATAGTTTTCGCGCTCGATTTGAAGCTTGCTAACGGTAGCTTGAGCATCAAATCGATCACTTAAGGTACTAAAACGATCACTTTCTGCTTTGGCAATTTTATTAGCGGTTTCGTTTTGAACCAGGCGAAGTTCAGTCCGGTAAATAGCCAACTCGTTCTTGCTGGATGCTAACTGATTTAGCGCTGCAATCCGCTTGGTTTCAGCGTCCTGGAGTTTCAGGCGGCGCTCTTCAAATTTGGTCAAGGGCTCAAGGCCTTTATCGTATAATGTTTTGATGCCTTCAAATTGCCTTTTAGCTACCTGCAGGTCAATATCCGTCTGAACCACTTTAATGCTGTCACTTTCAATTTTCAGCTTTGCCTGTTCAATTTTATTCCAAATTTGGTTCATTTTGCTGTCCAGTTCCTTTTTCATGGCAGCAATTTGATCCAACAGGGCGTCGGCTTTTTGCCCATAAGAAGTAATGGACCCTTTTTTAGCCACCACCTGATCGCCAACGCGGGCTACCAGGGAAGGATCAAAATAATCAAATTTTACCTCCGATAAAAAAACCAGGGTATCTCCCCGTTTTACAGCCTGACCTTCCACCACATACCAGTGTTCAATCCGGCCAGCGATGGTAGCATGTACGGTTTGTGGTCGTTGTTCAGGACGCAAGGTCGTTACCCGACCGTCTGCACGCACATTCTGCGTCCAGGGCAGGAGCAGGAAGATGATTACAATGACCATGAGGACTCCCATTAGCGTACGAAAAGACCAGTGCCAGGAGGGCAACCGGTTACTGTGCATGGCTTTCAGCGACTTCGGATAAGCTGAATTGGGAAGGTTATTATTTGATATATTTAGCATGGGTGAAGTTGGCTTAAGGGGTATTTAGACCAGATTGGAACGGAAAACTTTTTCAAAATCTCTGGTTTTTTGAGCATCCTCAAAGGTTCCGTCAAAGGAGATTTCACCTTCTTTGAGGAAAATCACCCGATCACATACCGCAGCCATAACCGGATCTTCTGTGACACATATTAAGGTCCAGGGGTTTTCCTTATTGGCTAAATACTGAGCAATATTGATACGATCTTTAAAATTAAGGGACGCCAATGGCTCTTCCATGACCACAAGGTTGGGGCGGGCCACTACAGACCTTGCCACCAATAACTTGGTAACAATACTTCTTGGGATATTGATGCCACCTGGCAACAATTGGGTATTGATCCCATCAGGACTTTCCCGAACAAACTCATTCAGACCAAGCTTGTCGATAATTTCAAGCACTCTTGACATCTCTATTTTTGGGTTGCCCAGGGTAATGTTTTCCAAAATAGAATCTTTAAAAATATCTTCCTGAGAAGAAAGGTCGCCAATATGTTCACGCAAACTCCGTAAATCAAGATTCTGCTTGGGCAGTCCGTTGTATAGCAAGGTGCCCGTAAAATCTCTCCTTACCACAGATAGAATTTGCATCAGAGTGCTTTTTCCGGAAGCATTAAAACCTGCAACAGCGACCCGCTCACCTGGCTTAATTTTCAGGTTAATATTTTTCAACACCTTTGTTTCTCCATCCGCAAACTGGTAGCTGAGATTGCGCATTTCCACTTCAAGGGGTTGAATTGCGTTGCAAATTTCTTCTACCCGGATACCTCCTTCACGTTCCAAAGGCAAATCTGCCACCTGACCCAGTTTTTCGGTTGCCGTAAGTACATCGTAACCCGTTTCATGAAGGATGATCAACTTTTCTACAGAATCTATCACAAACAAGATCAAAATCTCCGCTGCAACAAACTGACCAATGTTCAATTGGTTTTGCATGACCAAAACACTTCCCAACACCAAAAAACTACCTAAAGTAAGTACCCTGAACACCGTGCTGCTGATAAATTTTACCATCATGATGCGCCAGTGCTTTGCTCTGGCTTCCAGATATTTTGTTGTGATCTCATCCGTCCGGCGAATAGGGAAATCATTTTCGCCAGCCAACTTGAAGGTAGCAGCCACCCTTGCCATTTCCTCCAGCCAAAACACCAGGTTGTATTTATACTTGGACTCCTGGAGGCTGGATTGAATGCCCCATGGAGCAATAAAATAGAATAGTACTACCAGAATTCCCAGCAGCAACAAAGAAAAGAACAGGAATGAGGCATGATAAAAGGACAACAACAGCAAACTGAAGAAAATTTGCAGAATAGCCGTAATGCCATCTATCAGGATTTTTGGCAGTCCTTTTTGAATCAGTATGGTATCAAAAAACCGGTTTACCAATTCAGGCAAGTACTCTTTACGCAATAATTCCAGGTTTAAACGGGGAATCCGTAAGGCAAATTCCATGGCAGATTCTGTAAATATCCGGCGCTGTATAAATTCCATTACAGATAATTGCATGATCCTTAAAACGCCTGTTAAGGTAGCACCTACCAAAACAAAAGCTATCAGTAAGCCCCATGAAGCATTAATGCCGCCTCCGGCAATTTGCCCAATGATCGCCTGAATACCCAGTGGAAGAGATAAATTGATCAACCCGGCAATCAAGGCATATATGAATACATAGCGGATCTCCTTTCGGAACTGCCCCAGCAGTTGAAGTACCCTTTTTTGAGGAGATAACGGTGTCTGAATGTGTGATTCCATAAGTAATTAACTCTCCCGAAACACGATGGGCCCGAAATTGTTTTAATAGCTGTACTATCATTAATAATAGTTTAACTTATTTACGTTAATTTTCCTTCCAAAAGACAATTATCAAAGGTTACCCGCATTCCCAATAGATCAATCCTTACCTTTGCTGCTTAAATATTTTACTTTTGACCCTCGAAAAAAGAATTGCTTTACTTGCCGAATTGGGCCACTATTTGCAAAGTGGTGGCGACGAAGCTTTGGATAATGTTATTCAACTGAGTTTTCAGGAGAATAAATGGTTCACTGAAGAAAATGTACGTCATGCACTGAAAAGCATAGCTGAACAGTTTTTGGACGCGCAAAAGCTACAAGAATGGCTAAATACTAACTCCTGGTGGAGTAGTAACCCCAATCCCGCCCGCGATCTGATGCCTCTCTCTAAAACCATTGGCATTGTGATGGCTGGCAATTTGCCATTAGTAGGCTTTCAGGATTGGATGTGTGTGTTTTTAATGGGCTACCGTGCAAGGGTAAAACTCAGCGATAAAGATAAAAGATTGCTTCCATTTCTAGTCAGTAAAATGGGAGAATGGGAACACGAATCCTGGGCATGCACAGAATTTGTTTCAGATGGTGAATTCCTGAAAGGATTTGATGCCGTGATTGCCACCGGCAGCAACAATACAGCCCGGTATTTTGAACAATATTTTGGCAAATACCCGCACATCATCCGTAAAAACCGAAACTCCGTTGCAGTACTGAATGGATTGGAGTCCAGAGAGGCATTAATGGCACTTGGGCGTGATATTTTTATGTATTTCGGGCTGGGCTGCCGGAACGTGAGCAAATTATATGTTCCGCACGGCTATCAATTTGACTTCCTGCTGGAAACCTTGCACGAGTACCGGGAAATTGTCAACCACGATAAATACAAGAATAACTTTGACTACAACTTCACGTTATTGATCCTAAATAAGGTCCCGCATCTCAATAATGGCTGTTTGCTACTAACCGAAAACGCCTCTTTGCGGGCGCGTATCGCTTCGGTTCATTATGAATATTATGATGATGTTGCTGAGTTGGATGAAATGCTTGCTGCAAGAAGAGAAGAAATTCAGTGTGTGGTAGGCAATACCCAAATTACCGGCTTTTCGGTCATCCCTTTCGGTCAAAGCCAGGAGCCAGGACTGAGCGACTACCCTGACGGGGTGGATATCATGCAGTTTTTGGCAAGTCTTCATGGTGCGTCTTAAGTTTATTCCAGGCTTCAGGAATACCCTCTACCAGATCACCGGCAATCATACTAATCTCTCCATATCGATTTGCAGCAAAATCGCCTGCCAGACCATGTAAATACACACCAAGCAAAGCAGCCTCTTCCGGTGCATATCCCTGCGCCAGTAAACCGGTAATCAACCCGGTGAGTACATCTCCTGATCCGCCAGTAGCCATGCCAGCATTTCCGGTGGTATTAAACCAGCAAGTACCATCAGGCAGGGCTAGGCAGGTGTGGGCTCCTTTGAGCACAATCGTTACCTGGTGTTCCACCGCCTTTGCCCGCTGGAGTTCATAGCGTTGAAAATCGTTGATTGAAACGCCAAATAATCGCTCAAATTCCTTGCGATGGGGCGTCAAAACAACCCTTTTAGGAACAAATGCCCACCAATCAGGGTTTTCTGACAAAATATTGAGGGCATCCGCGTCCAGCACCAGCGGGCTTTTACAGGCCTGTAAAAGCCCTTGCAATGCCAATTCCGTCTCCGGGCGACGATCAATACCAGGACCAATGCCAATGGCAGAATAGGCCCCCAGATCAGGTATTTCAGACCAATATTTTGCTCTTTTGTCAGGGCTGAACATAGCCTCCGGAACAGCTGACTGGAGTACCAGGTTCCCGCAGCACGGACTATGAACACTTAACAACCCTGTTCCGGACCGAAGGCACGCCCGGGCACTCAGAACGGCCGCCCCCATTTTTCCAAAACTTCCAGCTATTAGTAAGGCATGTCCAAAAGTACCTTTATGGGCAAATTTGGCACGTGGTTTCACTAAAAGGGAAACGTCTTCCAAGGTTAAGCAGTTCTCTTTTGAGTCTGTAACCCTTTCATATTCCATGGATAATCCAATACTGTGAACCGTCCACTCCCCTACCCTTTCTGCATTTTCAGGAAAGAAAAACGCTTTTTTGGGGCGTTCAAAGGAGAAGGTACGATCAGCATGGATTACTGCCTGGCCGGGTGTATGCAGATCTGCCAATAGGCCACTGGGTAAGTCTATGGAAAGTACTTCATTGGGCAGGGCATTGATCTTCATCACCAAATCTGCCCAACTACCATCCAGTATTCTATTCAACCCGGAACCAAAAAGCGCATCAACCAGTAGGGCATTAGCAGGTATAGAACTAAAATTGGCGGGGCTATGCCAGATTTCTATTTCAACCTGGCCATTCGACGGAAGCAAAGCCATTTGCCGGTCAAAATCTTCACTATGTTTCCCGTTGAAATCACACACCACTACCTTCGCGTCATAATCCTCCCAGCAAAGGTGCCTGGCCAATGCCACCCCGTCGCCACCATTGTTGCCGGTACCACACAGAATCAAAACCGGTCTGATGCGCGATGGGTAGGTTTGGATAAACCAGTCTGATAGCACCTGAACAGCACGGTTCATCAATTCAAAAGAGGTAATAGGCTCCCGATCCATGGTAAAAGCATCCCAGGCGCGGGTTTGAGCGGCAGAATAAATTTTCATAACCTGAATTCCGATTTTCCTTCCATCAGGAAAGTATAAATAACATGCAAGATACGTTTTTTAAAGGATTAAAAGTGGTTGAATTTGCCAGTGTATTGGCCGGACCAGCGGTAGGTATGTTTTTCGCTGAACTTGGCGCGGAAGTCATCAAAATTGAGAATAAAACTACTGGAGGGGACGTCACAAGAGCCTGGAAACAGCCCTCTGAATCGCCTGAATCTCTTATCTCAGCTTATTGGTGCAGCGTAAACTGGGGTAAAAAGCATTTATTACTGGATTTAACCCAGGAAAAAGACCATACACTAGCCACTCAATTATCCAGTCAGGCGGATGTGGTGATTTCCAATTTCAAACCTTCATCAGCAAGGAAGATGCAATTGGATCCCGATACTTTACTCAGACTAAACCCTGGCCTGATTTACGCTCAGCTCAATGCTTTTTCTGACCCGGAGGACGAAAGTCCCGCATTTGATGCGGTATTACAGGCAGAAGCGGGCTTCATGTATATGAATGGTGAGGCCGAACGTCCACCAGTGAAAATGCCAGTTGCTTTGATCGACATTCTGGCTGCACACCAATTAAAAGAAGCCATCTTATTGGGCCTGATACACAAAGCTCGTACCGGCAAAGGTTGTACGGTAACCGCATCCTTGATGGAGTCAGCACTGGCATCCCTGGCCAATCAGGCTTGCAACTATTTGATGAATGGATCCATACCACAGCGAATGGGAACCCGGCACCCGAATATTGCACCATACGGAGATACCTATCTTTGTGCCGACGGACAAATCCTTCTGCTTGCGGTAGGTACAGAGCGACAATTTTCCCAACTTTGCAGGGTTTTAGGATTGGAACATTTACTGGAACATCCTGATTATCAAACCAATAAATTCAGGGTAGTTCATAGAAACACCCTGAATCAATTACTGGAAGCTAAAATAAGCCATTTTCAACTGGATGAAATCATGGAACAACTTCAGGCTGCTAAAGTGCCGGCAGCCCGGATTCGCAATATGGCATCGGTATTTCAATTGCCGGCTGCACAATCCATGATATTGGAAGAAACCCTTGAAAATGGACAACATACCAGGCGAATGAAAACAATTGCCTTTAAAATGAGTTAAGAGGGCATTGCTCTTCATTATTATGGAAAAAGAAAAAATACTGGATGCCCTCAAAAACGTGCGCGATCCACAAACAGGACGTGACATCGTTAGTGCCGGCATGGTACAAGACCTTGAAATTCAAGGGGATAACATCAATTTTAAACTGGCTATTCCTAATCTGCAAATGGCTGGAAAGGCAGAGTTGAACTTTGCCTGCATTGGTGCGATTGCAGAAGTCTTCCCTCAGGCTTCCGTAAACGCGCATTTTGTGGCCCGTGCAACGGATGGTATGCCTCCGCCCAGCGCTCTTCCGCAAATCAAACACGTTATTGCAGTGGGAAGTGGTAAAGGTGGGGTGGGCAAAAGCACTGTTGCTGTTAACCTCGCACTTGGACTCAAAGCCATGGGTGCGCGTGTGGGTCTGCTGGATGCAGATGTTTATGGTCCCAGCATTCCTACCATGTTAGGTCTGGTAGGCGAACGCCCCAAAGTAAAAGACATCACGGGCGTTCCTAAAATGATCCCGCTGGATGGCCATGGCATTCCATGCATCAGTATAGGCTTCATCATTGATCCGGAACAGGCAGTGGTTTTACGAGGACCACGATTGGGGGCAATCATCAAGCAATTTGTCAGTGATGTACTATGGCCGGATCTGGATTTTCTGATTGTAGATTTACCTCCCGGTACCGGTGATGTGCAGCTAACACTCGTTCAAACCGTTCCGCTCAGTGGCGCGGTTCTGGTTACAACCCCTCAGGAAGTAGCCATAGCAGATGCCATCAAGGCTATGAACATGTTCCTGCTTCCTCAGATCGGGGTTCCTATCCTCGGCGTGGTGGAAAACATGTCATGGTTCACCCCTGCAGAATTGCCCAACAACAAATATTATATCTTTGGACAAGGGGGCGGAAAACGACTCGCCAAAGAAAGCAATTCTGTTTTGTTAGGTCAGATTCCACTGGTGCAAAGTGTCCGTGAAGGTGGCGATGAAGGCCATCCCGCCATCTTGCAGGATAACCGAATGGTATCAGATGCATTCATGGAAGTGGCCAAGAATGTGTTGCGACAGGTAGGAGCACTCATCGGATAGACATTGACATGAATACACTTTTTCTGGATCGCGATGGTGTCATCAACCACCGAATTCCTGGTGATTATGTAAAATCTCCTCAGACCTTCCAGCCCATGGATGGTTTGGGTAAGGCTATGAAATTATTGTCTGGCAAGTTTGATCGAATCTTTGTGGTAACCAATCAGGCAGGAATTGGGAAAGGGTTGATGACTGAGATGGACTTGTATGCAGTGCATCGATCCATGCTTGATTTCATTGAAACGGCTGGCGGAAAAATTGACCGCGTGTATCATTGTCCACATCGCTCAGAACTGGCTTGTACCTGCCGAAAACCCGCCACAGGCATGGCCTGGATGGCGTTGGCAGATTTCCCGGACATAGATCTGGAAAATGCCTGGATGGTAGGCGACTCCATTTCTGACATGCAATTTGCAGAAAAACTGGGTATTAAATCCGTGCTGATCCGGGGGAAAATAGAGGAGTTAGGTCAGCTGGGAAAACATCGCATTGATTACCAATTTGATTCTCTCCTTGAATTTGCGGAATGGATTAGTTGTTAAAATTTCAGGTGCCGGAAATATTCCGGGCACAAAGGTCATTTAGTCGTCAATAGCAGCATCGTTGTAGTCGCGCTCAAGATCCTGTTGTCCCGCCCGATTACCGTTTTCATAACCATTTAACTACAAGTAGTATTACCTGCTACTGCACACGCAGTGGATCAGGGTTCATCCTTTTTTTCATTACTAAACATTTTCCCGACATGACAAATCTGTTGTTCAATCGGGCAACCCGTGTATTGGGTTGCCTTGGCGGAGCTATGCTCCTTACCGTATCCATTTCCTATGCACAAACTTCGGAGGAGGCCGTCCTTCCCATTGACGACATCACGGAACGCGAGGTGGTTCGTGATCGTCCGATTTTGGCCTATCAGCCTATCCGGGAAGCAGATATCCTTTGGGAAAAACGGATATGGAGGGTCATTGATGTGCGCGAAAAAATGAATCTGCCGTTTGCAGCACCTGAATCGCCATTGTTCAAGGTACTGGCTGATGCTGCTTTGGCCGGTGATCTGCCGGTTTACAGCACAGAAGATGATAAATTCACCAAACGGCTTTCCTCTTCGGATGTGCGGGGTTTGTTGTACCGGAAAGATACCATCATGGTTTTTGATGATGTGGAAAGCTATAATGAATCCATACGTATCGTGGAAAACGAAACGAATTGGGAAGACATCAAACGGTTCAGGGTTAAAGAATCCTGGTTTTTCGACACTAAAACCAGCACTTTAAGGAATCGTATTTTGGGCATTGCTCCAATCATCGACGTACGCGACGAAGAAGGTAATTTTAAATATGAGATGCCACTTTTTTGGGTTTATTACCCAGGGGCCAGATCATTCTTGGCTCAGCACAAGGCTATTACCCACGGTGAAAACTGGTCGGCCACTACCACCTGGGAAGATATCTTTGAAAAAAGGTATTTTGCTTCCTATATCACGAAAGAAAACAATGTGCAGGATTTGCGTCTTCAGGACCTGTACTCCGGCCTTGACCTTTTGATGGAGTCAGACAAGATCAAAAACGAATTGTTTGCGAGAGAACATGATATGTGGAGTTATTAGCACAAAATTGTATCGCCACATGATTTTTAAACCACAAAGGCATGGAGGACACAAAGAGAAAAAATACTTGTGCCCTCTATGCCTTTGTGGTTTAAAAATCATGTGGCGATACCGTTTTTTCTCCGGTTAAAAGACAACTCCGGGTTTTGCACCTTTGTTTTTACCCCCAGCCTACCCCCCGGTTTTTTAGCCCTTCCAGGGTTTCTTTCAATTTTTGATCAATCATGGCTTTTTCCTTCTGAATGGTCGCATTTGCTTCATGTATCCCAACTTCTGTATCCACTTTGACTTTGTTATTTACCTGATTGCCAAGCAGCGTGGTTTTTTCCAGATTAGTCATTTCGTAAACATACTCTTGCTGATGAAGCACATAATCGTAAGGGCTTCGGTAAGAGATTAGCTTTACCAGGATAGGGGCGGTTTCTACTGCAATAAATAGTAATGTAATGAACAGACTTGCCCACCAAATAGCCAGGCTCTTGCCAGAGAGCCTTGAAAGTGCATCAATTCTGGCTGCGAACCCGTTGTATTTGCCTCGATCCAGTTGTGTAATATCTTTCTGTGCAGCCGTTTCCAATTGTTGGGCGGCGAGTTCTTTTTCCCTTGCAAGCGGTTGATTTTCATTTACATAGGCTATTAATTCAGCCTGTGCCTGATCAGCTGCATCTTTTTTAGCCCGATAAATAGGCCCCAAATTCTTTTTTCGGGATCCACCGGTGCCATCGGCCTCCTGAACTGCTGCTTTCGCCAGAGAATCCCGATAGGCCGTTTTGGCCGTAATATCCATTTTAATCTGCAAGGCCTGCGCCCGAAAAGATTCGATTTGCGCATTGTACCGATCCTTTACACGGTCTTCCTGTTGTTTAAACACCTCTTGCTCCATTTGCAGCATTTCTGCCTGGATCTCTTTTTCAAAGATTTTTAATTCCAAAGGTTTAGAAATAACCAAAGCCAGCAATACAGCCATCAACATTCGCGGGAAAGCCACCATAAAATCACGCCACCACTGGCCATTACTTTTCATGCTCATCACAATATATCGGTCCAGATTAAAAATCATCAAGCCCCATACAAGGCCGAAAGCGATGGCCATTCCATAGGAGTCAAATACGGTAAATAAAGCGTAAGAGGAAGAAAAAAAAGCCAGAACCCCGGTGAAGAATACCGTTGCTCCTATGCCGGCGTACTTGTTGCGGTCAGTTGGGCATTGTTCCAACACGGAATGCTCCACCCCTGAGCAAAAAAGAAAAAAGTCTTGTATGTTTTTCATAGCTAAAAGTTAGTCGAGACAAAACAAGCAGATAACGAACAAATCGGATTTCTATTTTCGATAAACAAGGTACTTGGCTATACCAAATAGCCTTTCCTTTTTTCTATAATGGTCCAAAGTGTAGAGGTGCGGAATTCGGTTTACCTTTGTAGTATGAAAGTTCACACGCTTGACCTTCAATTTCAAGGCATTTCTCGTTCCATTGCCGTTTTCGTTTTGGAGGGTCCATCGGGCCTGGCATTGGTGGAATGTGGCCCGGCCTCTACCCTCCCCCATCTGGAAATGGTATTGGCCGATCACGGTTGGAAGAGGAAGGATTTCCAACATATTTTCCTATCCCATATTCATTTTGATCATGCCGGCGCGGCCTGGGCATTTGCGGATGAGGGTGCTCAGATCTTTGTGCACCCCAAAGGGTTGCCCCATATGGCGCATCCGGAAAAGCTCTATAATTCTGCCCGGATGATCTATGGAGATCAAATGGATAATCTTTGGGGAGAAATGCGCCCTATAGCAGAACCAGCATTGTATGCACCTGAGCATGGGGAAGAAATACAGGCCATTGGACTTAGCTTCCGGGCCTGGTATACCCCCGGCCATGCAGTACATCATATTGCCTGGGAAGTAAAAGATCATTCCGCCAACGAGTCCGTAATTTTTACCGGTGATGTTGGTGGCGTCCGCATGGGAGACGGTCCGGTTATGCCTCCCTGCCCTCCACCCGATATTCATGTGGAAGACTGGCAGAAATCTATTCAACTGTTGCGGGAATTACCTTCCAGCCGCTTGTTTCTAACCCATTATGGTGAGATTAAGGATAAAATGAGTCATCTCGACTCGTTGGAGGTACGACTCCTTTCATGGGCTAACTGGATGCGCCCCCATGCAGAAAGCCAAGTGCCGGCAGAATCATTGGTCCCGGCATTTCAGGCATTTGTGCAGGAGGAACTTATTCAGACCGGGGTGCCTTCTGAAGACCTTCCACGCTACGAGGCAGCTAATCCAGCTTTCATGTCGGTAGCCGGGTTGCTACGGTACTGGAAGAAAAGACTCACTATTACTCCATAATTCCATATGATACTAAACGAGCTAAACGACCTTAATGTACTGATTGTAGGGGATGTCATGATCGACCGGTACTTAACCGGATCTGTAAGTAGAATCTCACCGGAAGCGCCTGTGCCTGTGGTGTTGCAAAAATCAGTGGAAGACCGCCTGGGTGGAGCGGCTAATGTAGCCCTTAATGTAAAAGCTTTGGGAGGAATCCCTTTTTTATGCAGCCTGATCGGAGATGATCAGGATGGGACCCGGTTTATGGAGCTTATGACCGCCGAGGGCCTTCCCAGATTAGGCATGAGGGTTTCGGAGGATCGTTGCACTACAGTTAAAACAAGGATACTTGGCAACCATCAACAGATGCTGCGGATTGATCAGGAAGTTACACACGATATTTCTCCGGAAGATGAAGCTATGCTTCTTCAAAGGGCAACAATGATCATGGATGATGATCCTATCCGCGTGATGATCCTTCAAGATTACAATAAAGGCATTTTATCTGAAAGTACTATATACCACTTGATTGAGGAAGCTAAAAAGAGGGATATATTTATTGCAGTGGACCCTAAAAAGACTAATTTTTTCGCATACAAAGGCGTAAATCTCTTTAAACCCAATCTTAAAGAGGTTCGTGAAAGTGCCCCTTTTCACATTGATACTTCGCTTGATTCCCTTCAAAAAGCCTCCGATTATTTGAGGGAAAAACTACACAACCAGTATACGATGTTGACATTATCCGAAAAAGGCTTATTTTTGGATGCCGGGAACGGAGGTAAACAATACCCTACCATTCCAAGGAACATTTCCGATGTAAGCGGCGCAGGAGATACGGTAATTAGTGTTGCAGCCATGGCACTTGCCATAGGAATGGATGAAACAACGGTAGCACGCTTGTCTAATCTTGCCGGTGGGCAAGTGTGTGAATCGCCTGGTGTGGTGCCGGTAAATCGGGAGCGATTGGAAAAGGAATTAATACAAGGTTAGGGTTAAATCTTCCACCTGATCTTTTGCTATAAACTTGTATCAACCGAACCATTTTGCCATGAGACAAAAACTACTATTACTTGTGGCGATTGCCCTGTCCGTTCGCGCATATGGACAATCTCCGGAAAATGCACCTGATACCCTGCTTCAGCACAGCTTTGAAGGAATGCTTGACCCGGCTGACACTATGCTTACACAGCCAGGAGGCCAGGATAACCATTGGGTAAACTATGATCAAGATAACAAAACCGGACTTTGTGTAAGCACTGGCCCAACCCCTAAAGGTTGGTACTGGGAAAGCGACCTGGGATTTACCAATCCTAATCAGGCTAACAACGATGCTTTCACCAGTTGCTCGTTCCTTCAAAGTGCTAATCCGCAAAACCGTAACTGGCTGATTACCACCCCTATTTATATACCTGACGACACCTACTGGCTCTGTTGGCGCTCCCTAACCTATTATGGGCCGGATTTTATGGACGGCTATAAGGTATTGGCTTCTACTGGCAGCAACCTGCCTGCCAGCTTTTCTGACACCCTGTTTGTTGCAGCTCAAACGGTGGACAGATTGGTTGTGGGTTCACTGGATTTGAATGATTATATATTTTCCAACGGCTATATTCACGCTAATGGATACACTGATGACGAGTATTTTTTTGTAGACTTAGAGAATGGGAATCCGTTTTATCATGGCAAAATGGAGCCACATTGCGTAAGTCTTTCGGAATTCACCGGGCAAACCATTTACCTGGCTTTTTTGCATGATTCATACGATGATTTTCAACTTCAGGTAGACGACATTCTGGTTTCGAATCAAATTTCAGGCGTCAACCAATCCGTACCCAATAATATTGACCTCCAATGGATGCCAAATCCAGCTAATGAATATAGTTTTTTACATTGGACTACTCCTGAGCCATTGCCTGCCATCTGCAGCTTGTGGGATCAAAACGGCATATTAATTTGGGAAAAGACATTCAGTCCCAGAACTGAGGGCCAATATTATCTGGATGTCAGCCAAATGATTCCTGGTGTATATTTTAGCAGGATACAAACCACCAAAGGGTACGGAATCCAAAAATTATTGATCAGATAATCAGGGCTTCCCTTCTAGAAATACCTGAGCATAATCAGCAATATCCTCAGTCACTTCACCGGGATATAGAAACGCCCTATCCCGGAAAATCTCCCGCAACTCTGATGCATTCAAAGCGGTTAGTTTGCCGGCAAACTGTTCGGCCCTTTCAAAACAATACTGAAGGCGGTCAAGCATAAACTGAAAATCTTTGATCCATAATGCAGTGCTTTCCGGTAGAATCCGGAATAAGGACACCTTTTGATCCTGCCGGAAACGGGTACTTAAATTGGGCACTATACTCAGGGAGGACAGATTTTTTTGCGACAATTGCGTAATGGGATCAAAGGTTCTAATGGTTTCCACCTCGTCATCAAACAGTTCAATACGATACGGCCATTCATTTCCGAAGGAAAAGAGGTCAACGATGCCGCCACGGATGGAAAACTGGCCGGGCTCAAATACGAAATCGGCTCTTTCAAACCCGTATTCCACCAATACCTGAATCACAAAATCGGCATCCAGTTTCTCGCCCTTTTTTATCTCAATTCTGCTTTGGTTGAGTACTTCCGGTTTTACTACTTTTTCAAATAATGCTTCCGGATAGGTCACAATGACTGATTTCCCTGAAGCGCTGGTTCCGGTTATTTTACTAATCAGCTCTGAACGCTGAAGCATTTGCGTTGGATTAAGATCGTCAAAAAAGGCAGGTCTTTTAAAGGAGTCCGGAAAAAAATAGACGGCCTGATCAGGCAGTAATCCTTCCAGGTCATTTAAACGATAAGCTGCTTCTTCTTTGGAATTGGCAATCAACAAATGGCAGTCTATTTTTTCCATTTGCGCAACGGAAGCTGCCAAAATAAAGGACTCTTGTGCACCGGTTAAACCCTTCAGGTACATTCTGGCCTCTGATCCTTTTGAACCAAGGGCTTGTACCAGTTGCAATACCGAAGGATGTTTTCGGTAAGCAGCCAACAAAGGGGAAAGATTACTCATTTATGGGTGGATAAGGCGTTACTTTCAGCAGCATTTAGTCGGTATTCATTACTAATCCCCTCATAAACCTGGCGTTGCCCAAATAGTTTAAATCCATTTTTACGCAACACCTGCTGCGAAGCCATATTTTCGGGATCGGTTAAAGCAACCAAATATGGCGCCTCTGTTTGAGCAAATGTGTAGGTAGATAGCGCTTGCACCAATTCACTGGCAAGTCCTTGCCCCCAAAAAGGTTTCAGAAAAGTATAGCCTATCTCCATATCGGTCTGCTCCTGTTCAAAATTGAGGTGTCGGGCAACACAGTAACCGGCGAATATTTCTTCTTTTTTTAAAATAGCTACAAAAACGCCCAGGCCCGGGTTTTTAGCAGCGTATTCCTCCCAGGAATGCATTCTATCCAGCACAAGTTGTTCCTCTGTGATTGGCGCACGAATGTATCGCATGGTCTCAGGGTCGCTCATCGCCTGAAAAAAATACGGAAAGTCCGCTGCCTGTGGCAAGCGGATGATCATTCTGGGCGTTTCAAAAACCATATGGGGTAAACGGGCTAAAAAACGAATCAGCCTTTCTTATCAAAAAACGCAAGCAAGTCACCCATCGTTTCTTTTAGATCCTTTCGATTCACTACCAGATCAACAAAGCCGTTTTCCAACAAAAACTCAGATGTCTGGAATCCTTCCGGCAAATCCCGTTTAATTGTTTCCCGGATGACACGTGGCCCGGCAAAACCGATCAGGGCTTCGGGCTCTGCCAGATGGATATCGCCCAACATAGCAAAAGATGCCGTCACGCCACCAGTAGTTGGATCCGTCATCAGGGAAAAATAAGGGAGTTTGGCTTTGGCCATTAGCGTAAGCTTTGCGCTGGTTTTGGCCATTTGCATGAGTGAAAAAGCGCTTTCCATCATACGTGCGCCACCGGTACGGGAAATGATCAATAGAGGGCTGTGTTCCTGCAGGCAATAATCAATAGCCAGCGAGATTTTTTCACCCACTACTGCACCCATGGAGCCACCTATGAACTTGAAATCCATGGCTGCAACCACCAGTTTGTGGCCATGTACATTACCTGCTCCTATCGCCAGGGCGTCATTTAAACCGGTTTTTTTTCGGGTATCCTCCAAACGTTTGTCGTAAGGCTTAAGGTCCTTGAACTGAAGAAAGTCTACGGATACCAGATCATCATGCAAGGTGATGTAATCATGGTTGTCAAACAGGATATCAAAATACTCCTCTGACCCAATGGGCGTGTGATAATCACACTTGGGGCATTTGTAAAAATTGTCGTGGAGTTGCTTGGTTGTGCTGGTCTCCTTGCATTTTTTACATTGGAACCAGATACCCTCCGGCACATCTTTTTTGGACTTGGTGGCGGTAGTGATGCCTTCACGCAAACGTTTGTACCAACTCATAGGACGGCAGATTGTTAAATCAGAAACGGCTTCGGGGGAGGGCAAAGATAGTCAACAGGTCATTGCGTAGCCTAATTTCTCGGCCAGGGAATTTTTAAGGAAGCACAATTCGATAATCTTGTATCTGATAATTGTACGGCTAAATCATGGCAAGAGCTTGTTCGGGATTTGGATTTTGGGCTACAAGCGACTAATTTTATTTTATTTTTCGTTAAAATTTTCGCCGTAGGCTTCCGGCTATGGCTGCAAATTTTGTCTCATATAAAATAAAATTTGCTCGCTTTCGCCTCAAACCCAAATCCCGAACAAGCTCTAAGAGTCGACAAAAGTGTTATAACCAAGGTTATTTTCAGCGTCTTACTTTTGTACCTTGACCTACGTAAAACACAAAAATTCACATAGTTTTTATCATATGAAACATCAAAAACTACTTTTTGCAGTGTTTTTTTTAACACTCGCCTCCAGACTCCTGCATGCTCAAGTACCGCCAGTTTGCCCAATCCCTCCTCCAGTGGGAGCAGAAAATTGTTTTGACGCATGTGTATATTGTGACCTTGACGGACATCAAGGCATTCTCAATGGTACTCCATCAGGTGGGAATACTGTTTGCGGCTCTATTGCAATACACAACGATCAATGGTTTGGGTTTACAGCGGGTACCAGTACCATTGTTTTTGAAATCCAGACCAGTAATTGTCTAAATGGTGATGGATTGCAAGCCGCCATTTTTGAGAGCTGTGATGATATTGATCCATTGGTCTGCAATCCAGGTGCTCCAGGAGGCGGTAGTGCCACCTTATTGTTGGAATATACTGGCTATGTCGTTGGCCAAACCTATTTTTTGTTATTAGATGGTTGGAGTGCTGATGTTTGTGATTTCACGATCATTGTCACGGATGGAAGCACCTTATCACCTCCAGTAGATGCCATTGGCGCCATTTCAGGCCCCTCCTCAACCTGTCAATACTCAACCAATACCTATACCATCCAACCTGTTTATGGAGCTGGATTTTATACCTGGTCTGCCCCTCCAGGCGCTTCTATTAATGGTCAAGGTAACGTAGTATCAGTGAGCGCACAATCCGGCACATCTGTTGAGGTGGATTTCGGAAATGTAGCAGGCGATGTTTGTGTACGCGCTGAAAACGCTTGCAATTCTACCACATCCGACACCTGTTTTTCCGTTGATCTGATTCAAACACCGCTTCAGGAAATCCCTCCAATAACCTTATGTTATCAGGATCTTCCATTTTTTTGGAGCTATTCCCCCTTTTACGAAATATCGAGTCCAGGCATTTATACCCTTCAAGGAACAAACGGCGATGGCATAGGGTGCGACACGATCATTCGCCAAAAAGTTATTATCAAACCGGAAATCTATAACTTCCTGGGGCATGTTGGCATTTGTCCGGGAGACTGCTTTACAATCGGAGACAGTACTTTTTGTCAGCCGGGCCCGCACTCCATCATACTTACTTCCGTCAGTGGATGTGATAGTTTAGTGGATGTTATTATTGTACCAACAGACCCCGGTTTGGCGGCACAAATTTTTGCGCCACAAGGACAAATCCTCAACTGTTTTACCACTGGCCTGGAACTTAATTCAACCCAACTGGCTAATACCACCAGAATCTGGAAAAACATGGCCGGCGACACGCTGGGAACCGGAACATCCATTCAGGTTACGGAGCCTGGATTCTACACCCTGGAGGTAAAGTCGAACTTTTCCAGTACCTGTTCCGGCCTGGATAAAATTTTGATCAAACAAAACAACTACCCTCCACCGGTCACTGCTTCAGGTGGAGTACTTGATGCCAACAATCCAACCGTTCAACTCATGGACAACAGTATATTATCAGGAATGATATACCACTGGACCGGTCCTAATGGATTTACATCCAGCCTTAAAAAGCCTATTGTTTCCGTGCCAGGTTTTTACACCCTTACCGTCACCAATCCTCAGACAGGATGCTCAACCAGCATCACAGTAGAAGTGATTCAAATAATATAATTAAATGTGGGGAATGTGGGGAATGTGGTTAATGTGGGGAATGTGGGTGTTGCACTAAGATATCGGGTTTGCCAGAAGCAACGCCCACATTAACCACATTAACCACATTCCCCACATTAACCTAATTAACAACAAGGTGTTTGGTTACCATTTTTCCATCTACTTTAACCTGATAGAAATATTGGCCACTCGGAAGCTCATTGCGGTTGAACAATAC
>JBIKUE010000245.1:0-2887 GCA_044347755.1 Saprospiraceae bacterium
CCCACTAATGTGATGGTGTCTACATTGATCTTTACAGGTAAAGTCCAGGATTCAAATCCGTTATGGCAAATGACGCTATCTGGTTTGGCTGGATTGAATGTAATGGCATAAGCATATGGCTTGTGTATATTATTCATTGCCTTTAATACAGAGCCGTATTGCCCGGAGAAGGAACAAAAATCCAGAGCGACCCAATGCCCTGCCAGTATCATTGGATTGGCTTTTTCTCCTGCCTGGATGTGTGAAGGCGCTTGATTGGGATCTATACTTTTTGGGTCGTTTTTACAAGCCAAAATGCTGATAATCAAAAGATTAGCGAAAAGAAATGCTTTGTTCATGCCACGAATGTTTGAGGGGGCCATTCCAGACACCCTGCTATTTTAAGTATTTAGTTTTGACAAAAAAACGCGGATCGCGTGCGCCCAGCTTGAGTGCTGCTTCTGGCGACAAAACGACCTCCACGTTGCGTTCGTAACTGGTAGGAATCCGACCGATTACTTTAGCGTAAACCGTTCGGTTATTCATAGGGTTATTCACCTGAATAGTGGTGCCTATGGCAGCCTCCCGGTGCAGTGCGTAAAGGGATCCCTTCTCTTTACTGTCCTTCGGCCAGGAACAAACGCCCTGGCCGTCTATTTCTTTACGCTTTTTTTTATCTTCCAGAAAATGGCCTTTTAGCGCTTCTGATTCCAGTGATGGTTTAGCGGACCTCCATTCTGCACGAAATCCTTCAATGCCCATCCAGCCCATGTGAAGGCGTTGGCCGGGTTTTATATTGTTGGATTTTAATCTGTTTCGCTTCAAAACGCTGTCAATCGGCATCTCAAAATAGCGCTTAGCTATTTGATAGAGGTTGTCGCCTGGTTGTACAACATAGTAAATGGAAGTGTTTTTAGATGCGATAAAGCCACTACTTTTGTACCGCTTTATGGCTTTGTTGGGAATAGGAATCTTTATTTTTGACCCCAATTTAAGGGTTGGATCATTCCGCAACTCCTGATTATGATCAAAAAGTTCGTCGAGTCCAATTTGATAGTATCTCGAAATAGAAAAGAGTGTTTGTTTGGCTTTTACAGGATGGTGGATAAATTTTTTACCACTTTCCACGGTCAGCAAAACAGAGTCTTTTGAGTTCAGTAATGGCGTTGGCTTCTCATTTTGCCCCCACAAAAAGGCGGGAAACAAAAGCCAAAGCAATATACAAGGAATCGTTTTTCTCATAGGTAAAATTGGCCAAGGGGAAATACGGGGCAAAAATACGTTTTTCACCCACTTATGTGCATCTTTTTATGATTCTTGCCATTATCCCCGCTCGTTGGGCATCCACACGTTTTCCTGGCAAACCCCTTGCCATAATTGCCGGCAAAACCATGATTCAACGGGTATTTGAACAAGTTTCACAATCTGAAAAAGTGGATGTTGTGGTAGTAGCCACAGATGATGAACGTATTTATGATCATGTACAGTCTTTTGGAGGCAAGGTTGTTATGACAAAAAGTGACCATCCCAGCGGCACCGATCGCTGCGCCGAAGTAGCTCAACAATTTCCTGAAACTGAATTGGTGTTGAATGTGCAGGGAGATGAACCTTTTATTTTGCCTCAACAAATCGATCTGTTAGCAGAAACGCTGCTTGCGAGCAAGACCGCCCAGATCGCAACACTGGTTAAAAAACTCGAGGACCCGCAAGCATTATTCAACTCTAATGTGGTGAAAGCGGTTTTTTCCGCAAAGGCAGGCGCTATCTATTTTAGTCGCCATCCCATTCCCTTTTTTCGTGGGGCTGAACCTTCAGAGTGGTTTAGCCGACAGACTTTTTATAAGCATATCGGGCTTTATGGTTTCAGGCGACAAGCTCTGGCTGAAATTGCCCTGCTCTCCCCTACCCCCTTGGAATTAGCTGAATCGCTGGAACAATTGCGCTGGCTGGAGCACGGTTTTAAAATTGCTGTGGGGATTACAGAATGGGAAACCATTGGAGTGGATACGCCGGAGGATATGGAAAGGCTCGCTACCCTGGAAACGATACCTTTCCCATCCCCACCATCGGAACACCGCCCAGGGTGAGTTCCTCTCCTACCCTTCCAGCCACGGTTTCATTAGCTAAAACGGCGAAAAGAACCGCTTCTTTGGCATCGCCGTCTATGCCTAGTTTCTCCATTGGATTTAAATTTAATTCTGGAAGATTTTCTTTCAAGTACTTTATTATCAATGGATTGTGTGCACCGCCGCCGCTTATATACAACGATTGGCGGGCAGTCTGATCCTGATCCACCCTGAGGATAGCTTCCACGATGGTATCTGCAGTAAACCTCGTGAGGGTTGCCATAACGTCGTAAGGATTGGGGTTGCCTTTGGGTAATTGTGCAATGGCTTGTTTGGCCCAGTCTATGGAAAACAACTCCGGCCCAATGGTTTTGGGTAAAGGTTTAGCGAAAAACGGGTCAGATTTGAGTATTTCCAACAGAAGGTCATCTACACGACCGTTAGCGGCCAGTCTGGCATCTTCATCGAAAGGAAGGCCAAAAAGTTCGCGGGCAAAAGCATCCAGGAGTGTATTTCCCGGGCCGGTATCGGTTGCGAATGTTTTTGCAATATCCTGATTTCCAGGCAAATAGGTGAAATTAGCAATGCCGCCTATGTTGAGCAAAAACCTTGTTTCTCCCTTTTTTGAAAATAAAAAGTAATCGCCATAAAGGGCAAGAGGGGCGCCTTCTCCGCCAGCTGCCACGTGCTTTTGCCTAAAGTCGGAAATGGTGACGATTCCTGTTCGTCGGGATAAATGATCGCCATCCCCTATTTGCAACGTTGCATTTGGATATCCGGGTAATCCGTGAAAAATCCTGGGGGCATGGTATACAGTTTGTCCGTGGGATGCAATCAAATCT
>JBIKUE010000246.1:0-2883 GCA_044347755.1 Saprospiraceae bacterium
AAAATGAGATCCGGCCCATCGCAGTAGGCCGCAAGAATTACCTGTTTGCCGGCTCGCACGACAGCGCCCAAAGAGCCGCAATCGCATACACCATTCTGGCAGCTTGTAAATCAGCCAATATTAATCCGTTGGATTACCTGGCTGATGTTTTGCAAAAATTACCAGCCAGAAATGTTCAGAACATAAATGATTTGCTACCACATCTATGGGCAGAGTGCAACCAAGCCCAAAAAAGTCAAGGGTGAGACGGGGTTGCTCGGTGGGTTACACCGGACCTGGATGTCTTTGCGCTTTACCGCGCTGCACAAATAGATGGCGAATTCACGTTCCTAGCCAATGTTGCCGCCAATATGAGGACTTATACGGATCAAAACCCCGGCGCTTCTAATTACTACATCGTTAAGGCCAAAGATATCAATGGTAAACAGATTGCTTCCCTGCCCAAATTAGGTCAGGGTAAAGACGATACCCCTCCAGCAGCACCGATCGGTCTAGGGGGGAGCTGCGACAACTACGGAGAGGTAGAAATTCATTGGTCCAAAAATATTGAAGGAGATCTTAAAGGCTATACCGTTTACTTTTCAGAACAAAATCAGGCCGACAGTAATTTTTTGCAAATCACAGCTAATCCCTTGAAGGACACGGTGTTTAGATACCGGGTAGATTTGAATACGCTGACTGAAAATATGTACTTTGCTGTTAGAGCATTGGATTTGCACGATAATAAATCGCCATTCTCTGCCTATTACAACATACGCAGGAAAGATGTTGTAGCACCCTCAATTCCTGCCATTGTTAAAGTTTATCCGCGCTCTGCAGCTGTGCAACTGGATGTTACGCCAAGCACAAGTCATGACGTTGTAAGGTATATTTTCCAAAAAAGGCGAGAGGATTCTCCGGATTGGGAAACGCTGGCAGAGTTTCCATCAGGTCAGATGGTAAGCACTTATACCGACTCGCTTACCTATCTGGATCCAATAACACGCAGGCGTTGGTATTATTACCGTTTGGTGGCTGTGGATGATGCTGATTTGGAGTCTGGCTCTCAGGCAGTTAGGGCTAAGCCGCTGGATCAGGGTATGCGTGGACCAGTACAAAATCTGGTGGCAATTTTTGCCCCAGGCCCGCCTAAACGGGTACAACTTACCTGGAATTATGCTCCGGATATGGATTTGGTAGGGTTTCAGATATACAGAGGAATTGACAACAGTCCCTTGCGCTCGTTTAAGTTTATTCCGGTTACCGGTCAGAATGGGGTGCATGCCTATATTGACGGAGACACCAATCTGAAAACTGTGCCTAAAAAAGTGGTCTTTTTCCAGCCGGCTCAAGCGGGTGGCCCACCAGTCCAGGTGAATCCTGGCGCTTTAAATCAGCCATTGAATGTATCACCTAATGCTTTTATGGCTTTGAGGTATCAAGTGATGGCAGTATTTGCGGATGGGGCACAATCCCCCCTCTCACCAATAGTTCAGGTGCAGTTCCAATAATACAGCATCCACACCTGCTTTTTAAAAATTATCCTCTAACTTTCGGCCCAATCAGTGTCTGCACCCTTGCAACACAGACTGCGGCCGGGCAACCAACACAATATGAAACATCTCCAATCCATACTACTGCTGATTTTGCTGGCCTTAGCCGGTGGCCATACTGTATCTTTTGGACAAACAGCGCTGGCTTGTGCCGGATGGGAGTTGGGCGCGCAAGCGAATGCCGCGGCGGCTAAACCGGAAGCAAAATGGCAAAAGCAAGTGCAGCTAAACCACGCCTATGCCGATGAGTTTGTATTGACCTATGATCATATCCCGGATCATCTGGAGTATACCAACGATAATTACCATAAGCCGGTAGCGGAGCGGACCATTGATAATGAAGACATTACGCCGCTTACCTGGAAATGGGTGAGGCTGGAAATGCCGGAAGCCGGCGGTAGCGTAATGACCGCTTGCCTGAGGCGTCCTGACTGGTGGCTCACAGCCAACCAGGCCGATGTTTTGGGGAATTGGGTGGCGCTTTCCTTGCCTGAGATGGGTATACACGGCAAGGCGCAGGTGAAAGAAATTATACCGAGTTATGTAGATACCCGTTTTGCAGATTTTCCGGCAACAGGAAACCTCAAATACCGACCCATCACCGGCTGGTTTGCCCGGACGGTTCCGGAAGTATGGAATTATGTTTTTACGTCAGGCGACACCATAGGCGCCACGCCCAATCATCCGTTCTTTTCTGAAGACAGGCAGGCTTATATTGCCATTGGGGATTTGAGGATAGGAGAGCGGGTAAAACTGGAGGGGGAAAGGACTGCCACGCTGGTTTCAAAGACCAAGCGGGGAAACGAGCAGGAGAAGGTGTATAATCTTGAAGTTTATAGAGACCATAATTTTCATGTGGGAGTTGAGGGGTTGTTGGTACATAATAGTTGTGCCAATGCAATCGAAGACTATGTGCGGAGGGTTTCTGGTAAACCAAACTGGACGATTAGCAAACCTTCGCTAACTGCAGGAACTAAACCTGGCTGCATCAATTGTAAGCAATTTACAATGCACAATGGGCAAAAAATTTATTTTGACGACTACAATTTCCCTGTTTTTGAAGAATTTGCAGGGAAGGGTAATGTAAATGGACAAGTGATAAAATATGACAGTCCTGATTTACAAGGATATGCTTCGGGTGTACCTCCAATTGGTCCTGGCTCGGACATTGACTATGCTTCCAATTGGCTAAACGCCGTAAAATCTCAATATGGAAACAATATAAGAGTTGTTGCGACGTAACTGATTGATAATCAAAGTGTGTATTTTTGCTGCAAATCGTACCACTATGGCAATTAATTACAAAGAAGTAAGAAACGATCGGCAGTGGAAAGCGAGTACAGGGTTGTCA
>JBIKUE010000046.1:0-36497 GCA_044347755.1 Saprospiraceae bacterium
ACATTACTAAAAACTTGCAAAGCCTCTAACCTCAGTCAAGACCATATTCGCAACTTATCCCTGTTTCAATGAACGTCTAGTAATCATTAAGTCGTTTTTTCAGGTATATTCAATGTCCGACGACAATGTCCAATGTCCAATATCCAAGTGGGGCGGGTGTCTGGTGTCAGCACGATTGCCTGGGTTTTGAACGCCTGAATGGGGCCATGCAGGCGTTGGCAATTAACAAATGTGCTGACGACAAACACCCGAACCACTTGGATATTAGACATTGGATATTGGATATTAATTCCGTGCTGACGCCAAACACCCGCCCCACTTGGACATTGGACATTGGACATTGGATATTGGATATTCTATGAGGTTTCTCCAGCTCACACACAAATTCCCTTACCCGCTCAAAGACGGTGGCGCCATTGCCGTTACCTATCTGGCAAAGGCTTATGCGGCGCTGGGGCATGAGGTGACGCTGCTGTCCATGAATACGAGCAAACACTGGTTTGATGTGGAAACCCTGCCGGCCGATTTTAACCATTACCGGGATATTCATACCGTGTATGTGGAAAACCATATCCGGCCGGTACCTGCGCTTCGCAATTTGTTGCTCAGCCGGAAATCCTATCATGTGGAGCGTTTTGAAAGTGAGGAGTTTGCCCAAAAACTGGCGGAATTGCTGCAAAGTGGATCGTACGATGTGGTGCAACTGGAATCCATCTTTCTGGCGCCGTACCTGCCGGTCATCCGGCAATTTGCTCCAAAAGCAAAAGCCGTGCTGCGGGCCCACAATGTGGAACACGAAATCTGGGAGCGCGTGGCCGACAACGCCCATTTGCTCAAAAAATGGTACCTGAACCGGATCACGCCCCGACTCAAACAATACGAACTCGAACAAATCAACCACTGCGATCTGGTGGTGGGCATTACCCGCCGGGATGTGGAACGGTTTCAGCAAATGGGCCTGATGCGCCCGGCTACGGTGTGTCCTATCGGACTGGATTGCCGGGATTATCTGCCGGATTACAGCAGTTTTAACAGGCCGCTCAGCTTGTCGTTCATTGGCTCGCTCGACTGGATGCCGAACCAGGAAGGGCTGCGATGGTTTCTGGATCAGGTTTGGACGCCGCTGCTGGCGCCTCGTTTCCCGGAGCTGAGTTTCCACATAGCCGGCCGCACCGCACCGGCCTGGATCCGCGAGCTGAATATGGAGCGCGTGGTCTTTCACGGTGAAGTGCCCAGCGCGCCGGATTTTATCAACCAGCATTCCATCATGGCCGTGCCCCTGCTTTCCGGCGGCGGCATGCGCGCCAAAATCCTGGAAGGTATGGCCGTGGGCAAAGTGGTACTCTCTACTACCCTCGGCATGGAAGGCATTGACGCCCGCGACCGCCAAGAGTGCCTCCTGGCCGACACCCCCGAAGCCTGGCTCCAGGCCATTCAGTACTGCTACGATGCCGGCCCGGCTCTCGCGCAAATGGGCGCGCATGCGAGGGCGTTTTGTGAGCGGGAATTTGATAATGAGCGGTTGGCGGCGGGGCTGGTGGAGAGGTTTGTAGAGGCGTAGTAAGGGGGGGGGTAAATGTTATGGAATAAATTTACCTCTTTTGGAACCCTATTAAAAGACCATTCTGGCGGCTAAAACCGCCGGTACAGGAAACCTGCTGACGCCAAGCCCCGAACCACTTGGACATTCGATATTGGACATTGGATATTCGACATTCCACTTTCCCTACCTTTGCGGCATGAAGAACTTTTTGCCGATATTATTCCTACTGCCTTCCTTTCTCTCCGCGCAGGATCAATACATCAAAACCTACGATCATTACTTCACCGATCGGGCCAATGCCATAGAGGTGTTGCCCAACGGACGTATGGTGCTGGTGGGCGCTACGGCGCTGCAAAACAGCAGTCAGCAGGTTATGATGGTGTTGATGGTGGAAGAAGACGGACAGATTGCCTGGACTAAAACCTACACTGCCGAAGCACCACGCTCGGAAGCGCTGGATGTGTTCCGGGCTAACGACGGCAACCTGATCATCACCTACGATGCTTTCAACAGTGCCGGCGAGGCCAAGGCCAGCTGGATGAAGATCAAACCCACGGATGGCTCGGTGGTATGGAACAAACGCGCCCTGCCCTCCTGCAGACTGCTCCGGATTTCGCCCCTGCAGGATGGTTATCTGCTCACGGGCGATTATGTAATTTCGCCTACCGACCGCGATGCGCTGGCCGTAAAAATCAATGAATCGGGCGATATGGTCTGGTTCAATATTTTTGGTGAGCCGGGGTATGAACAGCTCGGTGAGTGCTGGCAGGATGGCCAGGGACTTATTCACTGCGCCGGTTACCATATTGAAATCAACGAATCGCAGGGCATTTATGCCAAATTTAATGCTACCGGCAACCTGGGCAGCACCATCCGGCGCTACTCCATAGGCGATAACACCGATCTGCTGAGCCATATTGCACCGCTGGATAACGGCGGCTTTTTGTTTGCCGGCAATTCCCAGGGCTTCACTGACGGCAATGCCCGCGCCTGGACCCTCACGACCGATGAAGCCGGTAATGTCAAAACGTCCTTCACCTATGGCATTCCGGGAAAACAAATCGGGGTAACAGATCTCATCGGGCTGCCCGGCGATCAGTTTGTGCTGAGCCTGGGCAGGCCTGGAAACAGCGGCACGCCTGCTACCCTCATCAAAATCAACGCCAACAACGACATGCTCTGGCAAAACACCTACAAAGGCGATGGCACGAGCAATATGCTTTGGCAGGTGGAAAGTTATGACGATGGCTTTGTGAGCGCGGGCGTGAGCGGGGCTGGCGCCCTAACCAATATGCTGCTCACGCGTACGGATCGCAACGGCAAATCCGGCGATTGCTGCCCGGCCGCTTCGGGCCTGAAACGGGAAACAGTTTCTCCGGAACAAAGCACCATGGTGCCAAATCTCACCAATGTTTTCCTCACCGAAAACGTGGTAACAACCCTGTCGGATGAAAGCAGTTTGGTGCAAACCATCTGCCTGCCCATAGAAGTGGATTTCGAGATTGCCGACAGCACCCTTTGCCCGGGCGAATGCACCCAGATCATTTTTCTGAGCAATGCCGCCGGAGTGGAATACACCATGACCATCACAGGCGCCGATCCGGATCCGGATGTGCCCGGCCGCATTTGTCATACCGAGGGCGGCCAGATTATCGTTACCCGAACGGGTACCTTCAATGGTTGTCAAAATGATTTGTCGAAGACGGTGGACATAGGCGCCAAAGAGGATATGTTCCCCAATGCCTTTACCCCCAATGGCGACGGCGCCAACGATGTGTTCCGCCCCATTTACCCTTGCGAAGTAGTGGCTTCCAAACTTCAGGTATATTCCCGCTGGGGCGAAAAAGTTTTTGAAACCAACAATCCCAACCAGGGCTGGGACGGCAAATACAACAACCTCGATGCCCCTTCCGATGTGTACATCTGGCGGGTGGAATATGAAGCCATCCGCGCCGGGCAACAATCCATTTTCACCCAAAGCGGCGACGTAACGTTGTTACGTTAGACCGTCCACCGTAAGCCGTCTACCGTAAATCGTCATGAATACACATCAACAAAAAACAGAGGCCTTTGGCCGATTGCTCACAATCATGGACGAACTCCGGGAACAGTGTCCCTGGGATCGGAAACAAACGCATGAAACCCTGCGCAACCTCACCATTGAGGAAACTTATGAGCTGGCCGATGCGATTCTTACCAACGATCTGAACGGGATCAAGGAGGAGATTGGCGATATCATGCTGCACATGGTGTTTTACGCCCGTATTGCCTCCGAGCAGGGCGCCTGGGACGTAGCGGATGCGTTACATGCCATCTGCGAAAAACTCATTTCCCGCCATCCACACATTTACGGAGATGTAAAAGTGGCCGACGAAGACGAGGTTAAACGCAACTGGGAACAGCTCAAACTCAAGGAAGGTAAAAAGTCCTTGCTTGCAGGCGTACCCGCAGGCCTCCCGGCCTTGGTGAAAGCTTACCGTATGCAGGAAAAAACCAAACAAGTAGGCTTTGAGTGGGAAAACACTGAACAGGTATGGGCCAAAGTAGAAGAAGAACTCGGCGAATTGCAGGAAAATGTGCGCAATAACGCCCCGATAGCAGACATCGAGGAAGAATTTGGAGATGTGCTATTCTCCCTGGTCAATTACGCCCGCTTCATTGGTGTGGATCCGGAAACCGCCCTGGAACGCGTGAACCGAAAGTTCAAATCCCGTTTTGAATACATCGAACATCAAGCGCCAAAACCGCTCAAAGACATGACGCTGGCCGAAATGGATGTGCTTTGGAATGAAGCGAAAACGAAAAAATGACGTTTACGAAACTTTAGAAGCCTAGAGGTTATCCACAGGATAAAACATTGACAACTAAGGTTTTGAGTCTGGGACTTGGCCAATTATACACGGTCTGCCAAACTCAGCGACCCTCCCCCTTTGTAGGGGGCCGGGGGGATGAAATAGTACCTCGAGTATTAATACTTAGCAAGATTCCCTCCTTAGAAAAAACCATACATGGATTAATCAATTGATTATCATGTATTTGCTCATCAGTTGTTACGTTGTCATCCCCCCTGCCCCCCTTCAAAGGGGGAGGGTCGTTGAGTTTGGCTTTAAATCGCTAACGTTATAGAAAGGGCGACTCGCCTTTTTATGTGGGTATTCGAAAGACATTTAAGTTTCCTAAACATTTCACCCCTCAAGCGTATCCAGCGGGCATCAAATCGCCCCCCCCCAGGAGTGCGAAGCACTCCAACTTGAATAACCCCGGAACGTGTTCCGGGTGATACACCGGGTGATACACCGGGTGCTACACCGGGTGATACACCGGGTGATACTCAGGATCCTGCCGGTGATACCGGGAGCTACCCCTGCCGGAAGACAGTCCGGGCGTTCCAGAAAGACATCAGCACCGCTACGGCGAGCCAGATGTACATCCAGATCTGTGCCGGAAACAAGCCCACCACCTTCTCGTACATGGCCAGATCGCTGCTGGGCCCCACGTTGAAATCCTGAATAATGTACAACACGGCAGCCATGCCCAGGAACATCAACACGTCCTGATCCCAGGTGGTTTTCAGGGCGAAAAACACCAGCGATGCCGCAAATGCCCATAAGATCCCGGTACTGATAAACGATTCAAACCAGATCAGCCCTACCAGGGCCATCAACACGGCCATGGTGATCAGCGTTCCCTGTGCCAGCCGGTGGTGCCTGGCGCCGATGCGAAACAACACATTCCCCAAAATGGCGCTGCCCAGATAGCCGCCCACCAGCACCAGACCAGCGCTGCCTCCACGGGTAATGGTGTACCCGCTGCCATCGGGGTTTATCTGAAGGCCTTCCACTGAGCCTCCGCTGAGCAACCCGCCCAGTGCGTGTCCGAATTCATGCAGAATGGTTACCAACAGCGTAACCGGATACAACACCAGCGCCCCAAACGAGCCGCCGGCATATTTCAGGATGAGGTACACCATCAAAAAAATCAGAAACCGGTAGTGTATTTGCTTAGGCATAATTTATTCTTCAAACCCGTTTTCGCGGGTTATTTTAGCATAAAAAGTGGCGGCAGGCGTATGTTCCCGCTCCATGGTTTCAGCATTCACCCGCAGCAACCCAAAGCGATAGCTGGGCCCAAGATGCCACTCAAAATTATCCCAGGTACACCAATGAATGTACCCGAGTAATGGCACCCCGTCTTTAACTGCCGCGGCACAAACACTTAGATAATCCTTGATGGCCTGAATGCGCTGCTCAGGATCATCTGTGCAAATGCCATTTTCCGTAATGATGATTGGCTTGCTGTAATTTTTATAAAAACGGCGCAGCACCTTCCCCAGACCTTCCGGACGATATCCCCACATTTTATCAAAAGGAATACCCCATTTTTCAAGGGTTTTTCGGCCGGTCACGGCATCCACCGGAAACGGATGGAAAATCATGTAGGCGTAATAGCTCAGTCCCCAGAAATCACAACGTTCAAAAGGTTTTGCCGCACGGCGCATAAACCACCAGTCTACGAAACCAGCTACCAATTTTCCCAGGATTCCCCTCCCTTCAAACAAGGCCGTATTGAGTGATATCCCGATGGGTGCGTCGGATTTTTCCCGTATCATGCGAAAGGCGATGTCGTGGGCAGTACCCATGTTGTCGAGCACCCGGTTGGCCAGGAAATAGCGCCCTTTTTGTGCCGGCGGGAAATTGCCCAGCATAAAGGCGTTCATGGCGTACACATTGGGCTCGTTGAAGGTATTCCAGTAGCTTACGTATTCACCGAAATGCTTTATGCAAAGACGCGTGTATTCCAGGTAATAAGGGATATTGTCTTCGTTGGTCCATCCGCCCACTTTTTCAAACCAGTTTGGGTGCGCAAAATGGTGCAGTACGAACATAATACTCACCCCTCGGGTGCGCAGGTCTTCGAAAAAACGGCGGTACTCTTCCACCACTTCCGGCACGAATTTGCCTTGTGGTTCGGGCTGAATCCGACTCCAGTCTACCCCGCAGCGGTATACAGTTCCAAACTGCGCAATCAGGGCTGCATCCGATTCCCGGCGCAATTCATGATCGGTGGTACGTTCAAACACCGCTCCATCAAGTGCTTTTCGCCCACGCCAGGGGTGCTGGCCGGCCGTTTCCACCTGTGCTGCGGCGGTAGAAGTACCCCAAATAAAACCTTCCGGAAAATCAATACGCATGAGGCAGAATAGGTGGGTTTGATGGGTGCAATGTAGGATGAATTTGGGAAGTGAAGAAACCTGCCTGGGCCTGAACTTGGATGTTGATGAATCTTTCCAGTCATTTCAAACAGCCTTTCATAGAATTTATGCCAGAAAATCATTCCGGCATACCCCGGTCTGCCTACCTTTAGGCTGGTATCATGCGCACAACTACCCTGCAAATAGCTCGTTTTCCAGTCATTTTATTACTGGGAATAGTGTTGTTTCAATCTGCCGGATGGCAGATGGCCTGGCATGGGTTGCGCTTATCTGCCCGTTTGGAAGCCAGGGACAGGCTGTTTCAAGACGATACTTTGCCTGAAAAAACTTTCTCCAAGGCCTTTTTCACTCAAATCAAGGTAGATAAAAAGGAGATCCGGCTGGAAGGTTTCTTGTATGATTTTTATACAATAGCTGAGACGGAGGATTCTATCCGTGTGGCACTGTACCACGACTATAAGGAGCAGCATTTATTATCCTCGCTAAGCCATTTTTTCCAATCCAGGGGGAAGTCCGGACAACCTTCTGCCCCAGGCCTGATCCATTGGCTGGCCCAAAGCCTGGGGGCTGCTTTTATTATTCCATCAGAACACCTATTGCCAATATTGCCTGTTTTGGCTTTCTCCAGGCCCGTTTTTCCTGTCTATTCATGGGGAACACAATTCATTCCCGGTGTTTTTGCGCCTCCTCCGGAAGGCGAATGGACTTAATTATTGATTCCGCAGCTTTTACCGTTGGCACATCAACTACCTGCACCTGGTGCAGTGTGGGAGCTGCGTTATACTGTGATTAAAGCGATTTTGACAATTTGAGTGATTGTAACTTGTTGATTTTTAGGTAATTACAAACGCTCAATTTTCAAAACCACTTTGCACTGGCTTTCCATTTTTAAAAAACACCTAACATGAAAAAAACAACAGTTCTATCTACGCTGTTAAGCTTGCTTTTGAGTGCTACTTATGCACAAAGCCCGATAGATTCTACTCATAAAGCGATCAATCTGAATGAAATGGTTATTTCTGCCAATCGTACCCTGCAAAGTCGCGCGGCGGTGGCTCAGGAAGTGAGGGTGCTGGGTCGGGCAGAAATAGAGCGCACCAATGCGCAAACCACCGCTGATCTGTTGATCAACAGCGGAGCCGTCTTTGTGCAAAAAAGTCAACAAGGCGGTGGCAGCCCTGTATTACGCGGTTTTGAGGCAAGTCGGGTTTTGCTGGTAGTAGATGGCGTGCGGATGAATAACGCTATTTACCGATCCGGGCACCTTCAAAACATCATTACCATGGATAATGCTGCGCTGGAACGCGCAGAAATCCTGTTTGGTCCGGCTTCTACCGTGTATGGAACCGATGCATTAGGTGGAGCTATTTGCTTTTACACCAAAAATCCGGTTTTTTCAGGTGGCGGATTCAAAACCACAGGTAACGCCTTCCTTCGATATGGAAGTGCGAACCAGGAAAAAACGGGTCACCTCGACTTTAGCCTTGGCGGCAAAAAACTGGCTGCGCTTACCTCCTTCACGTACAGTGATTTTGATGATTTGCGCATGGGAAAAAATTCCGGTAGCGGGGGCACTTTTGGCCAGCGGAAGTATTATGTGGATCGGATCAATGGAAAAGACTCGCTGGTGTTGAACCGTGATCCATTGGTTCAAAAATACAGTGGTTATGCGCAATATGATCTGATGGAAAAGATTGTATACCGGCAAAGTAATAATGTACGTCACACCCTGAATCTTCAATTCAGTTCCTCTTCGAATATTCCGCGTTACGACCGGTTAACCGACCCCTCTGCAACCACAGGGCTTGCATCAGCTGAATGGTATTATGGTCCGCAGGATCGTCTTATGGCTGCTTATAAACTCCATTTTGCCGATCTGGGTTTTTTTAATCAGGGTTTAGATATTACCGCCAGCTATCAGGACATAGAAGAAAGCAGGCATAGCAGAGGCTTTGGCGCATCCCGCCGCACCAGTCGGATCGAAAAGGTACGTGTTGCCGGCTTAACGGCGAATGCCTCCAGAAACTGGGGCGAAAGTCATGTGATGCAAATTGGATTGGACATTCAACATAATGATGTGACATCAACAGCCAGTCGTCTGAACGTCAATACCGGCGAGGAAAGCACCCAAAGCACGCGTTATCCGGATGGCGGCAGTCAAATGCTAAACACAGCCATGTATGTAACCCATCAATCCACGCATAACTACTGGACTTTTAGTCAGGGTTTTCGGGCGGGTTATGCTGCATTGAATGCTGAATTCGTAAGTCGTGAATTTTATCCGTTCCCTTTCGATCAGGTAACACAAAGCAGTCCGGTAGCGTCCGGAAGTTTGGGAGCGGTATGGAACGGAAATGGCGACTGGCGTATCTCTTCCAATCTTTCCTCCGGATTTCGAATGCCAAACATTGACGATTTGGCAAAGGTATTTGATTCACAAACCGGCAGTGTGATCGTTCCCAACACAGACATAAAGCCGGAAAAAACATTCAATCTGGATCTGAATTTCGAATATGAGCTGAACGAAAAAATTCGTTGGGAAAACACTCTTTGGGGAACCCTGTTCCGAGATGCCATAGTGGTTGATGGATTCAGGTTTAATGGCCAGGATACGATTTTGTATGATGATATCCCCAGCCGTGTTCTGGCTGCCCAGAACAAAAGGAACGCCCGATTATTCGGCCTTACCTCCTACCTGAATGCGGATCCAACCGAAAACATTGCATTATTTGCCTCCGTTTCTTTTACCCGTGGCGAAATACTAAAAGAGGCAGATACAGGAAAATCCGCTCCTTTGGATCATATTCCTCCCACGTACGGTCGTGCAGGGTTTCGTTGGCATAAAAAGGGCAGCTTTATAGAAGGTTTTATCTTGTTTAACGGCAAAAAACGACTCGAAGATTACAACCTGGAAGGAGAGGACAACCTTCAATATGCACCGCCAGCCGGCATGCCAGAGTGGACTACCTTAAATATTCGGGGGGGGTACAGATTAGGGAAACACCTCAACATCCAGGTTGGGATAGACAACCTGCTGGATACCCAATATCGGTATTTTGCTTCGGGAATCAATGCGCCTGGTCGTAACTTCTGGATAACCGCCCGTACAAGCTGGTAATCCTACCCCTGCACAATCTGTCCATTCACCAGAATTTCCAGGTTTCGGGTACGGGAGGTAGTGGGGTCAAATACCTGGTTACCATCGGGGGAGGTTCCTTCTCCGATGGTAATTTCCCATTCATCATTGATGACTGCCACGGCGCGCGTTACGGCGCCATCCCGCACATAAGTACCGGCAATTACTTCCCGGCTGATGAGCTCACCTTTGTCCGAAAATGTAGCCAGCACGTATTCGTAGTTCATCAATTCAGCTTTCCACCATACCACGGCAATGAACTGCTCGGTGTTATCAATGGAAAAACACGGTACATATTCTGTGAATTCATCGTCGGCTACCGTCTCATCTGTGGGATGAATGAATTCCGAAATCAGGGCATCAGACAATGGCAGATTCTCCACCCCGAATACATGGTGGGTATCTTCACCCAAAGTTACCGGCATTGGAATGGGTGGAAATTTGGCTAAAAATTCGTGAAATGCTGGCTTTTTCATGACGAAAAACGAACGGCTTACGGTGGATGGTTGGTTTAAAATTTTTGAAACAACAAGTCAAACATCAACATTTTCCACCGTCTAATATCCGCTATCTCCGATAAAGGACTTAAAGTCTTCGAGCTGTTTGCCTTTGAGGACACGCGGTATTTTAGCCTGTCCGTTCATTTTGCCGCGGTTATTGAGCCAGTCCAGGAATACCTGATTGGGCAGCATTTGAGCGCGTACATTACGAAGGGCATATCGGCGTTCTACGGCGTAATCGTCGTTCAGGCGGCAGAGTTCCTCGTCGAGTGCTTGTATGATTGTCTCAGCACTAACCGTCTGATTTTCTGCAGAAATATACCATTGGTGGGCCCAGAAGGTGCCTTCCCGCAGTCCGGTAACGGCAAACTCGCCTATGCCGGCGCGCAATTTTTCATCTACGGCCCTTACAGCATCACAGAGGTTATCTATGGAAATGTGTTCGCCGCAGGCAGACAGGAACTGTTTGGTGCGGCCGGTGATCCGGAATTCGGCTTTTTCCAAATCTGTAAACTGAACCGTATCGCCCAGAAGGTAGCGCCAGGCGCCGGCAACCGTACTGAGCAATATGGCATAATGTTTACCGGTTTCTACCTCAGCCAGTCCCAAGCTCTTGGGTTGGCTTGTACGAAGATCTCCGTTATCGTCAAAATATTCTTCTTCGAACGGAACGAACTCAAAATATACACCGCAGTCGTTCAGTAGTTTCATTGGGCGATGCTCCGGACGTTCTTGATAGCCCAGGAAACCTTCTGAAGCGCCGTAACTGTCCATGTACAGAATTGGTTTGTCGAAGAGTGGTTCGAGGGTGGGCTTGTACGGCTCAATGGGCACACCCCCGTGAACGAGTACATTAAAAGAAGGCCATATTTCATTGATATGTGCCAACTTATGCTTTTCGATAATTCGCTCTAATACCAATTGGAGCCACATAGGATTACTCACAGAAAAACCGACATCCCATTGTGGCGCTTCTTCAGCAATACGCTCAATCCGCTCACCCCAGTCAGGCAAATCCGTAATATGTCGGCCTGGACGGTAGGAGCGTTCCATGATACGCGGACGGTTCATACCCATGATGCCGGAGAGGTCCCCTTCCCAGTGATATCCAACCCGCTTTTGCTGAGTACAAGAACCAACCATCAGCATTTGTTTGGTGTAATGCTCCGGGGCCAGACCATAGTTTTTGGCCATATCGTAAAACAGCCTGCGGGAGCCCCGTTTCATCATCCGAAACATATCTTCTGTAAGTGGAATGTACTTGGTAGACGATTGGCTGGTTCCGCTTGAAAGAGCGTAATAGGGCACAATGCCTGGCCAGCAAACATCCGGTTGATCTTCCAAATGTGCTTTTACCCACCATCTGTCATAGATGGCTTGGTAGTCCATTACCGGCACCGTTTTTTTGAATACAGCTTCTACATCAGCCTCATCCAACAATTGTTTGAAGCGATATTCTTCTCCAAACTCCGTATGACGAGCCTCGTGCAATAGTTCACGGAGTTGTTGTTCCTGAAGTTGGATTGGAGACTGACGAGGTTTATCTACAAAGGCCCCGATTTTTGCACTTTGCTGAATAATGGTTCCAATAATATAGGACATGAACGGACGAACTGAAGGAATTTGGGGATATCAGCCCTAAGGGCAACATGAGATTTAGTCGCCGGCAGATTCCGTCATCACAAAGGTGCCGCCAAACAAACCGGCGTGAAGGTAAAGCAAGCCGGCGTTTCGAGGGTAATAAACTTGAAGAAGTTGGCACATCGTTAATGGTCGTCAAAATTAAAACAGGAGACTATTTCATTAGCCATTAGGTGTCATTAAGAGTCATTATCAGATACGAAAAACTGAGCAAAACTGGTTTTTCAGTATCTTAAAATGATCTAAAATTACCTAAATGATCTATGAAGCAGCCTCCTGCAAAGGAGCGTGAAATGAATTTCAAGAATGGATTTCACTCCATCGGTTCAGGCGGATTTTTGCGCTCATATATATAAGCGCCCAACATACCGGCACCGCCAAAGATTGCGATCAGCGCAAAGAATATTCCTGTACTGCTTTGATCGTTAAGCTGGAACGTACTGGTAATGACAATGGCCAATAAAAGGCCCATACCAGCTCCAATAAACAGCAAGGCATTTTTCAAGGTGATAGATGGGTTAGCCTGTCGGCGCTGTTTTTTGTGTTCTGCCGGGTTCATACCTTTTTCGATCATGGAAAGATTTTCCTTACTTTCCAGATATCGGATAGCGACTACCATAATGAAGGCAGCGATAGGTACGGCGAAGACTACAACTCCTGGTTCCATAATTCAATGTGTGTTTTTTTGTGAATGAGAGTGGTTTCCGTTTTCAATACATACTCTGACACGGGCGGGGGAACGCAGGTTACAGTGGAACGCAGGTTTTTTATTTGGAACGCAGGTTTTTTATTTGGAACGCGGATGACGCGGATGACGCGGATTTTGAAAATTGCCTTCGGCAATTTTGGATTCAAAAAGAATTAAGATCTCAAGGTTCCCTAAAACGGCTGCCGAAGGCGGCAGAAAAATCCGCGTCATCCGCGTCATCCGCGTTCCAAATTAAAATCCGCGTCATCCGTGTTCCAAATCAAAATCCGCGTCATCCGCGTTCCAAATCAAAAATCCGCGTTCCTTCCGCGTTCCAACCCCATGCCGAATAGCGCAAAATCGTATTTCACCGGATCTTCCGGATCAAATTCGCGCAACCTGGCGGTAAGCTCCAGAACAGCCTGCCAATCGGTCTGACTTCGTTCCAGCAGTCCAAGTTGGCGGGCAATACGGTCTACATGTACATCCAAAGGGATGAGTAGCTGCGCTGGACTAATCTGATTCCAAATACCGAAGTCCACTCCTGAGGAATCTTTACGAACCATCCAGCGGAGGAACATATTGAGTCTTTTGCAGGTGCTGCCACGTTCAGGTGTGGCCACGTGCTTTCGGGTGCGCTCTGGCGCGTAAGGGGAATTAAAAAAATCAAGATGAAACCCGGCCAGAGCCTTAGCTACTGTTTCCTCTGCCGGAGAAAGATGTCGGGCAAAGGCGGTTTCAAGGGAGTGGTTATTGCGATAAAACTGCTGTAAAAATTCCAGGAACCAAAGCGTATCCGTTGCCTGAAAGGTGCGGTGCTTGAATCCTTCAAAACGGGCCCTGTCTTCCTCTGTGTGGTTCAGGATAAAATCATAGGGCGCTTCATCCATCAAGGTTGCCAGGCGATTGGCGCTTTGGATAATGGTTTTTCGTTGGCCCCATGCCAGTGTAGCCGCCCAAAAACCCATAATCTCCTTGTCTTGCTTCTTAGAAAACCGATGCGGTATGGAAATGGGATCATCCGCAATAAACGCAGGGGCATTAAACCGTTTTACCGCCTGGTTAAGCAGCGCCTGCAAGGCCTCAAAACTATTGGGAACCACTGTTATCATAAGGCGCAAAAAAAGCAGATTAGCGCGAACGCCAATCTGCCTGGAATGGAATTTTTCACGCGTTCCTCTCTATTCACTCTTTTTAACAGGTTTGGATACAGATTTTGGCACCTTTTTAATGCCTGATGCTTCCACCTTTTTTTGTGGGGGCTTTTTTTTAGGGTCAATCATAAGCATGGCAGGCTGGTCTTCAATGGAGTCTGCATATTTTTCCAGCCAATTTTTTTGCTGGTATGCTGCCAGTTTGAAGTCCAGTTTATGGAATTGATGCATTGCTTTTGCCTGATGATAACGGGTATGCAGCAACATCAGACTATCCGAATCCTTTTTCCCTCCGGTTTCTGCAGCATTTTTATAATCCGTTTTGGCTTTTTCCTTGTCAGACTTAGCCTTGTCACACTTCTTTTTTGCCAGTTGAAGGCTTTTTTGCAGGGCAACCCACTCTTTATTAGCGGCAAGTCGCGAATCCTGCATAAGTGATTGGAGTTTCTTTTTCATGAAATCAGGTATGTGTTTGAGCCCACAAACGTCTAAAACTTTACAATTTCTTAATGTTAAGTTTGCCAAAAAGACCAAAACTTAACATTGAGAGGTAAAAAGGGGGTTGGACCTCGTAGGTTTTGAAAACCTAATCCATCCCGCCCAGCCGAACGCCACCCAAAACACTAAAACACTCTATTTTCTTCCTTGAAATCCCTTTTCTTTTCCGACCTTTGCGCCCCAAATCATATCAATGACAAACGCAATTCTCCTCCTCGAAGACGGCACCTTTTTCCGTGGCAAAGCTGCAGGCAAAATTGGAACCACTACCGGCGAAATCTGCTTCAACACAGGCATGACCGGATATCAGGAAATTTTTACGGATCCCTCCTATACCGGCCAGATTTTGGTGGCCACCAATGTACATATTGGTAATTATGGCATACACGACGAAGAAATTGAGAGCAACAGCATCAAGATTGCCGGATTTATTTGTCGCAATTTCAATGTGCCTTTTAGTCGCTTGAATGCCCACCGAACCATTCAGGATTATTTTGAAAAGGAAAATTTGGTTGCCATTCATGATCTGGATACCCGCGCCATTGTACAGCATATCCGCGAAAGAGGCGCCCAGAACTGTATCATCTCCTCCGAAATTGATGATTTGGACGAACTTAAGCGTCGTTTGGCGGCCACGCCGAGCATGGAGGGTCTGGAGCTTTCCAGTTCAGTGAGTACCAAAGAACCCTATTTCATAGGCAATCCGGAAGCGAAATTCCGGGTGGCAGTGATGGATTACGGGGTAAAGAAAAACATCCTGCGTTGTTTTGATCAGCGCGACTGTTACCTCCAGGTTTTTCCGGCCAAAACAGATTTTGAAACGGTACAAAGCTGGAATCCGCACGGATTTTTTCTTTCTAACGGTCCTGGCGACCCGGCCTCTATGCCCTATGCGGTAGAAACGGCCAAAAAAATGCTCGCCAGCGGCAAACCTATGTTCGGCATTTGTTTGGGACAACAACTGCTGGCGCTTTCTGCCGGTATTCCTACTTACAAATTGCACCACGGACACCGCGGCTTGAACCATCCGGTGAAAAACCTGGCTACCGGCCGGAGTGAAATCACCAGCCAGAACCACGGATTTGGTGTGGTGGAACAAGCTGTTTATGATTCGCCCAGTATTGTGGAAGCCACCCACCTCAACCTGAACGACAACACCATTGAAGGCATCCGGCTGAAAAACAGTCCGGCCTTCAGCGTACAATACCACCCGGAAGCAAGCCCGGGCCCGCACGATGCGCGGTATTTGTTTGATCAGTTTGTGGGGATGTTTTGATGACGGTGGACGGTTTGGGGTGAGTGAAAGTAGTGAAGAGCATGTGGGGGGCTAAAGCAAACAAATCATAAGCTTTTTTCGTCAATAACAACATGAGTCATCCTCAATTTGGGGGTGGCTCATGTTGTTTTATGGAAAAGAGAAACTGACCTCGGCAGAGGTCTGATGGCAAACCACAGACTACTGGACAATAGACATGATCCTGCAAAGGATTGATTTACAGCTATTTACTAAACAAGTCCAATGTCCATTGTCAAAATGTCCAGTAGTCTGGGCAAACCAATTTAGTAACTGAAAAATTTATGTAAAAATTATTAGTCTACTAATTTGGTAGATTAAAAAACAAATCCTACCTTTGCCACCACACTTCTTTGGTGGATATGAAAATGTACGTGAATTTTAAAGTTAAATCATCTTGTTGTTGCTGTCCCGCTTGTTTACCGAAGTGGCGGCATCACCTTTGAATTAACTTGATCACTGGTCATGAAATTTCAAAACCAAGCCCTTCGGTTAACGAACTGAAGGGCTTTTCATTTAAATGCAACTTGTCTATGTCGGCTAATTCTAACGCAGAAACCCAATTACCTGCTATTTTGGAAGAACTGTCACAACTGGCTATTCAATATAGTGGCCGGACGCTTTTCTCTACCCGATTCTGTTTTGAGGATCAGGTGCTGGCGCATTTAATTATCACACAAAAGCTCCCGATTAGAATATTCAGCTATTCAGCGGCAGACCAGTATGACATTTTGGTGCGTTCGGTAGATTATTTCAATCATAGCATTGAGGTTTCATTTCGTCAGGCTCGTGATTTTTCTTCAGAACATTTATCCGCACATCCGGAGTTAAGAGTGACTTACAATAAATATCCGGAAATAGCTCCTATTCAATACATCCTGCAGGAGCACCATCTGCTTATTTCAAGTCGCAGAAGATCGCAACTGATTCTCAGCCAGGATAATCCTGTTCCACTAGAATGGGATGAGTCGCGGAAGCGTTCCGTTTTTTATCCATTGTTTGACTGGACAGATGCTGATATATATCGGTATTTGAAGACGCACCAGATTCCAACACAAACAGCGGTTCCTGATATAGAAGAAGAATCCGTTGCTGCATTTAACTTAGGTTCCTTTCTTGATCGGATTGGGGTTGGGCGTTTCAGAAATAAGAAAACAACTGAGGGGAAACTATTTGAGGGCTTTCAATTTCGGGCCCCTGAGCGTGCTCAATTTGGACTTTTGGATTAAATAAGTGATGATTCCATATTTTTTGACAGTGAATTAGAGTTGATTATGCTTCATGGGAAGGTCCGGCACAATGATTAGGGCCTTGTGTCGGCCTTCCTGTTTAAAGTTCACCAACAGGTTAACCACACATGAAAACTGTTTTTTTTTCAAAAAAGCAACTTCTATGGGCAGGAATATTTTCCATCATAATTGTGCTGGGAGCCTCAGACATACTGCCGATTTTATGGACGAGCTTATTGTTAGCCATTGCAGGAGGTTATTGCCTCCATGCTATAGGAAGAACATTAATGGCTATTGCATTAATACTACTGATCATAGGCTCCTGTAAAAAAAGAGTGGTGAGTAACGATTATATGCAGCCTGAATAGAGCTTGTTTACAAAACAACACAAGTTTATTTTATGAGCCAAATCACAGAAAAAGAAATAGCCGTTGGGCAAACAGATGAAACGCTGGTTCGTTTAGTAGCGCTTTTTGTCTTCCTGCTTACAATAGGCTACATAGTTACTCAACGGGTAGCACTACCTGTTTTGTTAGCTGCGGACTTCACATTAAGGGTACTCAACGCCGGGAAGTTCAGTCCTTTATTACAAATCAGTAAGTCTATCTCACACGCGCTAAATCTCAGTAAGAAGCCCATTTTTGCTGCTCCCAAACGTTTTGCTGCTGGCATCGGACTACTCTTTTCGTTAGTAATCCTTGCACTGCATTTATCAGGAATCAATACCAATATTCCATCCGGGATTTTAGCCTTTTTTGCTGCTCTGGAGTCTTTCATCGGCTTTTGTGCAGGATGTTATATATATCAGTTGCTACCGGATTGGAGCAAAAAGTAAGGATAAACCACGGACAATCAAGCCAACCATCAACCCAATATTATGGCTAAAAATACCAACAACTCTCACCATTCACTATCAGACCAGGCAGCGTATCAACTTGCCAATGTAACCAAAACAGCACCTCAATACGGGGCCATAACCCCCAGGTGGTTAGCGCGTTTTTTGGACTGGAAACCCCTTGAGTCGGGTGTATTACGAGTCAATCGGGTCATTAAAGAAGACACCGTGGATGTGGTATGTGGACCAGAAGAAAACAAACCGCTGCCTAAAACCTTTGTACCGTACGATGAAAAGCCCCGGGAATATATTCTCAACTCCATCTCGGCGGTATTGAATGTCCATACCCGTACATCCGATTTGTATAGTCAGCCTTTTGATCAGATCAAAGAACAATTGCGGCTGACCATTGAAACGGTTAAAGAAAAGCAGGAGAGTGAACTGATCAACAATGATGACTATGGCTTATTAAAAAACGTGCCTGATGCACAACGCATAAATACCCGTAAAGGTCCACCCACTCCGGATGATTTGGATGACCTGATTTCCAAAGTATGGAAAGAACCATCCTTTTTTCTGGCACATCCGCGAGCCATCGCAGCTTTTGAAAGGGAATGTACCCGCCGAGGAGTACCACCGCCTACCGTAACCTTATTTGGATCGCCATTTTTAACATGGCGTGGCATTCCGTTTATACCTACCGATAAATTGCTGGTTAACGGAAAAACCAACCCTAAAGTGGGCGAATCTGGCAAAACCAATATCCTGCTGCTGCGGGTAGGCGAGCAAAAACAAGGCGTGATAGGGCTCTTTCAGCCTGGGCTCCCGGGAGAGCAAACACCGGGACTTTCCGTACGGTTCATGGGACTGAATGAAAATGCCGTTGGTTCATATTTGGTTTCACTTTACTGCTCGGCCGCCATCCTTACGGATGATGCCATTGCAGCACTCGATAATGTTGAAGTGGGCAACTATCATGAATACAAATATTAACTTAGACTCTGCTGCCAATTCCGAACTTGCTGCTGCACTGAATGGAACCTTTCAGGCGTTGGCGGCTGGTCTGCCCGACCCTGCAGAGCTGGCTCGTATTGCAAATCACTTTTTCAACGAAGGGCAAACCCAACAAATGGTCAGTCCTGTGCTTCCGGTTTCTGAACCAGCGCTTGTTAATGTGGTAAGCAGCAGATCGCCACATCCGGGTTTATCCGACATCCCACATCTCAACCCTCAAATTCCTGGTGCGGTACTTAGAGCAACAGAATCAGGTTACGAACCTCTGGTTTCATTTCACTCCTTAAACCGTTCACTTTACCCGTCAGTAATAACGCCCGTCCTCTTGCCAGACTGGCAGGATCCTGCTTTACCGGATAAAAACAGTACCATAGCCGGAGGTTTCGATGTTCGCGCCATACGACGTGACTTTCCAATTCTTCAGGAAAAACTGAATGGGAAACCACTGATCTGGCTCGACAACGCCGCAACCACCCAAAAGCCTCAGGCTGTCATTGATCGTCTGAAGTATTTTTACGAACATGAAAACTCAAACGTTCACAGAGCCGCGCATACATTGGCTGCAAGGTCTACAGACGCATACGATGGCGCTCGCGAACGTGTGCGAAGATTCCTGAATGCTGCCTCTGTACGAGAAATAATTTTTGTGAGAGGCGCCACCGAAGGCATTAACCTGATTGCCAACACCTGGGGTAAAAAAAACATATCGGCGGGAGATGAAATTGTAATTTCCCATCTGGAGCATCATGCCAATATTGTTCCCTGGCAAATCCTGGCTGCTGAAAAAGGCGCCAGGCTAAGGATTATCCCCGTAAACGATCAGGGAGAATTGCTGCTGGAAGAATATAAAAATCTGCTCAACCCCCGCACCAAACTAGTGGCATTTACCCATGTGTCCAATGCATTAGGCACCATTACACCGGTTCAGGAGATCGTGTCTATTGCCCGCCAGCACGGTATTACAACCCTGGTTGATGGTTCACAAGGCGTATCCCACATGAAAGTTGATGTACAGGCATATGGCGCTGATTTTTATGTTTTCTCCGGCCACAAATTGTTTGCACCAACCGGAATTGGCGCCGTTTATGGCAGGTTGGAAGTTTTGGAAAGCCTGCCGCCATGGCAAGGTGGAGGTAACATGATTGTGGATGTTACTTTTGAAAAAACAGTCTATCATCCTGCGCCGTTTCGCTTCGAAGCCGGCACCGGCAATATTGCAGATGCCGTTGGCCTGGGGGCTGCCATTGACTATCTGGAAAACCTTGGCATGGATCAGATAGGCAGATACGAACACGAATTATTAAGGTATGCTACGGAACATCTTCAGCAAATTCCGGGCCTTCGTTTCATAGGAACAGCTAAAAACAAAGCCAGTGTGTTGTCATTCGTGCTGGAAGGATTTAGCAACGATGAAATAGGACAATACCTCAATCAAGCTGGAATTGCTGTCAGAACCGGACACCACTGCGCGCAACCTATTCTAAGGCGTTTTGGAGTAGAAAGTACCGTGAGGCCTTCATTAGCATTTTATAACACCTGCGAAGAGGTAGACGCACTTGTGAGCGCTGTTTGGAAGCTGAAAAACGGACAAAATATTGGCATTTGATATTAGACTTGTTGCGACAGGGTACTGTTTGCGCGATGCGGCCAAATTTTCTTTTATACTGCGTTCAAATTTTCACCGAATTGCCCGCATGCGACTGCAAATTTCGCCTTGTCTAAAATAAAATTTGCCACTACCTCGCGTAAATGCCCCCATCGCAACAAGTCTATTACTGATTTTTGGTTCATACCACAATATTGTGGACATGGCCCTTCGATGTACTATCGAAGGGCACTTTTTGTAATCCGGACATTACAAATTCCCCTTTCCGACGGAAGCCTGTGAGCAAAATCCAAAAAAATTAACATTTCATTATTCTACCAAATAAGTAGACTAATGAAAAAAATCTTACCTTTGCGCCATGATATCCTTCTGTACTCACAAACATTGTTGTTGTTGTCTGACTTCCACACCGAAGCGGATGCTACATATATGTTTGTAAATCAACAAGATTGATATCACACAAGAACAATATGTAAACCCCAAAGCCCTTCGGTTCAAATAGCCGAAGGGCTTTTTTTTAGTTGATTACCCAGCAATCATTCAGCATGCAAACATCAATACGCCATCAAGTGGATACTTCACTGCTGACCAAAATTAAGGAAATAGAACCTTTTATAGGCAGGACTCCCATACACCCTATTCACGGTTTATTCAACCGCAAAGGGGTGCGCATTTTTGCCAAAAAAGAATGGCATCAACTATCCGGAAGTATAAAAGCCCGCGCAGCCTTTTATATCATAAAAGACGCCATTCAGCGCGGCATACTCACCAGCGATAAAGTTTTGTTGGATGCCACCAGCGGCAATACCGGCATTGCTTACGCTACCATTGCCCGCCAGTTAGGATTGCGCATTACTTTATGTCTGCCGGAAAACGTCTCTGCTGAACGTAGATCTATACTTCAACTTTTAGGAGTTGACATCATTTTCACATCCCGTTTTGAAGGCACAGACGGTGCTCAATCTGTTGCAAAGGAGCTGGCGGTTGCGCAACCAGACCTCTATTTTTATGCAGATCAGTATCAAAACAGCAACAACTGGAAAGCGCATTATCATGGTACCGGTTATGAGTTAATTGATGGATTTCCAACCATCACACATTTCGTTTGCGGCCTTGGCACAACCGGAACCTTTGTAGGTACAGGCAGGCGTCTGAAAGAATTCAAGCCCGACATTAAGCTGGTGGCGCTTCAACCAGACATTGCCATGCACGGCCTGGAAGGTTGGAAACATCTGGACACTGCTTTAGTACCAGGCATTTTTGACCCCAACCTTGCCAATGAAATGATTGAGATTGAAACGCTCGAATCTTACGAAATCATTAAAGCTGCCCGCAAACACGAAGGTTTGAGTCTTAGCCCTTCCTCTGCTGCCAATTTAGCCGGCGCTTTAAGATTAGCAGAAAACCTGGATTCAGGAACCATTCTTACTGTATTGCCAGATAACGCTGATAAATACAGTGAACTAACACACAAGCTTTTTTCATAATGGTGGTACTTGATACACATATCCATGCGCTAATGCTGGAAGACGCCAGAAAAGCATTCCCGGATGAGTGCTGTGGCTTCCTGTTTGGCAAAGATGAAGCTGATGTGCGCCTGATAAGTGATATTCTCATTGTTGACAATTCAAAAGAAGGGGATAAAAGACGCCGGTTTGAAATATCTCCCAAAGACTATATGAGAGCAGAGCAATGGGCAATAGAACGGAATTTAACCCTGCTGGGCGTATATCATTCGCATCCAAGTTCGCCAGCCATACCATCCGAACTTGATCGGTTGGCGGCTCAACCATTCTTCTCTTATATCATCATTTCAATTTATGATAGAGGAAGAACCAATACATTAAGTTGGCAGTTAAATGAACACGGCTTCTTTTATCAGGAAGAAATCATTACGCGTCCTCTTTTTGATAAAATTTAAAAATCAACGTTCAAAATAATATCCACTCTTATGGCAACCATTATTATCCCAACACCGCTGCGTAAATACGTAGCCCACAAAACATCAGTAGATGTAAATGCAACAACGGTAGCAGAGGCTATCCAAACCCTCTCCACAGATTTTCCTGAAATCAAAAGACACCTTGTTGATGAGCAAGGCCATATCCGGTCTTTTCTGAATATTTTCGTTGGTGAAGATGACTTTCGTGATCTTCAGCTTGGTGAAACACAATTGTCAGAAACCTCGGTAGTCAGCATAATTCCGGCTATAGCAGGTGGTGCATTTTTTAATTAATTGATTAAATCTGAATAAAATGGCCTTTTACAAAGACATAGTTTTCTCCCGTGAAGAACTTGCCCGTTATGATCGTCATATCATCATTCCGGAGTTTGGATTAACGGCACAACAAAAATTGAAAGCAGCCAAGGTACTGGTGGTAGGATCAGGCGGTTTGGGCAGTCCGCTGTTGTTATATCTGGCAGCTGCCGGAGTTGGCACCATTGGTATTGTAGATTTTGATGTGGTAGACGACAGTAACCTGCAGCGGCAGGTATTGTTTTCTAAAAAAGATCTGGGGCGGTCCAAAGCCCGTGCAGCTAAAAGTCGTTTGGAAGCGCTCAACCCACATATAAATATTAACCTCCACAATACACGCCTCACCTCCGAAAACGCACTTGAGATAATCAAAGATTATGATCTGGTTGCTGACGGAACCGATAATTTCCCGACGCGGTATCTGGTAAATGATGCTTGCGTGCTATTGGAAAAAACCAATGTTTACGCTTCTATATTTCAATTTGAAGGACAGGTATCTGTATTCAATTACCTGAACGACAAAGGAGAGCTTGGGCCTAATTATCGCGATTTATATCCAACCCCGCCACCACCCGGGCTGGTTCCAAGTTGTGCTGAAGGAGGAGTATTGGGCGTATTGCCTGGAATTATTGGAAGTCTGCAGGCTTTGGAGGTTATAAAAGTAATAACCGACGTGGGCGAACCACTGAGTGGCCGCCTGTTCAGCTTTGATGCCCTGAGCTTTCAATCACGCGTATTCAAGGTAAAGCGAAGAGAGGATAACCCATTGAACGATAAAAATCCGAGCATTACCCAACTGATTGATTATGAGGTGTTTTGCGGACTAAATGCACCCGCTGGCGCACCTAAACCAATCAAAGAAATCAGTGTGCTGGAGTTCAGCAACTGGCAAGCCTTTGGAGAAATATTTCAATTGATTGATGTAAGAGAGCCACATGAATTTGAAGCCTCAAATATTGGTGGCGAATTGATCCCTCTTGCTACTGTATCGGCAAATGCAGACCGCATTGACCGGAATAAGAAGGTAGTTATTCATTGCCGATCAGGTGTAAGAAGCGCTAAAGCCATTCGTGAACTGGAGGAAAACTTTGGGTTTACCAATCTGTATAACCTGGAAGGAGGCATTCTAGCCTATCAGGAAAAAATTCAGACAGAAGCGGTTTCTTAAATGATAATGGATGAAACTTGATATTCTTGCTATCTCAGCCCACCCCGACGACGTGGAGGTAGCAGCGGGAGGAACGCTGTTACACCACGTTGCCCTCGGCAAAAAGGTAGGGCTGTTGGATCTTACCAGAGCAGAACTTAGTACCAGAGGCAACCCTGCTCAACGAGCAGAAGAAGCCGCGCTTTCCGGGCGGTTAATCGGGGCAACAGTTCGGGTTACCCTAGACCTGCCAGATGGCTTCTTTGCCGTTGACGAAACCAACCTGCGCAAATTGGTGCAGGTAATCAGGCAATTTCAACCTGAAATTATCCTGGCTAATTCTTTTGAGGATCGTCATCCAGACCATAAACGCGCCGCCGACCTGGTAATACATGCCGTATTTTTAGCAGGATTGGTAAGGGTAGAAACCATTCATCAGGGTTTGCCGCAAGAGGTATGGCGGGTGAAATCTGTTTTTCACTACATTCAGGATCGGGAGCAGAAGCCGGATTTTTTGGTAGATATCAGCCCATACATTGAACAGAAATTTGAGGCTATCCGCGCTTACAAATCTCAGTTTTACCTTCCAGATTGCAGCGACCCCGAAACACCCATTTCATGCCCCACTTTTTTTGAGGCACTACGCGGCAAAAACGCTATGTGGGGCCGCCAAGTTGGCGTTTCCTATGCTGAAGGATTTACGATTACCAGAATTGTTGGCGTTAAAAGCCTGTTCGATCTAATATAGATTAGCGCGTGTGTCTGAAAAATACAAAAGCCTGGCGCAGTACATAATTTTGTACTACGCACAGGCTCTATCCGTGTTATACTTTGATTCGCTATGATTTATGTGATAGTCATGATTGATGTCGCTGATTTTGAACTGATTATGCCTCAAGCTATCCTCAAAACCACGCTTTGGAGACTATATTCTATTGATTCGGCTGAGGAGTATAACGCAAGTACGGTTTTACGATATTAACTCCTTTGGGAAATTTCTGGATGGCATCTTCCGTTGACACTGCCGGCACCACAATAACATCGTTGCCCTGTGTCCAGTCTGCCGGAGTTGCTACGCTATAATTAGCCGTAAGCTGAAGCGAATCCAGTACCCTTAATACTTCATGAAAATTTCTTCCCGTTGATGCAGGGTAGGTGATGATCAATTTAACCTTTTTATCCGGCCCAATCACAAACAACGAGCGCACTGTAAAATTCTCAGACGCGTTTGGGTGTATCATATCATATAACGTTGCCACGTTCCGATCCTGGTCTGCGATGATCGGAAAATCTACCGTAACATGCTGGGTTTCATTGATGTCGTTAATCCAGCCATGATGCTTATCGAGCGGATCTACACTTATGGCAAGCACCTTGGTATTGCGCTGCCGAAACTGCTCTTGAAGTGCGGCTGTTCGTCCCAATTCTGTGGTACAAACAGGCGTATAATCCGCTGGATGTGAAAATAGAATACCCCAGCCATCGCCCAGATATTCGTAAAAATCAATGTCTCCGGCCGTTGTCTGGGCCTTGAAATTGGGGGCTATGTCTCCTAAACGCAAGCTCATATTGGTATGATGTTTATAGTGAGAAATTTACACCCGGCGATATACCAGGCGCAGATATCGTTGTTGCAAGGTATTATATTGCAGTATCGAAATAGCTACTGCAGTGAGAATGAGAAAGGATCCGGCTGCCGGCAATGAAATACATAACAACAAAACCACCAGCAATAGAAAACGAATCCACTCTACATGGAAAATCCAGGCTCTTCGCTCCAGGATGGCGCCACAATTGATAAGTGTTGATAGCATGATTCCGGAAAAAATGACTTTTATCTGAAGAGCAATAAACTGCTCGAATAAGATAAAAGCAAAAAGAAGAAATAGCATTGCCACCATTTGAACCAACACATATCTGTTCAGAGGAATAGATGCTGTTTGTGGCGTTTTAAAAATCCTGAATTTCCTCTCCAGCATTTCCCGAATACGGGAATCTATCAAATCCGGCTTCCCGAATAAAATACGCACCTTATCGCCAAAACCTTTCTTCTGCCGGATAGCATAATAGAGTTCAAGCGTAAAATGAAAATGTTGCCAGAGAAAACTATAACTGTTTAAAGGCTTATTAAGGCCAAATACTGGCTGTTCTTTCTCTTCTACAAAAGTGCCAAATATCTTATCCCAGAAAATGAATACATCTCCATAATTTTTATCCAGGTACTGATCGTTAGATGCATGATGAACACGATGATGGGATGGGGTCACAAAAATATACTCAAGCCAGCCCAGTTTCCCAATAGTTTGGGTATGTGTAAAAAAGGGATACAGCCCGTGCACTAACAATATCGTTGTTATCATGCCAGCTGAAAACCCTATAATGGGCAAAACAGACCAAAAAGAAAATCGCAATACAGCTTGAAATACCGTTACCCTCGCAGATGCCGTATAATTAAACTCCGGACTCTGGTGGTGCACCACATGCGCTGCCCAGAATAAATTTACCTCATGCCCCAACCGATGGTACCAATACCATACAAAATCTGTTACGAGCAACAACAGAATCCAATGATACCAGGAACTTTCTATTTTCCAGATCGCATAGTTTGTATGCAAATAATCGTAAATGAAGTAGAAAATCCCCGCCACAAAAACATCAGAAAGCCGCTCGGCAATCCCGATACTCAAATTGCTGATAGATTGAGCAAAACTGAAATAGTCCTTACCTTGCCTGCGACTAACCCAGTATTCAATAAAGATAAAAACCAAAAAAAATGGAACTGCAAATGCAAGCAAATTAAGATTCATGGCATTGAAATCTAGTGCCTGCAAAGGTAGGAATTAATATTTTCCTACAAAATTAGTAGACTAATAATTTTACCAAAATATGCTCTCCAAGAAAGCGCAATACGCCATTAAGGCTCTGGAGTATCTGGTTGAACAAGATTCCAAACAGCCTGTTTTGATCAGTGAAATCTCTGAAAAAAAGCAAATACCGCTTAAATTCCTGGAAAACATCCTTCTGGAACTTAAAAAAGCCGGTATTCTGGAAAGCAAAAAGGGTAAAGGCGGCGGGTACCTGCTAAGCAATCCGCCACAACAAACCACTATCGCCAGTGTTATTAGGATCATTGACGGCCCTATCGCCATGCTGCCTTGCGTAAGTTTGTACTTTTATCAACCATGCGACTCCTGTGATCAAAGTAGTTGCCAGATCAATGTCCTGTTTGCTGAGGCAAGAGATGCTGTTCTGGGCGTTTTGGAAAACAAAACACTACAAAATCTAAGAAAACCAGATTAGTTGTTTTCCTGAATCCATCGTCCACACCATGAAAATCGAACTACGCAGACTCAACGACGCGGTCCACTTTGAATGCACTTCTGAGCAAGGATTGCGTGCCGAAACAGATGGCTCCCCGGATGTGGGTGGCCAGGATCTGGCGCCACGCCCCATGCAAATGCTGTTGATGGCGCACGCCTCCTGCAGCGCCATTGATGTGGTGCATTTACTCAAAAAAATGCGGCAACCGCTCACCGATATCCGCGTCACTGCCGATGGCGAACGCGATACGAACGAAGTGCCGGCCGTGTTCAAAAAAATACACCTGCACTACATCCTCAGCGGCGATATCGACCCCAAAAGTGCCGAAAAAGCCATCCGCTTGTCTACCGAGAAATACTGCTCCGTTGGCGCCATGCTGTCCAAAACGGCGGAGATAACGTGGTCTTTCGAGTGTTTGGGTGTTTGAGTTGGCGGGATTTACCACTAAGGCACTAAGGGCACTAAGAGGATAGATACTTAGTGCCCTTAGTGCCTTAGTGGTAAAAAATCCCCTTCTTTGCTATCCAAAATCCCCAGCCGAACGCCAACTCAAACACTCGAACACTCCCATACTCAAACACTCTCTTCATGCACTTCGAAACACTTGCCATTCGTTTGCAAACGGAACGTTCCCAGCATCGGGAGCACAGCACGCCTATTTTCCCTACCTCCAGTTTTGTATTCGATGATGCCGAACAGATGCGCGCCTTGTTCGCCGATGAGCAGGAGGGCAATATTTACAGTCGGTTTACCAACCCGAGTGTGCGGGAGTTTGAAGAAAAAATGGCGGCGTTGGAGGGCACGGAAGACGCTTTTGCCACCGCTACAGGTATGGCTGCGGTATATGCCTCGTTTATGGCATTTTTGGATGCCGGCGACCATATTTTATGTTCCCGAGCGGTTTTTGGTTCTACACTAACGGTAGCCGGACAATTTTTGCTGCGCTGGGGTATTGAAGCCACTTTCATTGATCCCCGGGATCCGGCTAGCTGGCAGTCGCTCGTACGGCCCAATACCCGGATGCTGTTTTTGGAAACGCCCACCAATCCCGGACTCGACATTGTGGATTTGGCGGCGGCAGGTGAATTTTGCCGCCAAAACAACCTGATCCTGAATGTAGATAACTGTTTTGCCACTCCCTATTTGCAGCAGCCTGCCCAATACGGCGCTCATTTGATCACTCATTCAGCCACCAAATTCATCGACGGGCAGGGGCGCGTCATGGGCGGCGTGGTTTGCGGCCCGAAAGAACTGATTGCTGAGGTGCGTAAATTCTGTCGCTCCACCGGCCCATCTCTTTCGCCCTTCAATGCCTGGGTGCTTTCCAAAAGCCTCGAAACCCTTGCAGTGCGCATGGATCGCCACTGCGAAAACGCTGAAAAACTGGCCGTTTTACTGGAAAAACACCCACAGGTGGAACGCGTGACCTACCCGTCTCTGGAGAGTCATCCGGATCATGCCATTGCGCGCAGCCAGATGAAAAAGGGCGGCGGACTGGTGGCCTTTGAAATCCGTGGCGGCATAGAGGCCGGTCGCAAATTCCTGGACAACCTGAGCATGTGTTCATTATCTGCCAACCTCGGCGATACCCGTACCATTGTCACCCACCCGGCCTCCACCACCCACGCACGCATAAGCCCGGAAGCCCGCGCAGCCGCAGGCATCACCAACGGCATGATTCGGATTTCTGCCGGCCTGGAACATGTGGACGATATCTGGGCGGATCTGGGAAATGCGCTGCGGAGTAATGTGTGATCTTCAATTATTTTCGCCTTTAAAATGTCATCCTTTTCAAATATCTCCTATTTCACCCATTCTGCTCCTTTTGCGCTGGAAAACGGCGGTGTTCTGCCAGAGTTAACCATTGCTTACCACACCTATGGGGAATTGAATGCTGCACGCAGCAACGTGATCTGGGTGTGCCATGCCCTCACGGCCAATTCCGATGTAGCTGATTGGTGGTCAGGACTTTACGGGCCGGGTAATGTGTTTGATCCGGAAAAATATTTCATCGTTTGCGCCAACATGATCGGATCCTGTTACGGCAGCACAGGGCCACGTAGCATTAACCCGGATACTGGAAAAGCTTACGGAATGGATTTTCCGTTGGTAAGCATACGCGACATCGCCCGGGCGCATGTGCTGTTGTTTCATCATTTAAATCTGACGGAAATCGCACTTTGCATCGGCGGTTCCTGTGGCGGGCATCAGGTCCTGGAAATGGCGTTTCTTTTGCCGGAAAAAATTCGGAAAATGGCGCTCCTGGTCTGTGCCGCACGCGAATCTGCCTGGGCCATTGCCATCCACGAAAGCCAACGCATGGCTATTCAGGCTGATCCTACCTGGACCGACGATGATGATCTGGCCGGACAAGCCGGATTGCGGGCAGCCCGGGCCATTGGTTTGCTGAGTTATCGCACCATAGAAGCTTACCGCGAAACCCAAACCGATTCCGACGACAAAACGGAGCATTTCCGCGCCGCCAGTTACATGAATTATCAGGGAGAAAAACTGGTGCGCCGGTTCAACGCCCAATCCTACTGGCAACTCACCCGCATCCTGGACACCCACAACGTGGGGCGCGGCAGAGGAGGTATTGAAGCGGCATTGGGACAATTACAGATGCCCGCATTTGTATTCTCCATCAAGCGGGATTTACTCATTCCACCCTACGAACAGGAAGTACTGGCCCGTTACCTGCCTGCCGCTCAGTTTTATTCCATGGATTCCATGTATGGACACGATGGCTTTTTGATTGAAACCGAAGTGTTGCAGCGGGAGCTGACCAGGTTCCTGTCGGAATGATCATTCCAGGCTTGTTTTACTCGTAATAAAACCTGCTTCGGTACGGGTGAGGTCAAATATTACAATGTCGTTTTTGCCCTTTTTTAGAAAATTTGCGGGCAAAAACAGGCGTTTCTGCGGTCCAACCTCCCAATAACGCCCCAAATGGTGACCATTTACCCAGACACAACCCTTGGGCCACCCGTTCATGTCAAGATAGGCATCTCCCAAACTGTTCACCTGAAACGTACCGGAAAAAAACTGTCCGGGCTGAGCCGTGTACGCTCCGGTGGTAATCCCGGTGGTTGGCGCTTCCAGGATCCACTCTGAAGTCATGGGCAAGGAATATATCCTCCAGTCCATCAGCGTCATTCCATTCAGCGTAACGCGCTCTGTGATGCCTTTCCGGTCCAGCAGGTATTTACCAAAGTTGATGCGTCCCATGGCTTCCACCAGAATATCCAGTTGAGGTGGGCGTGCATCAGTGGGTTTGGGAAGATCCAGTGAGGTACGGTTCTGGCTGCGGTCGAGCGAGCCCACAAACTTCCCGTTCAGGTATACATTGGCGTAATCGTGCAGATCGGTGATGGTGAGTTTACCGGAATGGTGCCCAACAAGTTGGGTCCGGTACAGGATAAAGCCGTAATGCTGGCCCAGGGCTTCCATAGGTACAGGCTGGGGTTTATAAACCGGTGCAGGCAAGTATTGAAACAGATGCCCGGATGGTCGAAGGGAAATTTTTCCGAGGTCGAGCATAGGGGTAGGCGGCGGCAGGGGGCCGGGTTTGGCGCCATGTTTCATCAATAAGCGGCGGATGGCAAAAAACTTGGGTTTGAGCGTGCCATCTTCACTGATGGGTGCATCGTAGTCGTAACTGGTAACATCCGGTTGATAGGCATCACCGAAGTTTTTAGTGCCACCGTAATTGGCGCCAGCCATCCAGCCAAAGTTGGTGCCGCCGTGGATAACGTACAGATTCCAGGATTTTTTGTTCGTAATGAGCCAGTCGAGGTCTTTAATCAGTTCTACCGTATCCAGTCGCTGCCAGTCTTCCTGCCAGTGGGTAAGCCAGCCCGGATAGTATTCTGAGCAATATACCGGCCGGTCAGGACTATACTGGCGGGCAAGATCAAAATCAACGGCATTGGCGCCCGGGTCCAGACCAATCACACAGCCGGGCAACGAACCGGCTTCCAGCATATAATGGGTAGGACCATCGCCGGTTGAAAGTGGCACACGGATGCCGGCTTTTTCCCAGGCTTTTTTCAGTTCCTCCATGTAAGTCCGATCGTTGCCATAAGAACCGTACTCATTTTCCACCTGGAGCATGATCACCGGGCCGCCGTTCTGTATTTGCAAAGGGCGCACTATGGCGGCCATTTTTCGTACAAACTGTTGTGCCGCTTTCCAGTAAAACGGGTCCATACAGCGCACTTTCACATCGGGTTTAGCGAGCAACCAGGCGGGTAAACCTCCAAAATCCCATTCGGCGCAGGCATAAGGACCAGGGCGAACGATCACGTACAACCCCTGTTGTTGGGCCTCGCGGATAAAAGCGCCGAGATCGTTGTTATCGGAAAAATTCCATTTGCCTGGCTGTGGCTCCAGCTGATTCCAAAACACATAAGTAGCCACGGTATTCAGGCCCATAGCACGGGCCTTGGCCAGGCGGTCGCGCCAATACATGCGTGGAATGCGCTGAAAATGCATTTCCCCCGCCCATATCTCAAACGGTTTGCCGTCGAGCAAAAAGTCGTTGGCATTAAAGCTGAACTGGTGTTTTTGTTGGGAAAACAGGGGCGTTTGTAGCAGTAAAAGCAGCAGGAAGGCGCGAAAAAAAGGCATCATGACGGGAAAATAAGCGCCAATGTAGGTGCTTATTCCAATGCAGACAATACCTGTTGCACATCAATACCCCGAAAATCCGGCACACACTTCAACACACTGGCAATACCTTCAAACTCTTCCGCCCGGTGTGTGGTGGTGAGGATAATGGCTTTCATGCCGGCATTCAGGGCTGTTTTAGCGCCGGTGGGCGAATCTTCAAACACCAGACATTGCCCATAAGGAATACCCAACTGATCAGCCACCTTGAAAAAGACTTCCGGCTCGGGTTTGCCTTTGGTAACGTCTTCGGCATGTACCACCGCCTGGAAATAATGGCGGATACGCAGGTTATCCAGTGCGAAATCTACATTTTCCTTCGGAGCCGCCGTGCCGATTCCCATGGGGATACCCGCCTGATACGCAGCTTCCAGCAATTCCGGTAAGCCAGGCAGCAATTTCAGATCCGGCAGAAAAATGGATCTGTACCAGGCTTCTTTCTCTGCCGAAATACGCTCACTCTCCTCCCGTGTGTACTTGCCGGGGAACAAGCGCTCGATGATCTCCACGTTTTTACCATGGCAGGTAGCTTTTACCTCTTCCATGGTAAAATCAAGGCCATACTTGGCTAAAGTCATCTGCCAGCCACGGTGGTGGGTCATCATGTTGTCCACCATGGTACCATCCATATCGAAAATAAAAGCCATTCGAGTGTTTGAGTGTTTGAGTGTGGGAGTGTTTGAGCTAGCGTTCGGCTTGGTATCGGTATTGGGTTTGAGGGGGCAAAGAACGCAAAATATTACCACTAAGCCACTGAGAACACTAAGGGAGCGCCACTTAGTGTTCTCAGTGGCTTAGTGGTAATACCCAGCCAAACGCCAACTCAAACACTCCCACACTCAAACACTTTCAGTCGTGCCTTGCAAACTCCATGACCCGGAAAATGTGCAGAAGATACGGGAAAAGGGCGTCCATACTTTCCTGGGCGCCGCGGGTGGAGCCAGGCAAAGCGAGGATGAGGGTATTGCCTTTTAATCCGCCCAGACTGCGGGAAAGCATGGAATAGGGCATGTGCTCCTGCCCGTAACTGCGGGCAGTTTCTCCAATGCCCGGAATTTCACGGTCGAGCAACGGGCGAATGGCTTCAGGGGTGACATCGCGGGGCGACAAGCCGGTGCCGCCGGTAAGGATGATGAGGTCGAATTGCTGCTCATACAAGGCCAACACTTTACCCTGAATAGCATCCTCTTCGTCCGGAACCACTGAAAAATCGGCCACCGAAACCTGTTGATAGCCTTCCAGCTTTTCCCTGATGGCCAATCCGGCGCGGTCTTCCTTTTCTCCCGCAGCAATGCTGTCCGAGCATACCACAACGGCTGCCTTGACCGGGTTGTTCAACTTGTCCTTGTACTGCGATTTGCCACCTTTTTTCTCCAGCAACTTGATACTCAGGATCTCAATGCCTTTGTCGATAGGCTTGAGCATATCATACATGGTGAGCGCAGCCACCGAAGCACCGTGCATGGCTTCCACTTCCACGCCGGTGCGGTAGAGGGTTTGCACTTCCACGAGGATCTCCACTTCCAGATCATGTATCTGATGTGAAATCTGGGTGTACTCTACCGGGAGGGGATGACAATCCGGAATCATGTCGCTGGTGCGTTTCACACCGAACAAACCGGCTATACGACTGGCTTCCAGCACATCGCCCTTGGGCACCGTGCGCCGGCGAATGGCTTCAATGGTATCCGGACTGCTCACGCGCACAATGGCGCGCGCAATGGCTGTCCGGTGGGTTTTTGACTTGTGGGTGATATTGACCATGGGTGGTGTGTTATAACTCGTTTATCCGCAATCAGCCCTCCACCGCTTTCTTCCACACATACGTATCATTTTCCAAGATCTCTTTGCCCCACACAGGCGCCTCTTTTTTAATGCGTTCCACTATTTCCGAGCAGGCATCGATGGCTTCCTTGCGGTGTGCGGCGGAGGTGAATACGAATAAACAGATCTCGCCGGCCGGCACCACGCCCAGGCTGTGGTAGATGTGCATGCAAGTAAGGGGATATTTGTCAAAAATGGCTTCACGGATCTCGTGGAATTTTTCTTCGGCCATTTCGGTGTAGGCCGTGTACTCAATGGCCGCTACGGTTTGTTCGCCGATCACATCCTTGCGCACCTGGCCCAGGAAAATGCTGTGTCCGCCAATGTCGGTTTTGGTGCTGTGTTTGGCAATAGAATCGGCAATAAAGGCCGGGGATATGGGCCCTTCCACAAACACTTTTTTAGGTTTGTGCGCCTTTTCGGTAGTGGTTACTGTTGTGTTTTCCATTTGAGAATGCCTCCTTTTAGATGGTAAACAGTCCGGATCGGTAATCGTTCGGTAATGAGGTGCAAAGCCGTTACGCTGCGTACGCCCGACTGACAAAAAACTACCAGCGGACGCTCCGGATCGATGAGATGCAGGTTTTGTTCCAGCTCAGACAGCGGTATGCGCAGATGCTCAAATTCCGTCACCTTTGGCCACTCATGCAGATTGCGCACGTCCAGTACCTGTGGAGATATTTCCGCCCGGATGCGATCGAATGTTGGCCCATCAATATCCTGATATTCAGCCATTTGTACGTTACAAAACCAGTCGTAGTTCATTTCCTTGAATGCCTCTGCACTTTCAGGCGCCTGTGAAAAGGCATCCGTTCGGGGCACAAGATCCAGCGTATAGGTGGAATGAGTCAATAATTGATAGCAGTATAGGCGATTGGCCATGGGAGTACCCAGTCCGGCGATCAACTTGATGGCTTCTGCCGCCTGCATGGTGCCGATGATGCCCGGCAATACACCCAGCACGCCCGCTTCGTTGCAATCTGCTGCTTCCCCGGGTTGTGGCGGCTCCGGGAAAAGATCCCGATAGCCAGTGCACACGCCATTCACCGGCCAGTGGAAAACGCTCATTTGTCCTTCAAACCGGAATACCGAACCGTAGATCAACGGCTTTCCCAGCAGCCGGCAGGCGTCGTCTACCAGATAGCGTGTGGGAAAATTATCGGAAGCATCCAGGACAACATCAAATCCGGCGAGGATCTCCAGGGCGTTTTGTGTACTGATCTGTTCGCGGAATACCTGAAACTCCACTGCGCTGTTCATGGCACGGAGTCGTTGGGCAGCCACCTCGGCCTTGGGCTGGCCAAGATCTTGTTCCGTGTACAATACCTGCCGGTGCAAATTGGATTCTTCCACCAGATCGAAATCGGCAATCCCGATACGCCCTACCCCGGCTGCCGCCAGGTACTGTAATGCGGGGCACCCGAGTCCTCCCGCACCGATCACCAGCACACTTCCCATCGCCAGCCGCAGCTGACCGGCTTCGCCCAGTTCCGGAAGGATGATCTGTTTTTGGTAGCGCATAAGAAGGTATACGGCTTACGGTAGACGGTGGACGGTGGACGGCTGAAATGTTTTAGCCGCCGGAGAATGGTGGCAGCAATGCTGCTTCCGAATGTTCGGAGAGTGTGGTCTGATCGCTGGCTGTTTTTTTATCTACAGCTATAAGGTATCGAATCGTTTTGAGTTCCGGATAATCGGTCTCGAGTCGTTCCCGCAACTCTGCAACTGTTTCAGGGCCACTCAACTCCTGTTCTGTACAGCGCAGGATATCGGTGATTTTCCCAAATGCAAGGATTTTCATAATTGGGTTTATTTAGGCAAGCAGATGCGTTTACTCCTGCAGTTTCGCGGCATTATCTGCAATAGTCAGCGCTTCAATGATCGGTTCAATATCACCTTCCACCACTTTATCGAGATTGAAGTTTTTATTGTCGCCCTCCAGACGGTGGTCGGTCACACGGTTTTGCGGCCAGTTGTACGTACGGATCTTTTCAGAGCGGTCGCCAGATCCTACCAGGCTTCTGCGGGCGGAGGCCAGTGCAGAGGCTTCTTTTTGTAGCTGCGCTTCCCGAATCTGCTGAACGAGTCGGCCCATGGCAATCTCGCGGTTTTTATGTTGAGATCGGCTCTCTGTACTTTCAGCCACTGCACCGGTGGGCAAGTGGGTAAATCGCACGCCGGATTCTGTCCGGTTTACGTGCTGACCACCTGCTCCTGAGGCGCGGAACACATCAGTACGGATGTCTTCTTTTCGGATATCAATGTCTTCCGCTTCCATTTTGGGCAATACAGCCACCGTTGCAGCGGAGGTATGTACACGGCCCTTTGCTTCTGTTTCCGGCACACGTTGCACCCGGTGAGCGCCGGATTCGAATTTCAGTTTACCGTATACGTTTTCGCCGGATATGTCGAGTACCAATTTGGCGTAACCGCCCATCGTACCGGGGGTTTCGTCCAGCAATTCTACTTCCCAGCCCTGATCAGCAAAATATTTGGTGTACATGCGGTACAGATCACCGGCGAATAAAGCCGCCTCATCACCGCCGGTACCTGAACGGATCTCGAAGATCACGTCTTTTTCATCTTCAGGATCTCTGGGCGTCAGTAATATGACCAGTTCCGCTTCCTGTGCTTCCACTTCCGGTTCCAGCATGGAAATTTCCTCACGGGCCATTTCACGCATTTCGGGATCTGTTTCGGTAGCAAGCATAGCCTTGGCGCTGGCTATACCTGCCAGTGCTTTTTCATATTTATCTGCAGCCTGAACGATAGGCTGAAGTTTTTTATACTCTTTGTTGACCTTCTTGGATTTATCCGGATCCGCCACTGTGGACGGGTCGCCGAGTTGTTCCTCGAGGTGCAGGTATTTTTCGCGTATCGCTTTTAGTTTGTCCAGCATGTTCGTTTCAATAAAAGTCAAATAATCTAGT
>JBIKUE010000047.1:0-36417 GCA_044347755.1 Saprospiraceae bacterium
CTAAAATAGTTTGGCCGTAGGCCAAACCCTTTGTGCCTTTGTGTCTTTGTGCCTTTGTGTCTCGTACCTTCGTGTACTGACGCCTTTTGTGCCTTAGTGTTGTACCTTCGTGTCTTCCAAACCAGTTTAAAGCGTATGCAAGAAGAAAAAGGGCCGCATATTTTCAACGATGAAGAAGCCAGAGCAGCCATCCAGGAATTATTCGGCTTTCAGAGCCTGATTCAGGGTATGAAGGCATTTCTGCCTGAGCCTTTGTACCAGTTGATCATGACAGAAAAAGACCGGGTGCACTCTGTGCGCGATTTTCAGGAGAAAATTGCCCGGCCGCTGCTAAAAGTCATTGAAAAAGAAAGCATTACGCAGCTTACTGCCAGCGGCATCGATCATTTCAAACAGGAGGAACAATACCTGTTTATTTCCAATCACCGGGATATTATTCTTGATTCTGCGTTTCTGAATATTGTGTTGTTTGAACGCGGTTTTCAAACCAGTCAGATAGCCATAGGCGACAACCTGATGCGGCACCGGATATCAGAGTTGATTTTTCATATCAACAAAAGTTTTGTGGTCAAGCGCACCGGATCCCCCATGGAATTATACCGGTACTCTGTGATGTTGTCAAATTATATCTGGAAACAAATCACACAAAATATTGATTCTGTGTGGATTGCGCAGCGGGAAGGACGAGCCAAGGACGGGAACGACCGCACGCAGGTGGGTCTGATTAAAATGCTGAGTCTGAGCTGTAAGGATGACTTGAAATCCTATTTCAAAAGTATGAAAATAGCCCCGGTGGCCATTTCCTACGAGTTCGACCCCTGCGATTTGCTTAAAGCTCAGGAATTTCTGAACAAACGTGCCAATCCTGAATACAAAAAGACCTTTGAAGAGGATGTTCAGCATATGCTCCTGGGCCTGAAAGGCAACAAAGGCGCTGTTCATTTCCATTTTTCCGAGCCTTTTGATGCGGAACTGGATGTATTTGACACCCTGCCAAATGCCAAAAAGCAGCTGGAAATGCTGGCAGAAATGATAGATGAAAGGATTCACAGACATTACAAACTACGCCCTATCAATTATATAGCACAGGATATGCTGACTGGCAGCAACACCTACAGCAATTACTATTCGGCGGAAGACCGGGAGAAGATCGGGGCTTATTTTGAGCAGCGGTTCCAACTGCTCACGAATGATGATGAAGGATTGGGCCGCGAGTATTTGTTGAAAATGTATGCCAATCCGCTGATCAATCAAATGGCAGTATCGGTATGGTAGGTAACCCTAACTTGAAAAATCGATCTGATTTTTTAAAGTTAGCGTTGAAAAGGCACACCATTATCAGAAAGGAATTTTGCCCCATCCTTTAGGGCGGGGATTGGGGATCAAAATGAATTGGAGGGCTTCAGAACTTGTTTGGCATTTTCATGATATGGGGCTAAAACCCTTCTATTGGTTCTTTAACTTTATTCCCCGCCCTAAAGGACGGGGCTTTGCACTCTCGAATGGAATCTTCACACCACCTCTCGCATATCCTCACCCATCTGGCTGAAGACCGCGAACAGTACTTCCAGGCCATTGCCCCGCCGGTAATTCAAAGCAGCAACTTTGCTTTCCCAGACCTCCAAGCATTCCGGGAAGCATTTTCCGATGAACTGCACAGCCATGTATATTCCCGCGGCAATAACCCGACGGTGGAAATACTGCGCAAAAAACTGGCAGCCCTGGAGGGCACTGAAGACGCCCTGGTATTTTCCAGCGGAGCCGGCGCCATTGCAGCAGCTGTGATAGGCAATGTGAAAGCCGGAGATCATGTGGTATGTCAGCAAAATCCTTACTCCTGGACCTCTGCGCTCTTGCGCAAATTCCTGAGTCGATTTGGAGTGGAACATACCTTTGTAGATGGTACTTCACTGGCGGAAATAGAAGCAGCCCTTCAGCCCAATACCACGGTGTTGTTTCTGGAGAGCCCGAATACCATGACCTTCGAGTGTCAGGATCTGGCGGCCTGTTCAGCTTTGGCCAAATCCCGGGGTATTGTGACGATGATCGACAATTCCTATTGCTCGCCTATCTACCAGAATCCGGCAGCCTTCGGCATTGATATCGTGTTGCACTCCGGCACCAAATACCTGAACGGGCACTCCGATGTAGTGGTTGGGGTGCTTTGTGCGAGCCGGGAGATGGTCAAAAAGATTTTTGAATCCGAGCTCATGACCCTGGGCGGCATCCTGGCGCCGCATGATGCGGCGCTGGTAATCAGAGGTTTGCGCACCTTGCCACTGCGGGTTCAGCGGAGCCAGGAAAGTGCGCAGTGGCTCATTGAAAAACTGGACAATCACCCTAAAGTGGAGCGCATCTGGTATCCGTTCCATCATTCTTTCCCACAACTGGAGCTGGCCAAAAAACAGATGCGCGGCTGCGGCGGACTCTTTTCTGTGCAATTCAAAACCGACTCCATGGAAAAAATGGAGGCTTTGATCCACAAGATGAAGCGCTTCCTTATGGCGGTGAGTTGGGGCGGCCATGAAAGTCTGATCATCCCCACCATAGGGTTTTACAACATTCCTGGTCGGCCGGCGCCGGCTGCGCCCTGGCAATTTGTACGTTTTTACATCGGGCTGGAAGACCCGGCCTGGTTGTGGGAGGATTTGGAACAGGCGATGGAAGCGCTTTGAATGTCCAATATCCTATGTCCAATTTCCAATGTCCAAGTGGGGCGGGTGTCTGGCATCAGCACATTGGTTTGGATAGGGTGTGCATGAATGGCGGGATTGTTGGACTTTGTAAGAGGCCTACCCAAGACTAGCCTACCAATATCCTGCTCCCAAACAGGCTCACCAAAGCCACATTAAATATGCTGATGCCGGGCAGGCACTTCACTTGGTTATTAGACTTTGAGTATTCCCCCTCATTTGTTCACGAAATGGCTATATCGCGCATTAAGCGGAACACAACAAACCATTTTTGAACATGACATCACGTTTTGCTTCTCTGCTGTGCGGCTTGCTGTTCTGCACGTTTACCAACAACCTTCACGCACAAACCAACCTTGACCTCAAGCATGAGCTTTATGCCGGTTATGGACAGGGGTCTGTGCCCCAATTTGGCATTTCCTTTGGCTTTATCATCGGCAATGCGCTGGGTAATGCCATCGCAAACGGTATTATTACCAGATTGGGTGGAACCGGGGTTACCTATACAGAAAAAATCACCGGAACAGGCTCTATTTCAATGGGTTACAACTACTACCCAGCCCGTCGATGGAGCATCGGTTTGCAAGGGGTATTTGAGCGGGTAAACGACCGGCTCGAATTCTCCAACGGGAATGCAGGCATCAGCAGGGTGGATGTTATCAGCGGCATGGTACGCACAGATTTTCGGTGGATCAACAAACCCGGATTCAAATTTTATTCCGGCGCGGCCATTGGTGGCGCAGCATACCATTATTACGATGTGGATGATTCCAGCAACAGCGATCGGGATTTTGGCGTAGCCTTCGCCGTTACTCCCCTCGGACTTCGGTTCGGGAAAAACATCGGCATCTTCCTGGAAGGCGGAATAGGCTGGGATGGACTGATTAAGGCCGGGATTTCGGGACGGTTCTAAAGAATGTCCAATATCCAATGTCCAAGTGGGGCGGGTGTCTGGCGTCAGCACATTAGTTTGGATATGGTGCGCCTGTTTGGGGTGTGGGATATTGGAAGGTTTGGTTGAGCCTCTTTCGAGGCTATGGGCAGGTGCCCGCCTCGAAAGAGGCCCAGCAAATCTCGCCAAACAAGCGCACCATATCCAAACTAATGTGCTGACGCCAGACACCCGCCCCACTTGGACATTGGAAATTGGACATTGGAAATTGGATATTCCCTAGTTTTTCCGGTCGCGGCGGTTTTCTTTGCGATCGCGTTTGTTTTCGGCGCGGTCGGCTTTGTTTTCGGCGCGGTCACGTTTGTCTTCGCGTTTGTCGCGTACATCTTCACGGGCATCACGCTTGTCTTCACGGGCATCGCGGGCATCTTCGCGTTTGTCGCGGGCGCCGCCGTCGTGTTTGGCGTCGCGCACGTCTTCGCGGGCGTCGCGGCGGTCTTCTTTGCGATCGGCGCGATCTTCTTTGCGGTCGCGTTTGTTTTCGGCACGGTCACGGCGGTTTTCGGCGCGATCGCGTTTGTTTTCGGCGCGGTCAATTTTGTCTTCGGCCTTGTCTACAGCCGGAGATTGTTGAGCGAACAAGGTGTTGGCAGAAGCCATGGCAAAAAAGCAAAACAGGAATACGAGGTACTTTTTCATGTGAACAAAAGATTGGTGTTGTGAACGTTGTTTGAAGCCTTTGACGCAAAGTTGTTTTCTGCGTTTAACTGATTGAGAGGTCTTAACATTTATTAGGCTTTGTCTTCCACTTGCCAAGCAGGAATCGTCATTTTTGAAAAACAAGCAAAGTTCTACCTTCGCCTGACTTTTTCAATAACAAGCAATGCAACGTTCTTTCCTTCTGCTTTCACTATTTTGGCTGGCAACAGCTTTGCCGGCACAAATAAGTTTCACCAATCAATCCTCCCTGCTTACCCCTGCCAAACACTACAGCGGTGTAGCTATTGCGGTTTGTGACATGAATGGAGATGGCGTAGACGATATTGTTCGGATGAATAAGGGAGAAAAATTGAACATTCAGTATCAGACCCTGCCAGGCCAGCCATTTATTGCTTCCGCCACTTTAGCGGTACCTGGCGGACTTTCATGGGGCATGTGTACAGCCGATTTTAACAATGATGGGCTCGGTGATGTGCTCACCGGGGGTCGGGAAAATGGCATCAAGTTCATTAAATCCAATCCTAATGGCACGTTTTCGACCCAAAACATCACCAACCCTATCACATTTGTTCAAGGCGTAAACTTCGCTGATATAAACAAGGATGGCTGGCTGGACGCTTTCGTTTGCCATGACGATGGTATTTCCAAAATATTCCGAAACAACGGGAGTGGTTCTTTTTCCATCCAATCCGGCTGGATCAATCTGGCCACTGTTCCTGCATCGGATAATTCCGGAAATTATGGTTCAGTTTGGAGTGATATTAATAATGACGGACACCTGGATCTTTACATTGCCAAATGCAGGCAGAATGTCACGGACCCCACTAATCCTGTGCGAATTAATCAGTTGTTTATCAATAACGGAGATAATACTTTTAAACAAGATATAACCAACGAATACGGCCTCCGGATAGGCGCCCAAAGCTGGACGGCCGATTTCGGCGACATAGACAACGATGGGGATTTTGATTGTTTCATTACCAACCATGACGTATCCAGTCAGTTATTGGAGAATGACGGCACCGGTCATTTTACCGATATTTCTGCCAGTTCCGGCGGTTTTATTGACGACATCCTGGGATTGCCAATACAGGGCGTTTTTAAGGATTTTGACAACGACGGGTTTGTTGATATTCTGGTATCTGGAAGCTATCAGTACCTGTTTCACAACAATGGAGATAAAACGTTTACAGAAATTCCTAATCCGTTTGATCAGCATCAAATGGAGTCTTATGCCATTGGCGATTTGAACGCTGACGGTTTCCCCGATATTTATGGAGGGTATGCCGAATTGTTCAACGACCCTTCCAACATCCCTGATGCACTCTGGATAAATAATGGCAACAGCAACCATTTTTATGGTTTGAATCTGCGTGGGCAACAAAGCAATCGCAGTGCCGTTGGGGCCAAAGTGCGTTTGTATTCTGCGCTGGGGACTCAAACACGGGAAGTGCGTTCAGGAGAAAGTTATGGTATCAGCAATTCCTTTCAAATCCACTTTGGACTCGGGCAGGAAACACAGGTAGACTCTGTAGTGATCAACTGGCCTTCCGGAATCAGGGACGTAATTTATCAGCCAGGCATTGATGAGTATAACACCGTTTATGAAGGAGGATGTATTATTCCATCGGTTGAAATCATGGCCAGCGGCCCAACCGGCATTTGTCCGGGCGAAACTATTTCCATGTTTACAGACCAACCATATGTGCAATATCAATGGAGTACTGGCGCTATGTCGTCCACAATCACTATCGGAACAACCGGAAATTACCAGGTAACGGTTACGGATGCCAATGGATGTACGGCAATTTCTAATCCGATCACCATCACCGTGGATCCAGTAACCATTCCCCTCATTAGTGTCTTGGGCGACTCCATTTTATGCGAAGGTGGAAAAGTGACCCTGCAATCTTCTCCTTCAACAGATTATTTATGGAGTACCGGGGCTACCACGCAAAGCATAGAGGTAGATCAGCCTGGTCCGTACACGGTTTCTGCGATGGGCTTGTGTAGCTTTTTCTCTTCCACCCCTCTTAATATTACCGTATTGGATGCCCCGGAGCCACAAGTTGAACCGGATACCATCATGATAGGAGAAACGGCACAGTTATCCGCTACGGGGTTGCAGGTTGCGTGGTACGACTCTCCCACGAATCAGACCCCACTTGCAGAAGGCAACCTTTTTACAAGCCCGGCACTGACTCAAAACACGACGTATTGGACAAGCAACACCACTTCTTACGGCTTACCCAATGATTTTGTTGGTATGGAATATCATCAGGGTTCTGTAAATTCTGACATTAATTATGAGGGAGGTTTATTCTTTGACTGTTTACAGCCATTTACCTTGGAGAAAGTCAAAGTTTATACGGCATTAGCAGGAGAGCGAAAAATTGTCTTGCAATCTATCACGGGAAATGTATTACAATCCAAAACGGTGTTCATTCCGATAGACACCTCTGTGGTTGAACTGGATTTTGATGTGCCGCCAGGCATTGATTTATTGCTCACCACTGATGCTACTGTAAATATGACAAACCTGGGTTCCGCAGGCCCCCAATTGCGTCGGAGTAGTGCTAACATCTCCTTTCCATATGAGATTCCTGATGTGGTAAGGATTACCACTTCAACTATTGGTGATAACCGTTATTACTATTTCTATAACTGGGAAATTGGATTTGCTAACCGGGAATGTACCAGCGATCGTGTTCCGGTTACTGTAGTAGTAGAGGACGAAAACAGCGCCACCTTCCTACCTTCCTGGACAGAAAAAATTCGGATCTATCCCAACCCGGGCAACGGGCAAATCAACATTGCTTTGGAAGGCTATTCCAGCGGTTCCCTCATGGCTACCTTTAGAAATGCCCAGGGGCAAGTCATTCAAACCCGGGAATTCCAGGCTTCAGCCGGAAATGCTCTTTTTAAAGCCGATCTGAGTGCATTCCCTCAGGGCATTTACTGGCTGGAACTCACCCATGAGAAAGGAAGCATCCAGAGAAAGATGATCAAACAATAGTCATTTCTTAGACTTGTTGCGACGGGGTACTATTTGCGCGATGCGGCCAAATTTTCTTTTATACGGCGTTATCCCGAGTACTCGGGACGCCGAATTGCCCGCATGCGACTGCAAATTTTGCCTTGTCTAAAATAAAATTTGCTGCCACCTCGCACAAACGCCCCCATCGCAACAAGTCTATTGTTTCAAAAAAATCTGGTTCCAACTACCCGCCTGGAGTATGTAAACTCCGGCAGGCAGCTGGGATATCAAAAGGGTTTTTGTGTTTTCACCTGGTGTAATTTGCCATTCCTGTGCATGCAGCAGCTTCCCGTTCAGCGTAAGGATGCTCATTGAAAGAATCTGATCCCGTACGGACTCCACACGGAGTATTAGCTCATCTGATACCGGGTGACCCAGTATTTGCAAAGTGTAATCAATTTTAACGGATGCCTCTTCCTGAACACCTACTGTGCCTAATTCATCGGAACCTATGTCGTTGGCGCCATCATTGCGCGCCTGACCCTCACGGTCTGTAAGGATAAATGGCTGACTGACACCTGTATTGACACATGGGCTCCCGGCCAGCAAATGATAACCTTCATCCAATTTGGGATCAGCATCAAAACTGTGCAAATCCCGGAAAGTCTGAGCCTTCCATTGGGCGAGTGTCCATTCTTCCCAATCCAGATTATCGTCCAGGAATGTAGCGCCGGAAGGGTCGAAATAATCGTTGTTGTCTATCTGATTGGTGTTGCCCTGCAAGGCATTTTCCCGCACGCGCACCATCACAGGGACTTGAAATCCTGGTTGCACAAAAAGGTTATTCAGCACTTTTACATTCCGACTCCCCACACGGGCAGAGGTATTGTCGTCTATCCAGACATCGGTGGTATTGAAAAAGAGCGCTGCGTGTTCCTGCATGGCTGCGCTGATGACGGTATTGTTGTACACCCGCGCATCTTTGGCGCCCCATAGTCCGATCCCGGCATGTTGGGTATTGACAATCAGATTATTGAATACCAGACCATTGATGTTTTCAAAATATTCGGGATTGAAATCCGTATCAAACCATTCTGCATCTGTATAAAAGCCCAGGTAAACGCCTCCTTCGCCGCAATTTTCAATGCGGTTGGCTTCAACGATGCAGTTCCGGCCACCGCCTTTTACATATACGCCGGTAGTGGCAATATCATGGATGTAACACCCTTTTACCGTCAGATTGGGCGCATTTACATTATCAATGCCTTCCGCATTGAAATCGAGTAAGGCGCCAGGCCCGGTACCGGTATGGTGAATTTCACAATCCAGGATCGTAATGTTGGCGCAGGCAGGCGTGAGTTTGATGGCGTCCCTCCCGGAATGATGAATGTTGCAATCTTTTATGGTAACACCGCTTACGCCCCGGCGCAGGTTGAAAGGCACATTGGGATCCCAATCCCAATTGGTTTCAAACTTGATGGCATAGTAATAACCACCCACTATTTCGAGTCGCTCCAGGGTGCCTCCGGTTGTTTCCGGTTCATTGTACCAGATACAGGCGCTGATATCTTCTACATCCGTTACAGCGGTAATGACCGCCCATTCGCCAGGATAGGATTTGATGTGCAGATTGCTTTTGTTGACCCGGATTTCCTGACTGGTATATTGGCCGCCGCGCAACAGGATTTCATCTCCGGGCTGAGCTTCATCAATGGCCCTGGGCAGGGTTTTGAACGGACTGGATAGGGTGCCGGCGTTGTTGTCGTTGCCATTTGGCGATACGTACCAGGTGGCGGCATAGGTGGCAAAAGCCGGAAAAAAAAGAGCAAGAAGGCAGAATATTTTTTTCATATTGCATTGATTTACAAGATGCTGCGCATCATGTCATTGAGTATGTCAGCTTTGGCCTTGGGGTGCACAAAGTCCTCTCCCGAACCGGATCGGGTGATTTCCATGCCGCGCAATTTGCGACGCAGGTCTTCCATTTTGGCTTGTTCATCTGCGGCATTGCCATGACCGGTGTCGCGGAACGGATCGAGCAGGATGACGATTCCAGCGAGCACATCCCGGTAATCGGGCGGATGCTCGCCCTGCCATTCGCCATTGTCTTTTTTCCAGGATCCTGGTGGTACGATCAGGTCAAAGGGGTGACCCGGCCGGCCTTTACCCATTTCACCCGGACGTAGCGGAGGGCCTTCTGTTCCCTGTCCTTCAGGGTTGTCGCGACTGCTGCTGCCGGGTGGTGGTTCCGGCGGATTATTCGTATTCCCTTTGCTATCGTGACTGCTGGTATGGGTTTTTGAGTGGCCGTGCTCATCGGTGGTGGTTTCTACCGTGGTGGTATTTCCTTTATCGTCGGTAGTAGTGGAGGTTGTGGTCTGACGGGTAGTATTGCCGTCTTTGTCTTTTTCCGTGGTGGTTTCTGCTGTGGTTACAGATCCATTTGCATTCCGATGCGGAGGCGTGGTATGCGATTCTTTTGAGCTACCATCCGGATAAAACCAGAGTTCACTTTTGGAACCATCCGAGCCCTCCGTCTTGACATGTTTACCCTCTTTCCCATTACTCCTGTCGGTATCGTGGCTATTAGCGGAGCCCCAGGCATACCCGCTGGGATCCCGGTTGAAATTGTGGTAAATACCCGCCAGGTCGACCGCTTCAAAGTGTTTAATACCACCTTTTTCTGAATAGTGCGACTTATACCCCGCGTGTGGGCCTTTCCCTGTAATGGTTTGTGAAAAATCTCCATCGGGACTCATTTCATCTACAACATCAAAGTCTGGTCCTTTTTCATCCCTTATCCAGCCGCCTCCTGCAAATTCCGTTTTATTCCAGGTTCCGCCTCCGGGTGTTGTTCCGTGCGTGTGAAAATCAATGCCTAATGCGCCAGCCATAGCCCTTCCAATACTTTCAACCAATCCACCAACAGCATGGCCTATAGCGCCCCCCACCGAACCGGCCACTCCGCTAAACAACCAGGCGCCCAGTGCAGCGCCAACAGGGCCGCCAACGAGGCCACCCAGCAACGCTCCAGCGCCCATGATCACGCCTGCTGTGGCAGCACCGGCGGCTTTCCCTCCCCAATCAGCGCCTTTGTGCACCCCTTCCGAATAGGCTTCGCCGGCCCTGCCGTTCACGATTTTGCCAGATTCCTGCAGTATTTCCCGACCGGTGCGTTCATATTCTTTTGCCTTGCTGATATAATCGCCAGCAAAAATTTCCACCGCGATGTACCCGTTTGGGGAAGTCTCACGCAGTTTTTTTTCTAAATCTTCGATGTAGGACATAGGAGTGTTTGGGTGTTTTAGTGTTTTGGTTGGTGTTTGGATTGGTATGGTTAGTGTCTTTGCGCCTTAGTGCCTTAGTGTAATTTAGCGCCTTTACCATCTAAAGACCGGGCGGCCGCGCATTTTTTGCAGTAGAAGTCCCATAATGCCGCCTGTTATGACCCAGATCAGGGTATCAAAAAGTGTCAGATAAATAAGATTAACCTGTGCGCCTGATACGTACCTGAGGTTGAATGCTCCGGCAAACAGGCCTGCAATCCAGGCTGCATGAAACGCCCCGCGCAAAAAACCCCAGGCATCCAGCCAGCGCTGAAAGAGCAGAGAAAGCAAAAAGGCCTGAAGCAGGTTACCGCCCACAGAGTACCACGTAGGAGCTCTGTCCATAACAGCCCAGACATTTACCAGGCAGGACAATACCGTAGCCAATACGCCTCCTGCTACTGTCGACAGGAAAATTTTGAGGATCATGGTTTGGGGAAAGATGGGTTAAATACGCCAAAGCAACCCCAGCCGAATCATAAACAAACCCAGCAGCATGGCCAGCATGGAGCCTATTATTAGCTGAAAACCAAAAATATACGCCTTTTCCGGCGAGCCTTTATCCATGACAACCGTTACGCGTTCATGCAAGGCGTAATTGCTGATGGTGGTCAGCGCTGCCGTGGCACTTCTTGCCTCTAAACTATCGACACTTCCTGGCATAACGGGATACACAAAAACCGGCCTTCGGGCTTTTCGTTTGCCTTTCCGCACACCATCAGGCTCCCGCTGCACAGAGGGCGCATTTCTGCCGGCGAGGAATCCGGAAATCCGTCCCTCAACAGTATGACCACTGATCCTGTACCAAAGCGGCTCGAAAGTATTTCGCGCAAATGTGTAGGTTAAAAACACCCCCAAACCAAAGAGAAGAACCCTGAAAAACAGAACAGTGAGTGGAGAAAGGGTTTTTTGGCTCATTTCAGACCATATTTTTGGATCAATGCGTTGCGTTCTTCTTGGGCAGTTGGCGCATAGACAAGGCCATATTGCTCACTTAGGCGATCCATCACCAGATCACGTTCTTTGGATCCAAATGGATAACCCTTTTCAGGAGTATATTCAAAAAATATCTTTTCCAGAAACTCCTCAAAAGGCTGATTAAAGTACATGTCTATGAACCGTAGCGGCTTGTCGGAAGCATTAAAAAAGGTATGCACCAGGTTGCGTGGGCGCAGGTGCCAGCCTCCGGCTGCTATTTCAACTACCTCACCATCTATCAGTACACTGGCCGTGCCCTCCAGCACCAGCATCAGCTCATCCAGTTCTTTGTGGTAGTGTGGCGGAGGCCCCATAACCTTGGGCGCAACGGCACATTCTACACTGGAATATACGCCACCGGTCATGGCTGAACGTACCCAAACACGGATATCCATCCCGCCCTTATGATCCAATGGTTCCTGAGCAGGCAAAAGCACTGGTTTAATTTGTTCTTGCTGAAGGTTCCCCTGGCAAAAACCAATATTTGGGGTAACCGCGAATCCGGCCAGCAGACTGGCAGTGGAAAGAAAATCTCTTCTTTGCATGGGTAAGGTTATTTTTCGAATTGTTCAAAAACAGATCCACCTACCAGCTTTTTTCCACCCAGTTCCAACAAACCATTCTCTTCATACTCGCGCAACACCTGGGCGTCGTTGGCTGTTATCACCAATTGACTGTCTGTGAGTTCGTCGATGGTCCGGTACTGATACACGTACTGATCCGGCAAGCCATATTGGATGCTTAATGCATAATCCTTGTACACCAACGACCAAATACCGGTAGCACTGCCTGTAGCGCCGTCTTTCAGGAAGGAGCCTGTTTCGCTGTCGCTGACCACCTTACCTGTTTTGAATTCAATCCATTCGCTGCGTTCGCCATTTATATCTGCGTGTTGGGTGGTGCCGTCGTCAAATTTCAAGGTGATGATACTACGCACCCAATACCATTTGCCTTCCAGTTGTTTTCCGGTAAAAAGAGGTTGATTGGCTTTGTTTTCTGTTTTTTGACAATTACACAGGGTGCAAATCAGGAGCAGGGAGGGAAAGATAATGGATTTCATACTGTTGGTTATTTTGCTGCAAAATGGCTGCATCCGAGTAGCCTTCCCAAACGGTTTCTAACCACCTGCGAAAAATGACCCGTGAACGGCGGGTTTGGTGGGTTTATGAGTACAGACCTATAAAGTTTTTGAAAACCTTATAGGTCTGAAGATTCCCCTTTGACCATTCTTTTTACGCAGTTGGTTAAATAATTCTACGTGCTAAAGCCGTTGTTTTCCATCTTTGCCGTTATAATCAAGCCAAAGTGATTTTGAAGATCAGGCTGGTGTAATCAGTTGAAAATCAAGAATTTTAAATCAATCAAATCATCAAAATCACTTTAATCACAGTCTATGATCTACCGCATATTGCTTTGTTGTGTATGGAGCCTGCCGCTTGTGGCACAAACCGCTCGCGTAGACTCTTTAAAATCGGTATTACAAACCATTCCCGCAGATACCGACACCGCCCGACTACACCGGCGTGCCCAGTTGATGTGGAGCATCAGTACCCAGTATTTTCGTCCGTTAAAGGATTTTGAACAATGCCGGCAATACGGACGCGGAGCATTGGGGCTTTATCAACACTTACAAATGCCGCGCGGAGTAGCACAATCCCTGAGTAATATCGGATTTGCTTATTTGTATGAAAACCGCTCGCCGGAGGCCGTGGACACCCTCCTGCAGGCATATCGGGTGTATGAGCAACTGAAAGACACGGCCAAAATGACTTACCTCATTTCTACCGTTGCGTCTCATTTGTTCGAAATGCCAGAGCAGGTGGATCAGGCCCTCGCCTATGCGCGCCTGTGCGTGGACCTGAGTACGCGTGCTCAACGCCTCCACGGACTGTGCGCCTGCAGTCACCTGCTGGGCGATTTATACGATCGGACAGGCCAACCCGACAGTGCTGCCTATTTTGTACAAAACGCTTTAAATTTGGCAGAAAACGCTTCAAATATTCCGGGAATCGTACCGCTATACCTCACAATGGCACGGCTGGCCGAAAGAAAGCACCTATATCAGGAAGAAAAAAACTGGCTCCTAAAAGCGGAAGAAGCCTTCCAAAAATACCCTGACATGGTAACAGAAGAGACCGATATTAACCTCCTGTTGGCCTTGAGTCGGTGCATGATTCATTTGGGTGATTGGACAACCGCATCCATGTACTTACGCAAATCTGAAATGTTGATACCCAAAATCAAGGATAAAAGCTACCATGAACGCTATTACCTTGATAAGAGTCAACTGGCTGAACATCAAAACCAACCAGCTGAAGCACTTCGGTATTTCAAATTACACATCAGTGCCCGCGATAGTGTGCAAAACCTGGAGAATACCCGGCGTATGACAGAAATTCAGGTAAAGCATTCCTTTGAACAAAAACGGATACAGGAGGCGGCAAAACAAGCACAGGAACTAGCACTCCGAGATGCGCGAACCCAACAGCAACGCTGGATGTTCGGGCTGATCTTGTTGGGCATTTTAACAGGCGCCGGATTCGCCTTTTACACCTACCGACAAAAGCAGGAACGCCGCCGTACCGAACTGGAACTGGCCAATTTGCGGGCGCAAATCAACCCTCATTTTATTTTCAACTGCCTGAATAGTATTTACCGTTACACCAAAGAGCGAGACACCGACACCGCCGCCAAATACCTGCAGAAATTTAGTCAGTTGCTCCGACTGGTACTGGAAAACAGCCGCTCCGAAAAAATCACCCTCGCCCGCGATCTGGAAGCCTTGCAATTGTATGTGGACATAGAATCGTTGCGCTTTAAAGACAAACTACAGTTCCAGCTGGACATAGACCCGGATATTGATCCGAGTTTCCTGCACATTCCCGGGATGCTGATACAGCCGCACGTAGAAAATGCCATTTGGCACGGATTGATGCACCGGAAAGAAGGCGGCAACATAAGGGTACATTTACATCAACCGGCGGAACACCTGCTTCAGGTAGTGATTGAAGACAACGGGGTTGGTCGCGCCGCAGCAATGGCTCTGGAAAGTAAAAGCGCCATGCCTCACAAAGGGCTCGGTCAGAAAATTACGGCGGAGCGACTCAAAGCTACCGGCCGACTTTCCGACATGGAAACCACGGATTTGTACGATGCCGACGGCAACCCTGAAGGAACCCGGGTGACCATGTTGATCCATTTGGGGTAAGTGATGGTCTATTCTTTTTTGGGCGGCGCATCCTGGTTGTAGATGTCTCTGATGGTGATTATAACGTCGGAAGGGTTTGAAACCCTTCCGACGTTTACCAATCCTCCAACACACTTTCGCCATTCAAATTAGTGGTCAATACCATACTCATGTAATCAAAATAGGGGCGCATAGCCTGGAACGTTCGTTTCACTTCCTGCAGGAAGTGCGCACTGGTTACCTCCTCGTCCGTGACATTTCGTTTGACCACAAACCCCTTCATTCGGAGCAGGTCAAGTGCGGGATGATCTTTATCAAATCCCTGTGGCGCTGTTTTCAGGGTTTCGCCCTGAAGTGTGCCAAAATATTGTCGAAAGCGGGCCTCTGCCATGATTTCCCGGATAGGCTGGTCGTCCATCGCAAATTCGGCCCGAATGCGCTTCAAGTCTGCAGCGTTGGGTTGCCAAAAGCCTCCACCGATAAAGGAATTTCCCGGTTCAATCTGAAGATAGTAGCCGCCACGAAGGCGTTTGGTGGCCCGGCTAATACCCAGACCAAAATTGTTTTTATAGGGAGATTTGTCTTTCGAAAAACGCACGTCGCGATAAATACGAAACAGGTTGGCCGGTTCCAGATGATCCGTTTCCCCCAATGCATTTTCGACCGCCTGGGCAAATTGTTTCATGTTGGCTAATGCGGCTTCATAACGGGATTTATTGGCCTGGAACCACTCCCGGTTGTTATTGACTGCGAGGTCTTTCAAAAAATGGAGTGTGGAGGGCTGGATGGTCATAGTTTAAGCGTTCTGAGGAAGGAGGTAAGAAGATGAATGAACACGTAGAAACAGGCACTGCAAAAATAGCATCGTAAAGGTGTCACCTTCTCGCACCCTCCTTACATTAACATACCTACCTTTGCTCTGCGGAAGGATCCCGCACACAAGCATTTTTAAAACAACCACTCAATAAATATCCATACAGTAATGAAGGTTCAATTGACCACCAACAAGGGCGTAATCACCCTGTCCCTGAATTCAGAAAAAGCGCCGATAACGGTAGACAATTTTGTAAAATATGTCAAGGCAGGCCACTACAACGGCACCATTTTTCATCGGGTAATTAATAATTTTATGATTCAGGGAGGCGGTCTGGATGCTTCCATGAATGCAAAGCCTTCCTTGGCGCCCATTAAAAATGAAGCCAACAATGGCCTGGTAAATGCCAACTACACCATCGCCATGGCGCGTACCGGCGATCCACATTCTGCTACTTCGCAGTTTTTCATTAACGTTAAAGACAATGCATTCCTGAACCACAGCGGCGAAAACATGCATGGCTGGGGATACTGTGTGTTCGGAGAAGTCATTGAAGGGCAGGAAGTGGTAGATGCCATCAAAGTCGTTCCAACGGGTCGCGTAGGCGGGTACGACGATGTGCCGAAAGAGACCATTGTGATTGAGTCGGCTGTGGTGCTGGAGGATTGAGATCAGTTGCTAAATCTATGAAATCCATTCTCATCGACGACGAACCGGACGCCTTGGAAGCCCTGCACCTGTTGCTGATGGAAATATGTCCGGAAGTGGTAGTTGCCGGAAAGTTCACCGACCCGGAAAAAGGTTTGGCTGCCATTCGCAGCCTGAAACCTGATTTGGTATTTCTGGATGTTGAGATGCCTGTGATGAATGGATTCCAGTTGCTGGAAAAACTGGAGGAGTGCCCTTTTGCCCTGATCTTTGTCACCGCTTACGACCAGTTTGCCGTAAAAGCATTCCGATACAGCGCCGTGGATTACCTGCTGAAGCCCGTGGATCCTTTGGAATTGCGCAAGGCGGTGGACAAAGCTGCCGAAAAACAGCAGACCGGCAAAAATCAGCTGGATTGGCTCAAACAGCAATTTGGCGCACAGGATGCCCGCCGATTCGATAAAATTGCCTTGCCTTCTGCGCAAGGGTACACGTTTGTAGCCCTGGCAGAAGTCATGTATTGCGAATCAGACAGCAGTTACACCAAATTCCATCTGGAAAATGGCGATACCTACCTGATTACCAAAACCCTTGGCGATGTGGAAGAAATGCTGAGCGGTACAGATTTTTTCCGGATACACAAACAATTTTTGGTCAATATGCGCCACATCAAAAGCTACATCCGGGGAGATGGCGGCTATGTGGTCATGCCCAACAAAGTGAACATTCCTGTTTCGCGCATCAAAAAGGAGGAGTTCACCGAGCGATTCACGCGGTTTTAGATACCTGGCCGAATCTTTGACCACAACCACGCATCGATCCATTTCTCCTGCTTTTTGATGGCTTTGCGCATCAATCCTTCCCGCTCAAACCCGGCTTTTTCCAGCACCCGGTTGGATGCATTATTAAAAGAATACACTTTGGCTTCGATACGCACCAATGCCGGACGCTCCTCAAACAACCATAGGGTAAAGGCCGTCACAGCATCCGGTACAATACCTCGCCCGCGGAAAGGAGCTGCCAGCCAATAGCCCATTTCGTCGGTGTGCCCCTCCAGGCCAGTGCGCAAAAACGCCCCGATACCACCAATCACGCCATGGGTTTCGTGGCGTATGGCCAGATTGTACAAGGTTCCATGCGCCTGCATCAGATCGCGGGTATGTTGCAGCCAGTCGTCAGCCTCTTTTTGGGTATAGGGCGCAGGTATGTTGGAAGTATTGGCCTGGATGACCGGATCGTTCAGGTATTGGATCAAATTATGTTGATCCCCGGCCAAAAATGGGGCTATAGTGATTCCGGAACGAATGGGAATGATGTTATTAGTATGAAAGATCATTTTTGTTTTAACGAACAACAACCGGCGGAAAGTTCCTGATTATCGACCGAAATACCTAAAACCTAGATCCGAGTAACGTTACTCCCATTCCTTTGCCTTACGATAAGAGACCCCGCGGAAAAAGGCCACCGGAGAGCCATCCTGCTTACGCACTTCAATGGCATAATTAGAAATTGACCTGCCCAGGTTTTCCTCCCGGGCTACAGCCGTGAGTACATCTGATTCAAACACCGGAGCTACGTGTTCCACCGTGCAATGAATGGATACTGCGTGGCGGCCATGAGAGTTGCAGGCAAAAGCAAAGGCACTGTCGGCCAGGGAAAATGAAATACCGCCGTGGGCCACACCAAAACCGTTGAGCATTTCTTTGCGTACGGTCATGCGCAGGGTACAGGTTCCAAGATCAACAGACACGAGTTCAATGCCCAGCCATTGGCTGAACGGGTCGTTATCGTACATTTTATGAAATACCTCCAGTGGCGACATGGCACAAATGTAAATCGCCGGGACTTAAATAAAGCCCCGGCGATTTATAAATAGTTGAGGGTAAATTAACCTACAGAGATATCAACTACCTCAAACTCCAAAGCGCCGCCAGGGGTATTAACCTTGGCCACGTCTCCTTTGACTTTACCCAGAAGGCCCTGACCGATTGGAGAGGTTACAGAAATTCTCATCTGTTTGGCATCAGCTTCCGTTTCTGAAACCAGCTTGTAGGTCATTTCCTTGCCGGTTTTCAGGTTCTTTATAGTCACGTTTGACATAATGGCCACCTTAGAGGCGTCCAGTTGGCTTTCATCAATGATACGAGCAGAGGAAAGCACTGTTTCCAGCTCACTGATCTTCAACTCCAACAGACCTTGCGCATCTTTTGCAGCATCATATTCTGCATTTTCAGACAGGTCGCCTTGTGAACGAGCCTCCGCGATGGCGCGCGCGGCTTCCATACGTCCTGTTGTTTTGAGTTCTTCCAGATCTGATTTCAGTTTCTCGTATCCTCCCTGTGTCAGATAAGTGTAGTTTGCCATCTTCTGAATAATATTGGTGAAAAATGGATGAAATGGAGAAAAAAAACGGTTTTTGTTAAGCCTCCATTCCTGCCTCTTCGAGGCTATTGGGCAGAAAAAAACAGAAACGTCCCTGTCCGGTGGACAAGAACGTTCCTGTTGTTAATGATGCAAAGGTATGGGCTGTTTGGATAAAGTAAAAGCCTTGGTATGAAATTTCTTAAAATACCTGTTATGCCAAATCAGAAGCCGGATTCCAGATTGCGTGACCGGAACGGAGTTCCTGGGTACATCACCAAAGTAACTCTGAACTACGTTGTGGGGCCTTGCTATTGACTGCCAATGCCAAACCACTTGATGGTCCTCTGCCCCAAATCCGGAGCTTCTATATGGATCAGATACACGCCGTCGGATATCAAAGAGCCTCTGGCATTTTTTAAATCCCAGGCTATATCCGGATTTATTTGTTGATAGGGCAGATGCACTTCGTCGCGATTGTACTGCCTGATAAACCTGCCTGCAAGGGAATAGATCGTTATGGTGCATTTTGCGGGCAGGTTCGTAATTTTTACCACATTGTCCACTGCTGAAGTTTCATATTCCGATAACCCGTAGTAAGGGTTGGGCACTATCTTGATAGAGTCTAATGCCTGGTTTATTTCAACGGCCGTCAGACTCGTTGCTTCGTTGCCAAAAATGCTGAACCGATAGCGTGGGTGGCCCGTTTGGCGGTTTCCATCCTGATTGCTAAACCAGGTTTGATATGGATTATCTACCCGGATTTTGATACGGGTTTCGGTTGGTATTAATCCCTCTGTCAGAGATTTCATTTGGAACCCCGGTGCCAGTTGTAACATTCCGGCCCACGCTATGTGCTGAATTTGGGTACTTTTCAACGATGGTGCCGCCGAAAACTCCGGTGTAAGGCGTCGGCGTAAGGCCTCACAGGAATCATAATTGGTATGCATCACATATATCCAATGGTGACCGCCTAGTATAGCGCCCCAAAACCCTGGCAAACCCACTTCGGTAAATTGATCAGTTGGGTTCCAAAGCATATCCCGGCCAGTGAAGCGCGGGTTTATCGCTGAACTGTATCCAGAGTTCTCCCCAAAAAAGATATTCAGTCTCCTTCCTGTTTCAACATCCACGGCATACCCCGGGAACCAGCCCATGCCATAAATCGGTTTGCCTTGTTGGGAAAGCGGTATACCTTGTAAAGCGGGGTTTGTGGCACCATCCGGGTCCGGAAAGCCGTCCTGATTGGCATCCGTTTTACCAACGGAAAGGGCAAAGCGGGTATCAAACATCAATCGACCTTTACTGCCGTTGTTTTGAAGTTTAACCACCGAGGTGTCACCTGATACAAAAGCTGAAGCGGTTTCTATCACCACACACCTGCTCCATTTAGACTTATCACTGGTCAACACAATATCCACATTAGGCAGAGCCCTAAGTCGAGCCCTGCGAATGGAATGGAGGGCATTGTTGTTTGCGCTGGTCCAGGCAGGGGTGATGAAAACATCTCCGTCCGGGTCCAAATCAGAATCCAGCAGTGGGTAAGGCACAAACCATCCTTCCCCCAGGGTACTCAACCCTTGTTTAGGATCCAGTACTTCATCTTCTTCCAGGGCCGATGTTTTGACATAATTGAACAGTGGACTTCCACCAAATCCGTCCGGTATTCCCTGAAGCCAAGCCTGCTCTGAATCGGCGTAAGTAATTTCGGCACCGATGCCACCATTGAGGTCGTTTAACATTTGCCCGGGTTCTCCACTTTGCGCAATGCTGATAGAAAATCCATACTCATGCACAATTTGTTCATTCAATCGTTCGATGGTCTTTTCCGACCGGATGACCTGTCCGGAAGGGAGTTTGCGCAATTCCCAGCGGGCATTATCAGCCAACTGATCATTGGTCAGATCCTCGTCAACCAGAGCCAGTTCGTAGGTTCCGTCTTTCACCTCCAAGGGGTTAAAAATGGTAACATTAATGGGGCCCCGACCTTGTTTATAAGTGAGGGTACTGTCAAATCCCTGCTCTACAATACGACGCTCTGTTTCCTGATCCAGTTCCAGAAAATTACCGCCAGCGCCTTGTCCTTCCAGACGGGTTACCACTACCCCATCACCGTAGGCCGCATTCAGACGCCGGTCAAGGACTGGTCGAGGCACTACGGTTTTGATTTGAACATTGCGCCGGCCAGTCAAGAATGGTTTTTCCTGTCCGGTGACTGGGTGTGCAAACGGATCCAATGCCTGGTAATTATTATGGGCGTACGCTACTACTGCATAGTAGTATTTCTTATGATTGATCAGGCTCTTGTCATTACCTGCCGCAAACTTGTCTTCTTTGATTGAGAAGGTGTGGCGGATGCCCTGGTCTGAGCCTTCTACCTTCAATACCGGCCGGAACACTACTCGTTGGGTAGCAGGATCGCGTATTCTTTCCCAATTGTAGATTTTTTTAACGCCATTTGTCACATCTACCTCTTGTACCAACCTGCCTTTCTCCGGGTTGTTAAAATCAGATTGCGGCACATTTTCATCTTTCAACTGGTAAATCAGGTACCCCTCAAATTTGTAGCGTGCCGTTTCCCGCACTGCCGGGTCGGGACTGTCCAGAATATAGGCAGGCGCAAATACATCCAATTCCCGGTAGTCTTCGTTTTGCATAAAGAAATTATTGGAGTTACCTTGTTCATTGCTCAGCACTGCAACCACTTCCTCATTCAGCTCAATCCAATCCACATTCGGAGCATCAGGGCCACTTAGGGTAGTGAAACAATGATCGAAAATATTTTGCGCCAGGGCATCCGCCCGGAAAAGTCCCTCCAGATCCGGGCAGGGGTATTCATAATCCCCAACCCAGGGGATACCGATGATTAATTCGTTTACAGCGCCAGGTTTCAGGGTAAACGGACCGGAGGCTTGAACGATACGACGATCACCTTGGGGCAGGCTGGCTGTACACATACTCCAGCCATCTGGATCGTTGGGTGGGCTAGAGAACGCATAGTTAACGCGTTTTGCACTTGGATTACTAGCATTAAAGCCAGATCCGCCATAGGTAAGTGGAGTGCCGTCACTCCAGCTTCCAGTCATATAATTGTAATAACCTTGAGTAGTATTTGGATCATAAGTTGGTCCTTGCCCAAGTCCACTCCCATTATAATACATAAAATGGGTCATCCCTAATTCATATTCCACATTAAAATTACTCATGGTAATGGGGTCAAAATCTTCTTTAATCCCTAAAGGGCCGCGGAAAAAATCAATCCCCAAAATGGGCACTTTATTCCCGTAGGTAGGCACTCCACTGGGACAAACATCACCTGGATTGCCGTCTATGGCATCCTGGTTGTACACATACACCAGACTCTTTGTGGTATCGCAACCAATATAATCGTCTTCATCGCAACCTAAATCAGGATCCACCCACATGGCAAAAAAAGTGGAATCAATGCGGTCTGTAGCTCTGTTTATCAGCTTATAGCGCTGGAAAGTCATGTCGTTCAGCTCGTCGTTCGTTACAAATCCAAAAGCCTGCACCTGGATTTCCATTTGAATGGCTCGCCCTTTGGTACGCGCATGTTCCTGGCCGCCGCCGTGATCATTATAAATCCAAAAAATCATTTCATCCGGGTACCGGTCTATGGGGCAGCCCCTTATCTCGATGGCCGGAAAATCTCCCTCCAGCGGTTCATAACTGCCGAAAGTGGGGCCGACATCGCAAAATCCGGCAAGGCTTTGTTGATCGGACGGAAGCTCAAAGCCATAAAGATCCTGGAAAAAGATATTGCCTTTGGCCGGCCAGCCTTTTATGCCTTTTGGCATATCGTTCGGGTTTAAATTGCCTGCCGCTAAATTGGCCAGGTGTTTTCTGATTTCTTCACTGGTGACCCTGAAGTGGCGGTCCCAATTAGCGCAGGTAGCAGCATCCGTTGTTCCTGCCACACTAAGCGGACCAGGCCAGAAGTCATTATAGCCATCATTTCTATAAGTCTGACAGGCTAGTTTCAGGTTATTACCCGGATCCAGTCCACCCATCCATACTGCCCCGGCAAACAAGGAAGACACCTCCGGCAAACCTGACGCCGGATCCACTTTAGGAACAATATACCGCCCTCTGGTGAGATCCCACCAGCAATCACCGCCGCCCAACAAGCGGGCCCGAACGTTATTGATGGCCTGATCTATTTGGCTGACCGAGTTTGCACACACATCCCGGTATTGTGCCTTTTTTAAGGATTTGACGGCCTTTTGGCCTTCAGGTTCCCGGGCTTCAGCCGCGAAAGGGATGAAGCTCAGCGCCATCACGGCAAACAGGAGATACTTTAGAGTAGTCATGATAAATAAGTGTGTGGATGAGTAAAACTGAACATGGTAATAGAGGCCAACCAGATACACGGACACGCCGGGTATCTTTCGGTGAACGAGACTACAAATAAGTGAATGGCTGGAGAGGCAGTTATTCAGGGTGTTTCAATACACTGCCACTTGTATTATATAGACACCCAAAAGTGGGTAAAAGGTTGGTCATGTACCGGCGGGTTTAGCTGCCGTTTGAAAGGCACAAAAAAGGCGCCCCTGCAATCAGCAGAGACGCCCTCGTATATTTTTTATTACCTGGTAATCGCTGGTATTAGAACTCCAAACGCAGACCCAGATTATGGATACCGTTAAAAATCTTGGTTTGGCGATAGCCATAGTCAAGGCCCAAACGAGTGTCGGTGCCTTTACGTACCGGAATGTTGAAGCTCAAACCACCGCTGATACCGTTATCAAGGGTTGATTCAACTTCTACAGCATCCAATTCCGCTTTATAGCCTGCACGCAAAGCAAAGTTTTTACCTACCGTCAGTTCCACACCGCCACCAATCTGGTCGCGTGAGAATGCATTAGAGGTGAAGTTACCCATGAACGACAAACGGTTGTTAGCGCCCAGCAACAAATCGTAAGACGCACCGATATTCAGCTGAGAAGGCAATTCATAAGCCGTAGTACGCTCATAGTAAGTATTGTTGTACTGAATCGGGCCTGGATTAGGCAGCTGGCGCGATAAACCTTCGCCGGTGAAACGCATTTTGGAGCCAACATTGCGCAGGGAGATACCAAACTTGAAATTGTCATCTTCGCCTGTGATATATTGAACACCTGCATCAATCGCGAAAGCACGTGCAGCAGCATTGCTGATCGATTCGTTCACTACTTTAGCCATAACTCCTACGGATACCTTGTTCTCAAAAAGGTGAGAATAGGAAAGACCCATATTGAAGTAGGTTGGGCTGAAGGTAGCGCCGGAGCCTTCCGGAGTTTCAGTGGTAGTCAGGTCAAATTCGCCGAGGTCCATGGCCACCAGACTTACACCCAGTACGCCACCACCTTTACCAATTGGCATCGCCAAACCCAAAGCATTCAGGTTGATATCCGCGATATAACGGGTATGACCCAATTGAATTTGAGTACTCGTTACACGGGATACGCCAGCTACGTTCAGATAAAGCGCATCTGCTCCGGAAACGCTGGATGTGTTCATAGCATGCAGGCCTGCACAACGCGCCCAAGGATTGATGATCAACTGGTTCGCTCCTGCTTCGCCTTGACGATCCGGGTTTCCAGCCACTGCAACTCCTGTGCTTAGCAGGCAAGCAACGGCCATCAAAATGGTATATCTTTTATTCATGATCAATGAATGAGAATATGTGAGAAAGGGTGGTCAGGGCTTGTAAGGCCATACAAGCCCTGACCAATGAACTATGCTGCGACGTTACAAACCTGATGGGTCATATTGTCGACCAATACCAAACCACTTAAGTGTTCGTTCGCCTAACCCGGGTGCATTAACATGAACCAGGTAAACACCGCTTGCAACCGGGATAGCCTTGCTATTTTTCAAATCCCACTCGATAGCCGGTGAAATTTGCTGGTAAGGCATATAGGTCTCATCGCGGATGTATTGGCGGATGAACTTACCGTCCAAAGAGTAGATTGTAACCGTACACTTACCTGGAAGGTTCGTGATTTTCACCGTGTTGGTGAACTGTGACGTTTCATACTCAGAGAATCCATAATAAGGGTTTGGAACCATCTTGATGGAATCGAGTGCATTTGCCACCTCAATTTCCGTCAAATCAGTTGGCTCGCTACCCTGAATGGTGAATTGGTAACGTGGGTGGCCTGTACGTTTGTTGGCATCAGCATCGTTGAACCAGGTCTGATATGCATTGTCTACGCGAAGCTTGACACGTGTTTCGGTAGGGATCAAACCTTCGTTGTACGATTTCATTTTGTACCCCTGCGCCATCTGAAGCATACCAGCCCAGGCAATACGGCCAACCTGCTGTACTTTCAGAGCTGCCGCACCAAACTCAGGAGTCAGACGCTTGCGCAACGCGGTGCAGGAGTCGTAGTTGGTGTTCATCACATATACCCAGTGTTGACCACCTAATACAGCACCCCATGCGCCATTAAGGTTCTCATCAAAGAACTGATCCGTTGGGTTCCACATCATATCACGACCTGTGAAATTCGGGTTCAGCGTTCGGCTGTAACCTGAGTTCTCACCGAAGAAAACGTTCAAACGGCGGCCGGTTTCCACATCAATGGCATATCCCGGGAACCAGGCCATACCATACACAGGCTGACCTTGTTGCGCCGCAGGAATACCCTGGTTGGCAGGAGCGGTTGTCGGGTTCAGTTCATTGTCCGGATCAGGTAAACCATCGTTATTGGCGTCGTTTTTACCAACAGACAAAGCATAGCGTGTGTCGAAGTTTAAACGACCCTTGTTGCCGTTATTTTGTGTTTTAACTACTGAAGTATCAGCAGTAAACAAAGTAGTTGCAGATTCAATAACTACGCAGCGGCTCCATTTGGATTTGTCGCTGGTAAATACAATGTCCACGTTTGGCAACTGAAGTAATTTATCTGTTTTGTTGCCTACTGCTGCATTATTCAACGTATTGAACCAAGCAGGGGTAAGGTATTCCGGGTCAGTCGTTTCACGGTCAAAGTCGGCCATAACATAAGGTACGAACCAGCCTTCTCCCAGTTTGCTTAATCCCTGTTTAGGGTCAATAGCTTCATCTTCTTCCAGAGCGCCGGTCTTCACATAATTGAAGAACGGAGAACCGTTAAAGTCGTCAGGGAAGCCGAACAACCAGGCCTGGTTAGGATCAGCATATTCAATCTCTGCACCAATGCCACCATTGCGGTCGTCAACTTTCTGGCCAGGTTCTCCTGTTTGCGCAATGGTTACAGAGAAGCCATAATCCAGCACGATCTGTTCGTTCAGCTTTTCAATGGTTTTTTCAGAACGGATCACCTGACCGTCAGGCAGTTTACGCAATTCCCAGCGGGCATTGGCATCCAGCTTATTATCAGTCAAATTGCCATCTACCAGCGCGAGTTCGTACTGACCATCTTTCACTTCAAACGGATTGAAGATGGTTACGTTGATTGGTCCACGGCCAGCCTGATACGTCAGGGTGCTGTCGAAGCCATTTGCAATAATCCGGTCACGGGTAGCCTGATCCAGATCCAGGAAGTTACCCCCTGCACCTTGACCTTCCAATCGGGTCACAACTACGCCATCGCCATATTTGGCGTTCAGGCGTTGATCAATCACCGGACGCGGAATCACGGTTTTGATTTGGATATTGCGTCGGCCAGCCAGATAAGGACGCTGTTGGCCGGTTACCGGCTGTGCGAACGGATCCAGCGGAGCAAAATTATTGTGCGCATAAGCTACCACTGCGAAGAAATACTTCTTGTGGTTAATCAGACTCTTGTCATTACCGGCAGCAAACTTGTCTTCCTTAATGGAAAACGTATGGCGTATACCCAGATCTGCACCTTCCACAGCCAATACCGGATAATAAACCAGTTTGTTTGTAGATGGGTCACGGGTTTCTTCCCAGTTGTACAGCTTCTTAATGTTATTCTTGATATCAACCTGATATACCAGACGGCCTCTTTCCGGATTGCTGAAATCTTTGGAAGAAACGTTTTCATCTTTAAGTTGGTAAATCAGGTAGCCTTCAAATTTATACTTGGCCGTTTCACGAATAGCCGGATTCGGGTTGTTTTTTATATCATCCGGAGCCAGGAAGTCAATTTGCTCATAGTCTTCGTTTTCGTTAACGAAGTTGTTGGATTCCGGGAAACGTTTGTTGGTTAGAATGGCTACGATTTCCTCGTTCGTTTCAATCCAGTCAACCGTTGGAGCATCCGGACCGTCCAATAGTTCAAAACAGTTATCGAACAAGCCCTGAGCCAGTTTGTCGGCACGGAACAAGCCTTCCATATCCGGACAAGGGTAATCAATTTCCGGAACCCATGGAATACCAATGATCAACTCGTTAACCGCACCAGGCTTCAGCGTGAACGGACCGGAAGCCTGCAGGGTACGACGGTCGCCGAATGGCAGGTTGGCGGAACACATACTCCAGCCGGCAGGATCATTCGGTGGCTCCGTAAATGCGTAACGGATACGCGGAGCTGTTGGATCGCCGGGGTTGTAGCCGCTGCCGCCATACGTCAGTGGTGCACCATCACGCCAGGTACCGGTGATGTAGTTGTAGTATTCCTGAGGAGCGGATGGGTCTACTGTACCAGGAGGAGCGCCAAGGCCGCCGCGGTTGTAGTACATGAACGAGTTCATGCCCAGTTCATACTCTTTTTCAATGAAGTCAGTAGGATCTACGGTATTAGTGTCTGGTACCAAACGTACACCCAACGGACCACGGAAGTAGTCCACACCCAGCAACGGAATTTTGTTGCCGTAGGTTGCTGCGCCACTTGGACAGGTTGCACCTGGGTTACCGTCAATCTGGTCCTGGTTGTAGATGTACATCAGGCTTTTGGCTGTATCGCAACCGATATAGTCGTCTTCGTCGCAACCAAGGTCAGCATCAACCCACATAGCGAAGAATGTGGAGTCAATACGGTCTGTTGCACGGTTGATCAGCTTGTAACGCTGGAAGGTCATGTCGTTCAACTCGTCGTTCGTGGTATAACCGAACGCCTGAACCTGAACCTCCATCTGAATCGGACGGCCGTTGGTGCGCGCGTGCGCCTGGCCGCCGCCCTGGTCGTTATAGATCCAGAAGATCATCTCATCCGGGTAGCGATCCAATTGGCAACCACGAATTTCGATGGAGGGATAGTCGCCTTCCAGCGGCTCATAAGTACCGAAAGTTGGGCCTTTATCAAAGAATCCGGCCAAAGCCTGTTCGGTGAATGGCAGGTCAAAGCCCCAAACCAGGCGGAAATATTCATTTCCTTTGGCTGGCCAGCCTTTAACGCCACGAGGGATATCATTTTCATTGAGATTGCCTGCTGCAACGTTGGCTAGGTGCTTGCGAATCTCTTCACCTGTTACGCGGAAGTGGCGGTCCCAGTTAGCGCAGGTGAAAGATTCTGTTACACCGGCCAAAGAGATTGGGCCAGGCCAGAAGTCGTTACGTCCATCGCTGCGATAATCCTGACACGCCAGTTTCAGGTTATTACCGGGGTCGATACCACCGAGCCAAACGGCGCCGGCAAAAATAGAAGAGACCTCTGGTTGACCAGAAGCCGGATCTACTTTAGGAACGATATAACGACCACGGGAAAGGTCCCACCAACAGTCGCCACCACCCAACAGACGAGCACGAACGTTATTGATCGCCTGGTCAATCTGGCTCTCAGAGTTTGCGCATACATCGCGGTACTGAGCCTTTTTAACGGTCTTTAATGCCTTGCGACCAACCGGTTCACGGGCTTCGAGGCTCATCACCCCTAAAGCCAGCAAAGCAATTATCCAAAGTCTATTTAAACGCATGGTAATTGTGTTTTTGATTTTTTTTAAAAGTTTGTTCGTTCGTGCACATCGCGATCATCCGTTATTACACGAATCACCGCGATGTGCATACACGACACCTGTTCCAACCTTAGAAGGTAAACATGGCTCCAACAAACACCCTGCGCGGAAGCGCAAAGTTGTTGGGATCTCTTACCAGCCAGGAGTATGAATCCAAGTAAGCCTGGCGACTCAACCCTGACTGCTCTATCTGGTCAACCACTTGTTTACCGTCAGGAATTGCCAAGTAGCCGTCGTCAGTTGGAGAGCCCGTTGCCGCGTATACTCCCAAGACGTTCAGGCGATTCAAAAGGTTGGCGACACGGAAATAAACATTCATTTCAAGCGGTTTTTTCGATTTCTGATTCAGGTGGAAGGTCTTGTCGATACGGAAATCGAGGTTGAAGCGCCATGGCAAACGGCTACCATTAACAGAGCCTACCGTACCATTGGCGCCAAAACGGGCCGGGCGGAATTTCTGGGTGTATGGGCGTCCTGAAGCTGCTGTAGCTATCAGGTTAACACCGAAATCAGCCAGAATCTTCTTGCCATTAATGATTGGACCCGTGTAAGCCTTGCCACCGTCGAAACGGTAGTCAATGGTAGTGTTCAGGTTATGACGCTCGTCGAAGTTCAACGGGAAGAGGTAGCGCACATTACCGCGCTGTGTCAGACCGCGCTGAGACTCTGAATCAGAACCCGTACCATCTGCAAACTGAAGGGTATAGGCAATACGCATTTCTACATTTTTCGTACGGCGGAGGTCGTACTGCCAGGTAAAGCCTTTTACTGTTGCGAAGTCAATATTGTCGTAAGTATCGTAAGAACCAATTACCGGTACAAACAAGATAGAACGACGCTGGATCATATCGCGGAATTCGCGGTAGTAAGCGGAGAATTTGATTGCAGAACGCTTGTTCAACTCCTGCTGGAAACCCACCTCATAGTCCACTACCCGTTCCGGACGCAGGTTTGCGTTATTCTTGGTGCCCGGGCGGTAGAAGTAGAAGTAACCGCGTGGGGTTACTTCCCAGTTGCTTGGCGGGCGCTGCACCAGAATGTCGTAGTGTGCAAAGAAATTAGCTTTCTCAGAGATCGGGAATGAGAATGCCAAACGTGGCAGCCAGTTCACCTGAGGCGTATAATCGTCGAAAGAACCGTTCGGGTCGAAATCTGGATTGGTGATGTCATCTTCCGGATTGAAGAGGTATGGATTTACCACTCCACCACCGAAGATCACGTTACCATCGTTGGCCTGACGGCCATCAGGGAAGTACCAGGTATCGCCGTTACGGAACGCAGTGATGGTATTATCCTGTTCGCTCGCGGTGTACACCTTGAAATCATCTCCAATAGTATTTGGGCGATTTGCAGGGGTAGTTGGTACTGTTTCATAGAATGTTTTGGCATCCATGACACGGTACAGAGAGTACGGATCTTTCAATACCTTGGTATTCAGGTCAAAACGTTCTACACGCACACCAAGGCTGAAAATCATCTTGTTGAACGTGAACTTGTCTTTCAACCATGCTGCCTGATACAACGGACGAAGCGGAGCATTCGGGAAATCGCGTACATTGTCAGACGCGCGGCTTCTGAAAAAGTCGTTGAAGGTAATACCATCGCTGGTTCTGTTGCCGAGGTAGTCATATCCGTAGTAACTGATCAGGCCCTGGTCCATCAACTCACGTGGAGAGAACATGGAAAGACTGAGCTGGTCAGGCGTCAGGGCATTTACGTTTACCCATTCGTTGAGCGGAACACCCAGTGACTCACGCACTGCGCGGTAAAAGCGGTTCTCCGGCAGATCAACAGTAGCGTATGGGTGAAGGTTAACGTCTACCCCTGGAGGATCAGCGAAGAATGTACCAACAACCTGTGTGGTATCCAAACCATTAAAGTGAATATTGGCATACTGGCTGGCCCAGAGGTACAAGGCATTCGGAGCTACGCTGTAGGACCGGCTGGTACGCTGTTCATTCAACAAACCAAACTGGATGTTGTGCGTTCCGGATTTGCCCAGTTTCAGGTCAAAGTTAACGGTTGCATTGAGAGTAGCAATGTCGTTCTCGGATTTTGAGAAGTTGTTGTAAGACAACCCGATATTGGAGTACATGCCGCCCCAAACATCGTCGTATACCTGAGAAACGAAACCGTTCCGGGTGAGGAAGGTGAGTTCAGCCGGGAAAAGCGCAGAAGCAATTGCTTCTTCATCTTTAACAGCAAATTCGTTGTAATTTTCCAGTATAGGATTAATACCCCCTGGTGTATAACGGATAAAACGATCGTTATAACCTACGTTCACCCAAGTACCATTGTCGTTAGGCTCTGCAATAGGCACCTGAACGGTTTCAAATTTACCGATATAGCCATAGTTGAACAAACGGTCTTCATGCCGCTTGTCGTAGGTGCTGCCTGTATTGCGCTCATAGGCAAACTGCAACTGATAGTTGGCATTGCTGATGGATATGCGCTTGCTGCTGCTGTTGTCTGGCTTAATGGCTTCAGCATTACCCAGGCGGTGACGGAAACGAATGTTACCGCGGTAAGTATTACCAAAACTGGTAGGGTTGTTCTGTGCATTCAACAAGAACCAGCCGCCGCCGTCAAATTGGTCACGGTTATCGGTATAGGTACCGGTAAGGCTGACATCAATATTATTGGTAACCTTAAGGTCAATTTTACCATTCACGTCAATGTTGGTAGCCGTCTGGTAAGGGCGGGCCTTCAGGCGATCTACGTCGTCGTTCGTCAGGAATTCAGCACTATTGAAGAGGTTATTGCCTAAACGGGTAATCGGGCTTGCAGCCAACTCCTCCAACACACTTTCCTTGGCGCGATATACCGGAAGAGCCGGGGGATCATCTTCATTACGGGTAAGGTACTGACCAGACAGGCGGAAGCCCAACACCGTGCGGGTTTTGCCGTCGGCAAGTTTTTTCTTGATGATCGGACCGCTGATGTTGGCGGTTGCCAGGAGATACCCAAATGCGTCAAGACCTTTGGAGTTTTCCACGTCTACACCACCATGATATTCACCGGCCGGGCCCTTGGTGGTACCGGAGATGAAACCACCGGTCAAGTCGCCTATTTCAGCGCCTACACCGGATGTAATAACCGAAATCTGTTCAAAATCCTGCACCGGAGGCACACCACCAGATACCCGGATACCGTCAATGTAGTAGTCGGTACCGTTGGCACGTGCGCCTTTGATGTTTACATCACCACCGTCAATAGAGGTAGCACCTACGGTCGTAGCCACGATGGTGTTTACGCTACGGGTAGGCAGGTTTTTGATTTGCTCGGAAGTCAAAGTTTGACCACTTGAGGTTTGGTCTTGCTCGATCAATGGCACCTTATATGCCACGATTTCCACTTCCTCTAAAACATTGGTGTTGGACATTGTCACGTTTTGCGTCGTGATCTGTCCTCCAAGTACCCGGATGCCCGTAATCTTCTGGGCCTGAAATCCGGTGTAAGAAAACTCCACATCGTATGTGCCCGGGTCAATATTTACCCGGTATTCACCGTTGTAGTCTGTGACGGTGCCTCGCACAAAGGATGTGCCTTTCAGTACCTTCACGGTTGCCCCGATCAAAGGCTCTGTGCCATCCGTAATGGTACCGGTCAACGTAGTCGTTGACTGTGCCATTGCGACGACAGCGCCCAGGAGGAGCATCGCAAATGTTGATAGTAAAGAACGTACCATAGAACAGAGATTGAAAAATTACTTGTTTAGGTTTGACGATTCAGCGGAGATGCACACGACGGTTTTACTCCCCCTTTATTATTTTCTGTAAAAGAATTTCAGCCAGCAGTTTTTTGGATTCATGCGTCCATCCGGCCACATGGGGTGAAAGCACAACATTTTCCATTTGATGCAACCTTTTGTACCATTCCCGCTCTTTTTCGGTGAATGTTTCCGGCTTTTCATTTTCAAATACATCCAGGCATGCACCACCTGTTTGACCGGATTCAAGACTTAATACCAGATCTTCCGTGTGTACATTTTTACCCCGGGCAGTATTGATCAACACAAATCCTCTTTTGCATCTTTGGAGAAAGGACTGATCCACAAAGTGCCTGGTTTCTGAAGTGAGGGGCAAATGTAAACTTATGACGTCTGCATCTGCTTGTATTTGTGCCAAATTTGATTCGCTTACCCACGACATTTCTGCAGCAAATCCTTCCGGCTTGTATTTATCGTAGGCCAACACCCGCATTTCCATCCCGGCTAATTTACGGGCAAACTGGCTTCCTGTATGCCCAAAGCCAATGATTCCCAGTGTTTTACCCTTCAATTCCCAACCCCGGTTGGCCTCTCTCTTCCAGATATTCTGCCGAACTTCCCGATCAGCGCGTGGTAAATGGTTAGCAAGTCCCAAAAGCATCCCAAGTGCCTGCTCTGCTACTGCGTTACGGTTACCTTCCGGACTACTCCACACTTTAACTCCTTTCTCCGCCGCATATTCCCGATCCACAATTTCCATCCCTGAACCCAATCGGGCAACAAATTGCAGTTGAACTGCTTTATCTAAAAATTCCCGGTTGACTAAAATTTTACTGTTGATCACCAAACCTTCATACGCTGTTATCCTGTCTTTAGTTTCATCCGGCGAAATGTTCGGCTCAAAATCTACCATCCATCCCATTTCTTCCAGCCCATTAATCAACAGGGCGTGGCAATCATCCGTAATGAGCACCCTTCTCATATCTTATCCTTTTTAACTGGTCGAATGTATGACCTTATTTCAAATCCGTACTTGCGTACTGTGTGAGTGACAACTTTATGCAGGCGAACAGGTTTCCCGATTTCGTGAAAGAAGTTAGGTTTTCAGCAATAACTACAGAAATTTGCAGCGCTCAGATTCTTCCACCAACTCTTCTGCTTTCCCGATAAGCGGCAAAGATATTCAGACAAGCATATGAAACACATCTTTTTTTCAATTCTGTTAATTTTGGCTTTTACACAATGCAAGGAAGCTCCAGCCCCACCCAAGCATATTTTACAATGCTACGTCAGATTTGATGCAGCAGGGCGCAATACAAAAGCAGAAGCTACCTTGCGTGACGGGGTAAGTAAACAGGTCATTGACATCCCGGGAGGCATCAAATTTCAGGCTACGGCAATGAAACCGCTACCAGTACAGGGCATCACATACGCTTTGGAGTTTCCTGCAGCATACACCAAAACCGTAGATTTTGAATGGGTCAATGCCCATCAAAAAAAAGGACTATTTCAGTTAGAAACCCCCTCTATTGATTCCTTCTTTTTTGATTCAAAAGAGCTCAGGGTGAAAAATTCCGCCTACCTCCAATGGCTGGGGGCGCCACTCAGTCCGGCAGAATCCATGGTGTTTATGTGGGAAAAAACGGATGGAAGCATCACGGTACCCATGGAAGTGAGTACCACCCTGGGTAAACCGCTCATTGAAATCCCTGCCTCCAAAATCGGACAACTTGGCGCCGGCAACTGGAACCTCTACCTGGTAAGAAAGCGTGCAGGTAAAGCAGACAACCCCGATTATGCCATTGAATACGCAGCAGAATTTTATACCAAAACCCAACGCATAACCATAAAGGAGTAGGATAGCGAAGGTGTTTCAAATTCGCATTTTTGATTTTACCGGAGAGGCGGAGAGGCGCGGAGAGTTTGACAATCAATTATTTAAACCTCTGCGTCTCTCCGCCTCTTCGGTAAAAATTACTTTTGAGACACCCTCACTGCTTTCTCTTTTGCAGACTTGCGGGCTCTGCACTAAATTTCACCTCGAGCGACCAGTTGGCGCGAAGGGGATCGAGTTTTTTGGAGAAAATCCGTTCTGGCTGACGTTTTAGGGCAAAATTGCCGGAATCCCAACGACCATTGCTGTTTTGATCTTCCAGTAACCTTCCGGTAAACGTGGCAACTGGCAGCGATTCAAACATCAATTGATGGGTATCTGCCCCGGCTATAAAACGGCGGGAGGCTTCTATGGTGTTATTATTCAGGAGTTCAAAAACATAAGCTGTTCCGGAACGCAGGTTTTCCAGATTTACGGTCAAGGCCCCAAGTTGTTTGGCATCGGTTACATTGAAATTCCGGAGCAAGGTATCCTGCAGTGTTTTTCCCCAAAAGTCAGTCAAAGCACCGGGCAACAGGGTCAGTGAATAGGCTTTACCCTGTTTCCAATCCGTGGTTAGCCATACTTTTCCAGGACTTGTGCTATCTATGCTTACCGTAAAGTTTCTAACCTGGAGGGTATCCAGCATCAGTTGCCAACCACTGGTATCAATTGCTGTGACCGGATAATTGAACGGCAACATGGCGGGTTGGGTATGTAATTGCACAATGGTTTTGGCTGGGGGGCGTATGGCTGCAGGTGCGGCCGGGCCCTGCAATCGCCCTTTGCCGGATGGTTGAGCCTGAGCTACTGCAACATCTCCAAATCCGAGCCGGTGTTTTTCAATAAACTCTGATCGGGAAAGTTTTTTAACCTGAATCGTATCTGTGTATGGTATTTTTATTCCGGATGCCGAATCCAGCTTCATCCACTCCGGATGCGTAACCAGGATATTCCAGGAGGTATCTGAAAGCAAATCATACCAAACCGTGAGTGAATCCGGCTCCCGCTCCTGCAATACCTTTGCTCCAGACGGCCATTGAAAGTTGATCTGTGCGGAGTCGGCAGGTGCGTTGAACACCAGCCTGGCTGATCCGTAACGGCTTGTTTGCTGATTCTGCAGCCTGAATGCCGGTTTGTCTTTAAACAACCTGAGCGCAATCAGCCCTTTTAAACTATCGCTAACCGCCAACGGCTGATCCTGAAAAGCTATTTTTTCACCTTCTCCACTCCATTTCAGATTTTGGTCAGCATCTTCTATGGCCACGATTTGAAACGTACCGGATCGCAGGTTTTCAAAATTGTACTGTCCGGTTTTATCTGTTCGGGCGAAATAATAGGGGCGTTCTTTCCGGATGGCTGTATCCATCAAATTTTCATGCAATAGCACGGCAATGTTCTCCACCGGTTCACCGGAAAAGGCATCTGTTATCTGACCTTTGAATCCCAGGCTATCGATAAAATCGCCGGTGGAAAACACAAATCGCAGGTCTTTGGCCGGATTACCTTCGTGGAGGTCCTTGACTGAGTTCCCGAAATTGATGGTATAGGTAGTATTTGGCCGGAGTACTTCGTTTTTATCAAACGTGAGCACCACTTTACGGCCGTTTAATACCACCTCCGGCTTTTTAGCCAATGGCGGCGACACCACGATCTGCGTAGCTACATCAGATAATACTACCCATTCATCAAACAACAGTTCAATTTTCCGCTTTTCGAAACGGGTAGAGCGGTTGGAGGAACTGCGTAAACTGTCCACCTCTGGCGGACGTGTATCTTTGGGGCCGCCCGCAGGCGCACCCTGACGCGCGCAGGAAGCGAGAGCCAGAAACAGGAGGAATGATAAGCGGAGGTTATGCACTTGTGATGTACGACTTGCGATTTACAATCTGGAAATCGGGGCAAAAATAGGCCGGATTTCGGGGAGTTGTGGTCTACCTTTGCATGGTGAAAATTATTTTACTTGGTACAGGTACTTCTCAGGGAGTTCCGGTGATCGGCTGCGACTGTCCGGTATGTGTTTCAACAGCATTGCCTGACCAAAGATTGCGGAGTGCAGCATTGCTGACCGATGGCCAAACCAACATCCTTATTGATGCTGGTCCGGACTTCCGGCAACAGATGCTCAAACATAAGGTAAAGCATCTGAATGCCATTTTACTTACCCACGAGCACAATGACCATGTAATTGGCCTGGACGACATCCGCCCTTTCAACTACCGGTCTGGTGAAGCTATGTCGGTATTTACCTTGCCTCGGGTTGCCTCAGAGGTAAGAAGAAGGTTTGATTATGTGTTTTCAGAGCAAATTCCCGGACTTCCCCGCATCTCACTGGTAAATATCGACAAAGACAGTGTACTTCAATTTGGCGACATCACGGTTCAAACCATAGG
>JBIKUE010000247.1:0-2840 GCA_044347755.1 Saprospiraceae bacterium
CAATATCCAATGTCCAATGTCGAATGTCCAAGTGTGGCGTTGCTCCTGGCATTTCAATGACCCCTAAATGACTCCAAAATGGCCCAAATGACCCATAAATAATGAATACCCTCCGCTCCTGGCTGACACAACCTGTTGGCATTGCGCCGCTGGCCACCCTGAGGGTGGTGCTCGGGGCGATGCTGGTGTTCAGTACGGTGCGGTTTATGGCATTGGGCTGGGTGGACGATCATTATCTGTGCCCGGATTTTCATTTTAAATATTACGGTTTTGAGTGGATAGAGCCGCTGCCCGGATGGGCCATGTATGGGGTGCACGGGTTATTGATCCTTAGTTCGTTGTGCGTCATGTTTGGACTGTATTACCGTCTTGCTGCCGTAATGCAGTTTCTGCTTTTTACCTATACTGAACTGATCGACCTGACGTATTACCTGAATCACTATTATTTTGTGAGTCTGGTTTGTCTGTTGCTCATCCTGGTGCCGGCTAATCGGGCTCACTCGCTGGACGTATGGAGAAATCCGGCGCTGAGGCTGGACAAAGTGCCCCGCTGGACCATCTTCATTTTCCAGCTGCAACTCGGCATCGTGTATTTTTATGCCGGAACCTGGAAAATCAATTACGACTGGCTCATCAATGCCATGCCGCTTCGAATCTGGGTACCGGCAAATGATCAAATTCCGCTCATCGGATGGTTGTTCAAATGGCACTTTACGCCCTGGCTCTTTGCCTGGGTTGGGATGTTGTACGATGTGAGCATCGTGTTCTGGCTCGCCTGGGCACGCACGCGCGTGTGGGCTTACCTGACCGTGATTGTTTTCCATACCCTCACCGGACTCATGTTCCAGATAGGGGTGTTCCCCATGGTGATGATCGGGGCTACCCTAATCTTTTTTTCCGAGCAATGGCATGAAAGACTTTGGACTGTTAGACACTGGATTGCTGGACATTGGACATTGGACCGTCCACCGTCTACCGTCCACCGTCCACCCTCCATCGTCCACCGTCCATCGTTCATCGTCCATCGTGCCATCGTCCTTTTCTTCGCTTTTCAGTTGTTGTTTCCCTGGCGGTATTTGTTGTACCCGGGCAATGTTTTCTGGACGGAGGAGGGTTATCGGTTTTGCTTCCGGGTGATGTTGATGGAAAAGGCCGGCACGGCTGCTTTTTTTGTTAAAGATGCCCGGACTGGTCGGGAGGGCGAGGTAGTTAACAGCGATTTTTTGAATGCCCATCAGGAAAAACAAATGGCCATGCAGCCGGATATGATCCTGCAATTTGCCCATTTTCTTCAAAAATACTACGAAAAACAAGGCTTGTCCCATCCATCCGTGCGTGCGGAGGTATATGTTACGCTGAATGGACGTCCAAGCCAATTACTCATAGATCCACAGGTAGATCTGACCAAAATTCGCGACGGTTGGTCGCACAAAACATGGATAACCGAGTATACTTATCAATGAAAAAGCGCTGCATATTGCCTGTATGTTTGATGGCGGTCATAGTATCAGCAGAAGCCCAGACCGATACGACCCGCGAGGCACAATTGCGCGAGGTGACCATTCAGGCGGCCTCGGAACAAACCATGGGCATGGGCAAGTTGCGTGCGGTGGAAGGAGTCATTATTTACGAAGGTAAAAAAAGCGAGGTAGTGAGCATGCGCGACATTACGGCCAACCTCTCCACGAATAATGCCCGGCAGGTTTTCAGCAGGGTAGCCGGACTCAACATCTGGGAAAGCGATGGCGCCGGCTTGCAGCTCGGCATTGGCGGACGCGGGTTGAGCCCAAACCGAACCAGCAATTTTAATACCCGGCAGAACGGCTACGACATCAGCGCCGATGCCCTGGGGTATCCGGAAAGCTATTACACCCCGCCCACCGAGAGCTTGCAGCGTATTGAAGTGGTGCGCGGTGCGGCATCCTTGCAATATGGCACTCAGTTTGGCGGTATGCTGAATTTTGTGATGCACCAGCCGCAAGATAACCAGCCTTTTCACTTCACTTCCCGGCAAACCCTGGGCTCCTGGGGCTTTTTTGGATCATATAACGCTGTGAGCGGGAGTGTGGGGAAAGTGAGCTATTTCGGCTTTTTCCAACATAAACGTGGCAACGGATGGCGTCCAAATTCAGGTTTTGAACTGAATAACGGCTACATAGATGTACATTATGATGTTTCAGAACGGCTGGAGGTTGGTATAGAGTTGACAAAAATGGAATACTTAGCCCAACAGCCTGGCGGGCTCACCGATACCCAGTTTGAGCAGGATGCCCGGCAGTCGCTACGGGAGCGCAACTGGTTCAAAGTGGACTGGAATCTGGCCTGTGCTCATGCCGAATACCGGATTTCCGAACGCACCCGGATCAGCAACCGAACCTTTGGACTGCTGGCTTCCCGGGAATCGCTGGGCAATCTGTCGCCGGCCAATAACCTTGATTTTGGTTTGAACCGCGACCTTATCAGCGGCACTTTTGAGAATATCGGCAATGAAACCAGGCTTTTGCACCGGTATGAAACGGGTCGCTTTAAACATGCTCTGGCGCTGGGCGCCCGCATCTACCGGGGCTTTACCACTGCCCGCCAGGGAGAGGCCAACAATGGTCAAGGACCTGATTTTCAATACCTGAACCCGGATAATGTAGAAAAATCGGATTTCAGGTTCCCTAATTACAATTATGCTGCCTTTGCGGAAAACATCTTTTGGCTATCCCCGAATTTCAGTCTCACGCCCGGGGTTCGCTTTGAAAACATCCAAACCTTTGCTGATGGCTATTACCAGCAACGTGTATTCGATTTTGCCGGCAACCTGATTTCTGAAAACCGGGAAACGGAAAATCTCT
>JBIKUE010000048.1:0-36038 GCA_044347755.1 Saprospiraceae bacterium
TCCCGTTCCCAGCCCCAGCGGGGCGCAAACATTTGTAGCAAATGGAAAAAATCCCGTTCCCAGCCCCAGCGGGGCGCAAACATTTGTAGCAAAAGGAAAAAATCCCGTTCCCAGCCCCAGCGGGGCGGTAATATTTGTTCCATTGGATATATCAAAAATATGGCAGCCCGATGGGGCTATCATCCCAAGATTTGCATCAATTAAAACAATCTAAGCAATATGGCAGCATTTCTTCGCATCTGGGTTTTCGGTTTCTTATTCCTTTTTTCTTTTCCCCTCTCTGCACAGGTAGTGGATACGGCAGCGGTGGTGCGAGCAATGGACAGTCTGATATACGCTATTGATGCACAGATTCAAAAAAATGACTACCAGACGGCTCAACGTCTCTGCAATGAAGCCACGCAATTGGCTGTCAAGACCTGGGGCCCGCGATGTGAGTATGAAGCTAAGAGTATGTTCCAGGAAGCCCGACTTCTTAAAGCAATGGAGCAACTCGACGCATCCGGGCGCATCTACCTTGCTGCAAGCGAAATCCTTTTGGCAAAATATGGCGCAAGTTCCAATGAATATCTCAGCGTGATAAATAATTTGAGTGGGCTGTACAGACAAATGGGGCGCTTCCTGGAGGCGGAGGGTTTGATGAACCAAATTATGGATGCCTGTAAGTCCAATCCCGCCATAAAGGAATCACTTTGTCTGAAGGCTGAATTCAATCTCGCGACTGTTTACCGGGAATTGGCCAGGTATACAGAGTCAATAGCCATATTACGCTCGTTACTCGAAAATCCCGTTTTTATAAACGATAGCGAGCTGTATAGAAACGCCCTATCGACTCTGGCATCCAACTACTCAATATTAGGGAATCACGAGTTGTCAGACAGCCTCTACCAAGCTGCTCTATACCGTTTAGCATCTACATCGGACAGGGAGAGTATCGACTATGTGCGGGTACTGACCAATCTCGTCAACCTTTACGGTAATCGGGGCGATTTCAACCGAGCTATTGATACTGCTTTTGTAGCGCTGAAAATTCAAAAGAAAATATTTGGAGACAATCACCCAATGTACGCGCGGACGCTGAGTAACACCGCGAAAATTTTTTCCGACATAGGTAATTACATCCAAGCCGAAGCACTTCAGAAAAAAGCGCTGGATATTCGTGAGGCCAGATTAGGCAAAGACCATCCGGATTATGTATCTAGCCTTCAAAATCTGGGGGCCGTTTACACTAACCTCGGTCGTGAAGGGGAGGCAGAAGCACTGTACTTTCAGGCACTGGAACTGCAGAGCCGAAAATTTGATGAAAACCATCCAGTCGTAGCGAATACGAAGGGGAATCTTGGTATACTGTATGCGCAACTTGGCAGCTACGAAAAAGCAGAGCGGTATATCCAGGAATCATTGGATGGAATGCGAAAATCGCTAGGTATTACCCATTCTGAATACGCCCGAACGCTTAATAATCTGGCCTTACTGTCCTCAAAAATGGGCGAAGAGGAGAAAGCTGTATCCAACATTATGCAATGTATACGTATCGATGAGGCAACTTTAGGTTTTGATCATCTCTCCACGATTGGGCGATACATTTCCCTGGCGGGCATGTTATGCGATACAGAGATCAATCGCGCCGACTCGCTGGCTCAGGCTTTAAAAGTTAAAATGATCAACCTCGGTTTGGAGGAAACGGAAGAGTACCTGAGACTATTAGCTTGTATGGCACGCATACAAGCACGTCGCAGAGAATATGAAGATGCCGCAAAGAGTTATGTGTCGCTCCTCACTAGATCGCGCGCGCGTTTTGGAGACGATTACCCAGGCAACGCAGAGTATGCTATACAGGCCGCCCGATGTTATCTTGCCAGTGGCAACCCAGATCTTGCTTTACCTTATCTGACCGTTACTCAAAAATTGAACAGACAACGGATAGAGCGGTCTCTACTATTTATGTCAGAAAAGGAATTGATGAACTATATTAATACGCTTAATGACTTCTTCAACTTGATGGCCAGGGTGCGGTATGCAACAAATTTTGCTACCGAGCAGTTAGACACTTTATTGTTGGACAACTTGATATTAATCAAAGAGATCGCTCTGCAAAGCAGTATAAAACTTAAGCAAGCGGTGCAGGCCGATTCCAGACTGCAGCGCCTTGCAGATACAGGCCGGATACTTCAAGCGCAGCTGAATTTGGCCTACCAAAAACATAACATCTCTCCCGAGCAAATAAGAGCACTGGAGTGGCAGGCCGATTCGATTCAAAAAATACAGATTCGTATAGCTTCAGCCTCCAATACCGACTTGTTCACATCCGGCAAACTAAACATAGGAGAGGCTCTTAGCGCTGGGGAAGTTGCTGTGGAATTTGCACATTTTCATTGGCCGCGCCCAAAAGAGCAAACCTTGGATTCTGTGCTGTATTATGCACTCGTGCAATTCCCAGCCCGCACCCCTCCCCACTTCATCCCCCTCTTCGAAGAAAAACAACTTCAAACCCTCCTCGAAAAAACCGGCGACCAAGCCCAGGCCACTACCAACCTCTACGCCGCCACCCGCAGCGGGGATCTGCTCGGCCAGGCGCCTTCCTACGGCACGGAGCTCTACAACCTCATCTGGAAACCGATTGATAGCCTGCTAAACTCCCCCTCTGTTGGAGGGGGGCGGGGGGAAGCCATCAAAAAAGTTTACTACTCCCCTTCCGGCCTCTTGCACCGCGTAGCCTTCGCTGCTTTGCCCATAGACGGCAAAAAAGTGCTGGCCGATCGCTACGAACTCCACCAATTGGGCAGTACCCGCTCTTTGGTGGTCAAAACCCCGGAGCCCCTGGCACAGGATTATACCGCAGCCATCTTCGGAGGCGTGCAATACGACCGCAGCGGAATGCAGACCGACAGCACCGCTCCGGAAATTACCGACAACCGCCTGTGGACGCTCATAGAACGCCCTCGAAGCGGCGTGGAAGACGGCTTTGACTATCTGCCAGGTACCGCGAAGGAGGCGCAAATCCTCGAAAAAACACTCGCCCAAAACCGCATCATCACCCGGAGCCATACCGGTGCCCAAGCCACCGAAGAAGCACTCAAAGCCCTGGGCCTCGATACGGTAAAAAGTCCGGACATCCTGCACATAGCCACCCACGGCTTCTTCTTCCCGGATCCGGAAAAACGCAAGGAGCAGCGCTTCGGCGAGGAAAACGCCTTCAAGTGGAACGAAAACCCGCTTTTCCGCTCGGGCCTGGCATTGTCCGGCGCCAATACCACATGGAGCGGCCAGCCCTCGCCCGGTAATATCGAAGACGGCATTGCCACGGCGTATGAGATCAGTCACCTCAATCTGAGCAATACCAAACTGGTCGTCCTCTCCGCCTGCGAAACCGGCCTGGGCGACATCAAAGGCTCTGAGGGCGTGTACGGTCTGCAGCGCGCCTTCAAGATGGCTGGGGCAGATTTTCTGCTGGTGAGCCTGTGGCAGGTGCCGGACAAAGAAACCGTGGAGTTCATGGATTTTTTCTACGGCGCCTGGCTTAAAGGCAAAACCATTCACGAGGCATTTGCCAAGGCCCAGAAGAAGATGCGGAAGAAGCATAAGGAGGTGTATAAGTGGGGGGCCTGGGTGTTGGTGGAGTGAGGATTCGGTTTTCAGAAAAAAAGAGTGGGTCGGGTTACCTTTTAAAAAACAGGGTGCATATAGGGATAAACAACCAATATGCCAACCCTGGTTATACACGACGCCGACAGCAGTTTGTTCGCTACGATTAGCGATCTGATTACAAGTAATATTCCCGGGCTCCCTGTACTTGCCGGGAATAGCAACTCCCTTTTGTCCACTACACGGCTGATACTCCCTACACAGCACCAGATTGAATTCGTCCCCATTGCACAAATCCTGAGGGTGGAAGGGTTTAAAAATTACAGCACCTTCCACATACGCAACAGGCGACCTGTCACTGTATCGAAGAACCTGATTGGGTTTGAGCGCGTACTTCCCGAAACCCTTTTTTTCAGGTCACATAAATCACATATTGTAAACCTTCTATATGTAATGCGCTACCAAAGGCAGGGTGGCGGAGCATTGCTGCTGGAGGACAATTCCGAAGTTCCGGTGTCTCCTGGCCGGCGAGAAGCCTTGTTCCGGAGGCTTGGTCAATCCGGGGTGGTGTAAGCTATATGGTGTTTAGTGCAAGTAAACGTTATTGTGGTGTATTTGCTGTGATGGGTGAAGTAGGTTTGACCTAGCTTTGATAACCATTGAAAAAAGCAAATTTAAAACTGCTTATTTCCCAAAAGCTAAGCAACCCATAAATCCGATTTCCTAATTCATTGGGATATTGAACGCCGTGTAGCGTTTGATTATTTTTATTAATAGTCAGTTTACTGAAGAATACCATACATGATCGCGGCCGAACCGTTAAGAGCACCATATCAGAGCGATAGTCCGCGATTGTTTATAAGCTCAGAAGCTTTAGGAAGATATTGAGAAGCCAGTTAGGCCTGCCGCAAGCTCCTGCCAATGGGAATGCCACCAGTTCAACATCCATCTTATGGAACTGAAAAAAGAATGAGCGGCAATGTAAAGTTTGTACTCAAGGAGTCTCCAAAGAGTAGAAGAAAGGATTGAATCGCAGACCTTTAGCATTAGTGCCTGAATTGTTCTAATGATAGCGCTTCATCTCAAAACCGTCATCTATTCATCAACTCTAACATAGTTGAGAACAGGAAGAATGGTGATCAGATTATCGTTTCCTGATTCAATTTAACCTGAATCTGATCCGATTAAAGTGTTTTTTTTAAGAAAGAATGTTGCAACTTATGAAAAATTGTCTATCCTGCATTTGCCTGATCGTTTTTAGCTTCACCTTGTCAAACGGACAAAGTCAAAACCCTAGTTATGAGGGCAACTCCTCAGCACAGCCGGCTTTGAGTGTGGCGAATGCCACTTTTCATGGCTCTTTTGCTCAACAACCTATCTATCCAAACAGGAGCAAATCATCGCCATCACCGACCTACTCATCTGCTGGATCTTTGATTTCACCAGAGGTAAGTAAACAGTTTATGGGCAATCTGGAGAATGGGTTTTATCCTTCAGATAATTCCATTGCCATTTCTAGCCAAGGCTGGATAGTTTCCGTTGTAAACAGCTCTATTAGTTATTACTTTGAAGATGGCTCTGTTGCACTTAATTCGGAAGATTTGAATAGCTTTTATGCATTTCTTGACTTTCCCGGATCTTATTCTAATCCCAGAGTTATATACGATCCCGCTGCCGGGCGATTCATTCTCGCAGCATTAATAGGCCTAACCCCGGAAACCTCCAGGCTGGTAGTGAGTTTTTCACATAGCCAAAATCCGGCAGAGGGCTGGTGGACGTATAGCATTGAAGATGTTGGTGGCAGCTCCACCCTTTGGGCAAGGGATTTGCAAATAGGCATTTCAGATCAAGACCTGTTTTTGACGGGAAACCTCTTCGATTCCAGCAATGAATTAGAACAGTCCATCATTCTTTATATTGATAAAAACCTGGGGTACCAAGGGCAGAATCTAAGTTACTGTTATCTGCCTAATTTCCTGTATGGAAACGGACAAACAGGGTGGACGGTAACACCTGTTTCAAATGTATCCGGCCAGGGAGATATTTACATGCTGGCAAGCCGTGCAGACGGTGGCGACTCTTTACAGTTAATTACAATTAAAGGCCATTGCGGTAGTTTTGACCTCATTGTTCAAACAGCCATGATACCTGTTGCAACCTATAACATTGGTAGTCACGGCCCGCAATCAGGAACTTCAAAATTACTTGATGTTGGCGATTGCCGAATTCAAAGTGCATTTTATTATGGTGACACCATATATTATGTTCAGCACGACCGTCTGGTCAATAACACAAACGGCATTCGATTCGGCAAGTTGAGCATTGGTACGCGGTCGCATACTTTTCAGCGCTATGGCATACCAGGAAGCACGCTTGCCTACCCGGCCGTAGCTCCCTTTTTTGATGGGAATGGAGCATTAAATACCATTTTGGCTGGATTTTGTCAAACTTCAGCAAGTCAATTTCCCTCATACAATGTCCTCACTATTTCCAATAATTTTTCTTTTTCAAACCCCATCTTGGTGAAAGGTGGAGAGTCTTCTGTGACTGTTGGTAACAATAACATAGCTCCCTGGGGAGAATACAGTGGCATTTGTATGCGGCACGATACACCCATACCAACTGCTTGGGTATTTGGCTCCTTTGGTAAGGATGGAGCATTTAGCAACTGGATAGCAGAAATCACCCCACTTGGCAGCGGCCCAAACAACCCTTGTGAACTGGCAGAACTATTGGTTTGCGGGGTGAGTATCAGTGGCAACACATCCGGATCTAACCCGCAAAATCTTCAGGTTTGCGGAGGGAACATAAGCACCGCACCGGGCAAGTGGTACCGTTTGGTAGGAACAGGCAGTAATGTAACCTTATCAACTTGCAGCAATTTAACCAATTTCAATACCAAACTATCGGTTTTCACAGGCTCTTGCATTAACCTTGTTTGTTTAACAGGGGTTGACGATGCTGGTTGTGCCATACAACCGAGCAACGCTATTGTGAACTTTTTTGCTGCTGATGGTGAGGAGTATTTTATTTACGTAACAGGCGCAGGTTCAGCCTCAGGCGCCTACGAGCTTACCGCGTCCTGCCTTCAGATTCCGCCCAGTTGTGCTGGAGGACAGAGTATTACCAGTTGTAGCGGCTCGATATCGGATGGAAGTGGCCCATCTGCTTATTCCAATAATCTGGCGTGCACTTGGTTAATTGATCCTCCTGGCAACGATGCGTTAACTCTTACCTTTTCGGAATTTAACACCGAAGCTAATTTTGATGTAGTTTGGATATACGACGGAGTTAACGCAAACGGTATTTTACTTGATTCTCTAAGCGGCAACAGCTTGCCTGACATGATAACAGCAAGCAGCGGTAGTATATATATCTTGTTTGAAACAGATGGATCTGCCAATGATTCCGGCTGGAGTGCAACTTATCAGTGTGCGTCAATTCAACCACCTATTGCGGCTTTTACCGCTAATCCGATAAGTGGTAATGCCCCATTGAGTGTTGATTTTGTCAATACCTCCAGCAATGCAAATTCTTATTTCTGGAATTTTCCTGGCGCAAATCCAACTAATTCAACCCTTATAAACCCACAAAACGTAATATATTCCACACCAGGAACTTATACCGTTACACTTACTGCAACGGGGCCGGGGGGTACCGCCAGCCAAACCTTAACCATTACAGTGGGGGGAACCTCTCCGGACGCAAACTTTTTAAGCTCTACCACTTGTATTCAAGTAGGTAGTAATAACTCCATCCAATTCACGGATATTTCCTCAAATTCGCCCAGTTCCTGGCTTTGGTCGTTCCCTGGAGGAGTACCCGCAACATCAACCGCCCCTAATCCGGTTGTAAGCTACAGTACACCTGGTGTGTACGACGTAAGCCTTACCGTAAACAACGCATTAGGGATCAGCAGTATCACAAAAAATGCGTTTATTACAGTAGTGGATGTGAAAGTACAACCAACTAACGGCGACACCCTAGTTTGTTTAGGGGAGTCTATATTGCTTTCTGCTACAGGTGCAAGTAACTTTATTTGGCAAGGCCCCGGGTTGAACGGAAGTGGCGCTACTGTATCTGCAACGCCTACAACTTCTGGAACAGCTATTTACACTATTATTGGCTCTACCGGGAATTGTGCAGATGCACCCGTTTCGATCAGCTTACAAGTTAACCCGCTTCCCGTTGTTAGCATCCTGTTGTCCACGAATGAAATATGCGAAGGGGAAAGTATCGCCATGGTTGCCCAGGGTGCAGATACATACAAGTGGACTGGGCTGGGCTTAAATACCACAACAGGAGATAATGTCATTGCCACTCCCACCGCCTCAGGCACTTTTGCCTATACTGTAAAAGGCACTTCCAATAGTTGTATTTCATTGGTTCAAACAGTAAATATTGTGGTCAAAGCAGCTCCAGATGTACACTTGACCTCCTCAGCATCCGAGATTTGCGTAGGTGAACAAATTACTTTGATTGCCTCCGGAGCCAGCCAGTATTACTGGGTTGGGGCAGGAATCCCACCCGATGCAGGTGCTGTTGTACAGATAACCCCGAATATTCCTGGAGTTGCAGGATATATTGTTATTGGCACCGGAGCAAACGGGTGTATTGGACAGAACAGCATACAGGTCACCGTGCAAGAAGAACCAACGGTTCTACCATCGGCAAATCCATCAACCATTTGTCTGGGAAGTACCGTAATGCTCAGTGCCTCGGGAGCGGAGTCCTATCAGTGGAGCGGCATTGGATTATTATCCGGGAGCGGCCAAAACGTACTTGCTATCCCTGACCAAACAGGAACGCTGGTTTATGAGGTTTTTGGGATCAATGCAGGATCCTGCCAAGGTCCGGTTTCTGAGATAACAGTAACGGTGATAGACAATCCGATTTCAGTTACGGTAGTACAATCAGGATGTCCTGGAAATACATTAACCTATGAGGCTCAGATAATAAATGGAGGTACCATTAATAACATTACTTGGTTCCTGAATGGCGAAATCGTTTGGGCTGGCCCAACCTATACTTATATTAACGCTCAAACCGGAAGCCAAATCTACTGTACAGTGGAGCCGCAAAATGGGCCACCCTGTGCCCATCCAACAATGGTCTCCTCAGAGCCAATAACGGTTGGATGCGTGCCCGTTCAGGATGCAGTACAGGGAATTACCGAATTAAGATTAATGCCAAATCCTAATAATGGTACATTCCTTCTCTCGTTAAATGTCCAGGAGTTCACAAGACTTCAAGTCCGCATATTCAATTCTGTTGGACAGATCCAACAAAATCAATCGCTGGAACTTATGCCCGGCGGACAAAAATGGCCTTTTGATCTAAGTGCATGCCCTGCAGGTATGTACCGAATGGAAATTTCCTCAGGCGAAAGCCATGTGATCCTCCCTGTCATCAAAAATTAACCCAAAACGCATTAATTACACCTACAATTTGTCATGAAACAAAATACTTCCGGCATGAAAAAAATTACACTATTATGGGCTGTTTTATTTTTCTTCGGGTTACCGCAACTGCATTCGCAAATTAGCAATGACGATATAAACAGCGGCGAAGCGCCCAACTTCTTTAAAATCAGGCAACAAAAACTTGATTCATGGAATGGAGTCATACCCCCTCCGGGTAATGGCTATAAAAATTTCAAGCGTTGGGAATACTTCTGGAGCTCACGCATATACCCCGACGGCAGCTTCCCTTCACCTGATCACAATGAAAAAGAATGGGCTAAATACCTTCGGGATCACCCTAATGCCCTGAACCAAGAAGAATCCACACCGGTCTGGAATAGTTTGGGGCCTAACAGCTCCCCAGGAGGATATCACGGGGTAGGAAGAATTAACTGCATCGCCACACACCCAACAGATCCAAATATCCTGTGGGTAGGAACCCCTGCAGGCGGTCTTTGGAAATCCTCGAATGGAGGAGTAAGTTGGACTACCAACACTGATAATCTCGTATCTGTGATGGCCTTGGGCGTTTCATCCATTGCCATTTCCGCTACTTCTCCCAATACCATGTATATTGCTACAGGCGACAAGAATAGCGCAAATACCCGTTCTGTCGGAATTCTGAAATCAACTGATGGCGGAAACACTTGGAATCCTACAGGAAATTTATCGGCTTTCCTGATTTATGAAGTTGTAACCCACCCTACCAACAATACAGTAGTGTTGGTGGCTGCTTCAAATGGCATATATCGAAGCACCGATGGCGGCAACAACTGGACACAGGTTCTTGCAGGATCCACATTCTTTGACCTGAAATATAAGCCTGGATCAACAACCATGCTTTACGCCGTAAGTGCCGACAAGTTTTACCGGTCAACAGATGGAGGTGCTACCTGGGCTCAATTGGGTAATACCATAACGGGGTCAGCGAGGATGCAAATTGCCGTCACTCCCGCAAACCCGGCATTTATCGGGATGGTTAGTAGCAGGGGGAATGGCAGTTTTAATGGATTCTACTCGTCTACAAACAGCGGTGGCTCCTTTGCACTAAAGTATAACGGACCTAAGAACCTTTTAAACAATGATCCCGAAGGAGGGCCCAATGGAGGAAACGGCCAAGGGACCTATGACTTATGTATTACCATTTCGCCAAATAATACCAATGAGATTTTCATTGGCGGTGTTAATCTGTGGAAATCCAACGACAGTGGATCCACCTGGAACCTGGCCAACTATTGGCAAAATTTTGGAAATCCCGGCGTACCAACCGTACATGCCGACAAACACAGCCTGGTTTGGCAAAATAACACTACCCTCCTTCAAGGCAATGACGGAGGAATATACAGGTCTACCAATGGCGGCAATTCTTGGACAGACCTTAGCAACTCTCTTGTTATTAGCCAAATATACCGAATTGGCGTATCAAAATCTGACAGCAAAGTGATTACGGGCTTACAAGACAATTCTACCAAACTAAAGGGCACAAACGGTTCCTGGTCTGAATTGCTTGAAACCGGAGACGGGATGGAAAATTTTATTCATCCATCCAACTCCAATATCATGTATTGCTCCAGTTACTATGGAAATTTTTCAAGATCCGACAATGGCGGCATTAGCTGGGTTAGCGTTTCCCCTCCAACGCAGCAGGGTACAGGCGACTGGATTACCCCCTGGGCTATGGATCCCAATACCTCAACCATCTTGTACGCAGGTTATAAGGATGTTTGGAAAAGCACGAATTCTGGTAATACCTGGAATCCAATTTCGAATAACCTTAGCACTACGAATCTTACCAGTTTGGCTGTAGCCCCTTCCAACTCAAACATTATTTACACGTCTGAAAATAAGACTATTTGGAAAACAACGAATGGAGGGTCCTCATGGTCCAATATTACCACCGGCCTGCCGGTTAACATTGCTAATATTAGCTACATTGCTGTGGATCCTATTGATCCTAATAAGGTCTATGTTACCTTTTCCGGTCTTATCGGCGCCAACAAGGTATTCAGGAGTTTAAATGGAGGTTCAAGTTGGACTAACTTCTCGGGAACATTGCCAAATGTCTCCGCCAACTGCATCACCGTGCAGCCCGGAGGGAACGATGCCCTGTATGTAGGCACTGATCTGGGCGTTTTTTATCGCTCGGCAGCCAATGCCGATTGGATATTATTTAACACTGGATTGCCTGTAACGATTGTAACAGAACTTGAATGTAAAACCGGCGTTAACAAGATCACTGCAGCCACCTTTGGTCGCGGGCTGTGGGAGTCCGACTTTTTCTCGGGAGCTCCAAATACCCTTTCAGTAACACCATCCAACCATTCTGTTTCCCCGGTTGCAGGTAGTGTTAATTTTAATATTACTGCCAACGGCAGCTGGATAGTTTCAGACAATGCTGTCTGGCTCAACTGTACACCATCAAGCGGCAATGGAAGTGGCTCCTTTCTGGCAACCTATTCTGCAAATACCAGCCCTCTCATTCGAACAGCGAACATCACTGTAAACGGTCCGGGTGGTACGGTAAATGTAACGGTCACCCAATCCGGGGTGGGCGGCACTAACTGTAATACGCCTACCGGATTGCAAGCCATTAATATCACACAAACCAATGCTACCCTTCGTTGGGATGCCGTTAGTGGATCTGCCAATTATTCACTGCAGTTTAGATTATTGCCCAATGGTCAATGGCAAAACATCCCTGCAGCTCAAAGTATTACCTATACCCTGAGTAGCCTGCAAGCTGGGAATTCCTATGAATGGCGTGTGAGAAGCAATTGCGCCAATGGTTTGACGAGCGACTGGTCTGCAGTCTCAACCTTCACCACTTCCCCCCCGTCAAATTGCCCGGCGCCTACCAACTTGGTAACTTTTGATATAACCCAAACTTCGGTCATCGCAAATTGGGACCCTGTTCCCGGCGCGGTTAGTTACAGACTGCAAACCAGGAGAGTTCCCAACGGCCCGTGGATAGATACAAATCCGGCAATATTTTCTAGTACAAGCATTTTAATTTGGGGATTTGATCCCTGTTCCTGGTATGAATGGCGAGTAAGGGCTAACTGTTCCAATGGATTCTCCAGTAACTGGGAAGACGGAATACCGTTTATTACAGAATGCGGGAACTGTGAGCCTCCTTTCGACCTCTATGTAACAGATATCACCCAGAATACCTGTACTCTTAACTGGTCTAGTGTACCAGATGCTATTAATTATACTATCCAGTTCCTGGACTATAACACTGGCACATGGTATAATCTTGGAGGACCTCCGGTAGCCGGCACCTCGTTATCCATTTATGGTTTGTGGGCAAACTTTGGATACACCTGGCGGGTGGTTGCAAACTGTTCTAATAATACAAGTAGTAATCCCTCAGAGGAAAATACATTCTATGCAGGCTATGCTCCTAGCTGTGCCCTCGGAAATTTGTGGCCTTTTGACGCACTTAATCCAACAGCCTCCTGGAAATATGTAGACCTGATGTGGGGAGGCGACTACAGCCTGGTCAACGTAACTGGTGGAACTACCTACACATTCTCTTTCTGCACTACACATGGCGCACAACTTGATTTTGATGGAGAAATTTATTTGAGATCAACTGACGGAACTGTAATTGCCCATAATGACGACAACTGTGGATTGTCTCCAAAATTGGTTTGGAGAGCAGGATTTACAGGGCAGGTTGAAGTATTACTAGCCAAATGGACGTGTGAAACTGAAACATCTTTTAGTAAGATGGCTTATAAAACCGGTGCGGCATTTAATGATCCCAGTTCGGAAAGCCGCTCTGATGAATCCCGTGAAACAAGGGTTTATCAATTAACCCCTACGCCTCCAATGGCGCAAAACTTTGCTCCCGCAACAGATACAGAGTCAGCTGATTTACACTTTAAAATATTCCCCAATCCATCTTCAGGCGAGTTCAATGTGCAATTCGAAACCGGTTCCGATGAAGACAACCTGCAAGTTACAGTACAGGTTTACAACGTATTAGGCCACATAATGTGGGAAAAGTCAACGTCGGTGGACCGTGGGGTGAATACCTGGGAAATTAAAGCCGAGAGCTGGCCTTCCGGAATTTACGGCGTTTACCTGATGAACGGGAACGGAACCCAAACCATGAAAAAGATTTATTTAGGAAAATAAACAGATATCCAAAGCCGACTTCCGACTTGCTTTGGAATAACTGTTTGTCGGTTCTTGATTTGGAGAAATTAACTGCGGGGGTGTTGAAGTAAGTTTCAACACCCCCTGCAGCTATCTTTGACCGCTGCTGCACAGATTTTCCCGGGTAATAAGCATAATGAGACCCATTTCTAGAAAGACTATGGTTGAAATAATCAGAAAATAAATGGCAATTGGGGTTACCATTAAAAAGGATGCCTGCATATAGATAGAAAAATTCAATTTATCCAGTGCCGTCAGTAGGATGTGACACATTATTGTACTGGTGAATCAGTCATTGGTGATTGGTGTAAGAAATACTGGAACTGGTATAAACAACTGCCAGATTAGTGTATTTTCAGGGAGTGGAGTGAATTAGTTTAGAATAGGTTTGAAGCCGATTGGATCGCTGAAGGATTCTGTTAAAACGAAAAAAACCTTGGGCGTAGAATGGATGAAGTCTCTTGGATTCTTACGCTATCATCAAAGCACCAACCATTGAAATTTTTTGCAAAAAACAATCGAACCAAAATTTGGGTACAAATAGAAAAAATACTTAGAACATGATTTTGCCAAATTGCAATAACAGAAATCGGGGCTACAACTTCCGGTTTTCAATCTTCTCCGTACCGGGAAGTATTATCCTCCTTTTTTTTCTTTTGTTTTCTTCAAATACCCTGAACGGTCAGGAGCAAAAAGGAACTTATCGGGAATACAGTAGTAGGTACAGTAATAATGTTGTCAGGCCTGCGAGGACTCAACCAAAAGTCGTCCCTGAAGCTAACCACCTGACCAAGGCAACAAGTGCTCAGTCTGTCACAACAGTTGGCATTGCCGCTTCTTCCTCCATTATAAGCTGTCCATCTGGCAACTGCAACCCAAACCCGAAAGCGGCCTATCTTACCTCCGCAACCTATGGAAACCCATGGCTTACTGACGACAATTTCCAGGCTATGGATTTGGCTTTTGGTACTGGAAGTTGGGATTCACTCTTTTTTGAAACGGTTGATATAAATGTCCTTCTTTCCGGGCAGTATGATGTAATTTTTCTAGACGGAAGTGATTTTGGCGCCATCCTTTTGAGTGATTTTTTAGATTCCTATTTAGATGCTATCGAAGCCTGGGTTTTTGCAGGAGGCTCTCTTTTCCTTAATGCTGCCCCAAACATTGGTGCTAATATTGACTTTGGATTCGGTGGTTTCTATTTGGAGTATTTAGGAAATCCTATCTCAGATTTTTCTGTTGACGGGATTGTTGTGATGCCTGGTCACCCTATTTTTAACGGACCCGCCGTTCCAGCTTCCGGCAACTTCAAGGGTAATTTCTTCTCACATGGTGTTGTGAAAACTGCAGGCATTTCGGGAACCGTACTAATTTTAGATTCATTAATGACAGGAGCTTCTCTGGTGGAGCTTCCATTTGGAAACGGGACCGTATTGTTTGGGTCAATGACTGTTCCTTTTTATCAACAGCCAATACCCAATGCCGCTAATTTTAGAGGCAACATATTAAGCTATTTGTCAGACAAAGCCACCTGTATCCAGTTTGAATTCGAAACAGATGCAGGCCTTTGTGCCCATACGGTTCCGAGCGATACCCTTGATGCCACTTTCACGGGTAATAATACCCTTGATGTACTGTTTCACAACTTTCCGAACGCACCACAGACTTTCACATTGGAAGGGGCTCAACTCCCAGTGGGTGTATCTACAATTGTCTGGACGGCTGTTGATATAGCCGGAAACATCAGTACCTGCTCCATCGTTGTCAACGTCATCAGTAATCAAATTGAAGTCTGCAATGGATTGGATGACGACTGCGACGGCGTGGTGGATGAGTCCGGGGGTCAGGTCTGGTATGCTGACGCAGACGGAGATGGATTTGGAGACCCTGGAGTTGACAGTATTTCTTGTAACCAACCGGTGGGTTTTATTTCAGACAACACAGATTGTAATGATTCAGACGCACTAATTAATCCTTCCAGTAAAGAAACTTGCAACGGTTTTGACGATAATTGCAACGGACTGGTAGATGATGCTGATCCGGGAAACACCAACCAACCGATTTGGTATGCGGATACTGACGGAGACGGATTTGGAGATGCATTGGTAGATTCCGCATCCTGCTTCCAGCCTTCGGGTTTCGTTGACAATAACACCGACTGCGATGACACAGATGCAACCATCAATCCCTCTGCCAATGAACCCTGCAATAGTATAGACGATAATTGTAATGGCCAGATTGATGAAACGGTAATTAGTCTGATCATTAAGTCGTCAGATCTTAGCTGTAACGGCAGTGCCGACGGAAGCTTGAGCACGGTAATATTCGGGGGTGCCCCCCCGTACCTTTACCAATGGAGCAATGGGGAAACCACTGCCGATGTGTTTGGACTATCTGCTGGAAGTTATTCCCTTACCTTAACCGATAATAATCTTTGCTCAACCGTCGCCAGTGTCATAGTGACAGAACCGCTCCAATTGACCATTACAACTGCGGAATATCCGGTGAGTTGCTTCGGCAATGCCGATGGATATATTGCTTCGACGGTGACGGGGGGAGTTGGTCCATATTCCTACTACTGGAGCGACAAGTCGGAAACCACCGATCTGGACAGCTTGTCTGCCGGAACCTATGATCTCACGGTTACGGATGCCAGTGGGTGCACGGCCACTATATCCGTCCTCATTTCAGAGCCTCCGCTGCTTTCTGTAATGACCACCGAGAGTGGGATCACCTGTTATGGGGCTGGAAACGGTTCCGCCTCGGCCATCGCCACAGGCGGAACCGCTCCTTATATCTATCTCTGGAGCAATGGCAATAGTGGTGCGTCCATTCTTAACTTATTCCCCGGCACATACATCCTCACCATTACCGACTCCAAAGGTTGTACTACAACAGGATCTTCAACCATTAGTGAACCATCCAACCTGTTGACTACCCTCAGTCTCTCGAATGTCACCTGTTTCGGCGCAACAGACGGAGCTATAACAACCAACACCGTCGGAGGAACACCACCCTATATCTATCAGTGGAGCAACGGATCAACCAGCAGCCAATTAACCAACCTCGTGCCGGGCGCCTATATCCTCACATTGACAGATAATAATGGTTGCTCCAACATTTTTTCCGGCAACATCTCGCAACCGAACCAGTTAATGATTCTTACAAATGTGGTGGATATTAACTGCACCGGTAATGCAAATGGCGCCCTCTCAACAACCATCAGCGGAGGCACGCTCCCCTATTTTTTTCAGTGGAGCAATGGCGAAACAACCCAAAGTATTTCCGGTTTAGCACCTCAAACATATACCCTTACCCTCACCGATGGTAATGGATGTACGGAGACAAGTTCATCTGTTATTACAGAGCCGGCACAGCTTTCTTTCTCTGTTAGTGAAGATCATGTTTCCTGTAATGGAGGAAGTGACGGTACGATTACTGTTACCTGCTCCGGTGGAACGTCGCCCTATTCCTACCTGTGGAGCAATGGCGCCACCGACGCTATTGCCGACTATTTGAGTGCAGGCACCTATCAGCTCAACATAACCGATGACAACGGATGTTCCGTATCGCTTACATCCAATATTACCGAACCGCTATCACTTGCCGTCAGCACAACGAACACCCCCGTGACTTGTAACGGCTTTGCCAATGGTACATTGACCGCAACTATATCAGGGGGTACCACTCCATACTTCTATCAATGGAGCAATGGCGGTTCGAATCCGACAACTAGCAGTTTGACTGCCGGGTCATACATGCTTACCGTGACCGACGGCAATGGTTGTCAGATTACAACATTGGCAGATATAACAGAACCTCCTCCCTTGTCACTAATATATGATGCAACCAATATACCCTGTAACGGCATGGCAAATGGTTCTGTAGCCACTCTTTTAAGTGGAGGAACGGAGCCATATACTTATTTGTGGAGCAATGGAGGCACTAATCCACTGATAAACAACTTAGTAGCGGGAACTTACAGCCTTACAGTGACAGACAACAATGGTTGCACATCAACCCTGATAGCATCAGTAACTCAGCCACCGGTTCTTCTCCCTTCCATTACAACCATTGCAGTGGCTTGCAACGGCGATGCCTCCGGAGAAGCTGCTGTGAGTACGGCGGGGGGCACACCGCCTTACATGTTCCAGTGGAGCAACGGAGCTACCACAACGATGATTAATGAACTAACCGCCGGCGTTTACAGCCTCACTATCACCGATCAAAATCAATGCCAGGCGATAGAAGTGGCTAACATAACGGAGCCTCCACCATTGAGTTCCATTATCGACCAGGTAAATGCAACCTGCATAGGGTATTCGGATGGATCTATTGACGTAATGGTAACTGGCGGTACTACTCCTTATGAATACCGCTGGAGCACCGGCGACAATCAGCCAAATCTCGATAATCTCGCAGCAGGCGCTTATTCCATTACCATTACTGATTCAAATGGCTGTTCCTTGGTTGAATCTATGGATATTATTGAAGCTTATCCCCTAACCATTGATCCCTGGACAGACAGAGTGCTGAGTTTAGGTGACAGTCTTGAACTGCAAGTTGTATCCAATATTGGCCCGAACGAAGTGGATCAGTACACATGGATAACCCAGACGGATACGATTCAGTGTAATACATGTTCGACATACAGTGATTTGCCGCTGAGATCCGGCTGCCTCACTGTTTTTGTCGAAAGCATATATGGTTGTACCGAAAGTGCAACCCTGTGCTTTGATGTGGAAGCATTACGAAGGGTTTATATGCCGAATGTATTTAAGCCGAATAGCGGGAATGATAATGCGGCGGTAGTGCTATTCTCTGACTCATCTGTCCAAAATATCAAAAAGCTCATGTTTTTTGACCGCTGGGGAACACTGCTTTATCATGCAGAAAATATTCCTCCCAATAGTAATGCGGCAGGCTGGGATGGCACCTATCGCGGCTCTTCGATGGCGCCAGGAGTGTACATTTGGGCAGCTGAAGTTGAGTTTGTTGATGGAAAAACGGAAGTATTTCAGGGCGATGTGACCCTGATAAGATAAAAATTTTGAATTGGAGACAAGTTCTCCAGCAGCATTCTTAAACAATCACGAAAGAAATGAAACCTCTTTTTCAACATCCAATGCTCCCTTTACTCAGTTCGCTTACCAATGCGGCTGTCAGGAATTTTCTGCTACTCTTGTTAGGTTGTAACGGCAACCTAATACTAGCTCAAAATACATCGTGGGTATCAGGCACTTATTACCCAACCTCTCCGGACAGAGAAGAGGTCAGCGAATTTGTACTGGCCACGAGTGACGGGGGCACCCTTCTGGTTGGATCATTTGAATATGGCCCCAACGACTGGGACGGTCGGGTCGTAAAACTGAATAGTAACGGTACCGTTGCCTGGGAAAGAAAACCTGGCGGCGCAAGTTTGGATTATCTGTATTCAGCTTGTGAATTCAGCGATGGATATATTGTAACGGGTAAAAGAACCGTCAATGGCAACTACCGAATGTGGGCTATCAAATACAGTTTGACCGGAGTACCATTATGGGAGCAGACTTATACCAGTAACTACTCCGGAAATTCATTTGGTGGGATGACCGTAATCAAATCGCTGGGAAACCGGGCCATTATAGGCGGATTTCGTGCGGGTTTTGTTGTTCCGCAACCGGTTCCAACTCCGCCAAGTTCTGCCGGCCACCTTTGGGTATTGGAGCATTCCAATGGAGCCGTTTTTCAGGAAAAACCCACCGCCGGTTACATTACCTATAAATTGGAATTGAAGCCGGATAACAGTGGTTATCTCGCCTTTGGAGAAGTATTTGACGATACGGAGGATGATTGTTACGATGTTGGTGATCCTCAATTTAGAGAAAACCCATTAGCGCCAACCGGCCCCTACTCCGGCTACTACTCCGACATCATTGTTTCTGCCCTAGATTTGAGTACAAATGTCATTGACTCCTGGACTTATGGTGGTGATACCGACGATCTCTTCATTGATGGAATGGCGACCGTTGATGGAGGCTTCGCCATCCTTGCACGCACCGAATGTGAATCGGCATCTGGCAATACAGGGCCAAATAACGTAGGCTTGCACGAATGGCTTCTAAAAGGAAGCGAATTTGGCGATCTTGAATGGGTACAATCTGTTGGCATATTTATACTTGATTACACTAAAGTACCGTTCGGTCTTACAGCTTCTTGTGATAATAAAATTGTACTTGGATCGGATGCTGGCGCTTATAGTCCAACTCCGCATATCATTCACCTGGATAAATATGATTTGGACGGCACATTGATGTGGCTTGAAAGTAAGGGCTTTGAAAATCCCTTTTTCAAGAGCTCCTATATTACTACAACAGCCTCTGGCGAATATTTAGTGCTCAGTGATGCCTCCTCTCTCAACAATGATTTTGACTTCTATTTGCACCGCTGGTCCGCTGAACCAATTTGTTCGCCAAATGATTTCTGCTCGAAGGCAATAGACGTTTCATGTGGTCAATTTTTGGCCAACCAGACAACCGTTGGGGAATCCAACTCCATTACTAATTACTCTTGTCTCTCAGGCGCCTCATTTACCGGCTCCGATAAAGTGTACAAAATCACGCTGAATCAAACCTCTGATTTGCAAATCGGCCTTGAGATATTGCAAGCCAATCTGGATCTGGATTTGTTTTTGTTGTCAAACAACTGTACTACGGTGACATGCCTCGATTGGAGCATTAAGCCGAACGCACTCAACGGCAACTTTCCATATACCAATAAAGAAGGCATTGCAAAATCGCTTAGCCCCGGCACTTATTACATCGTAGTGGATGGCTACAATGCTACCCAGCAAGGTGCTTTTAATATAGATTTCGCTTGTGGAAAACTAAATTGCGCCAATGTAACAACTCTGGTATGCGGCACACCCTATTCCTCTACTACGGTATCAGGCTCCAACAATGTAAGCATTTACAACATGACACCCGGCCTTGAAGATGATGTGCCCGCTGCTCCAAACGATCCTGCCAAGCTCATGGATGTTAACAATGCCGGACCGGAGCGCATTCACCAGTTTACCCTTAACCAACAGTCTTCTGTTATCATAACATTATCAGGTGTTCCTGCAAATATTGATTTGGAACTTTTTCTGTTAAACTCTAATTGCATAGGAAAAACCTGTATTGCCAAAAGTGTGCTCCCGGCTGGGCAAAATGAAACCATCGTTACCAATTTACCCGCCGGAACGTACTACGTTGTAGTGGATGGTTTCCGAAATTTTTCAGGAACCTACACCCTGACCGTTGACTGCGGCAACTGCCCTCCACCCGGAAACAACTTTAACTGCGACATTGTCAGATGTTATTATTCCGGAAACGGCAGTAATTTGCAGTACACTTTTACTGCAAACCAGGGGATTGCTCCGGGATACAACTGGAGAATAACCGGCAATAATTTGGATGTTACTGGAGGGACAGGAGCCACCTACACGTATAATTTTTTAGTCCCGGGAACCTACCAAATCTGTTATCCTTACTTGAATTTCGATGGCTGCGTAGAGTATTGCTGCATCAATTTGTGCGTTATGAATCCCCTGGACTGTGATGGATCCATTTCGCCGGCTTTCGATCCAAATGCCAACGGCTGGAGATTCAAATTGGAAGGTAGCGCAACGAACATTGAATGGCGGGATGATGATACCGGTCAATCGCTGGGTAACAACGTATTATCAAATTTAATACCCGTACCCACCCCATGCAATACCGCTGTTGAAAAGACGGTAAGCGTATCCTATTTCGATGGCAATTGCTATCGGGTGTGTTGTTTTAGATACTACCCATGTAATCCATTTGACTGTGGATTAATTACCTACACATACGATGCGAATGCCCTGGGCTATCGTTTTCAATTGAACACCATAGGTGGTTTTGATCCAAATACGATAACATGGACGGTTGATTCCCCCGTTAATCAATCACTGGGCAATGGCAACGACCAATCCGATCTATTACCACTTCCGGCTAATTGTGCAGAATACTGGGTAAGTGTCCGCTTTAAAGATGCTACTGGCACCTGGAAGGTTTGCTGTATCAGGATTTTCGTCTGCAATCCGTTCAGCTGTCAGGACTTTGGCTATGACTACGTTGAAGCAAGTAATGGCTACCAGTTTGTACTTAATCAGGGGGGAGCCTCCAATATTTCCTGGACGCTCGATGATACCGGGGGCAGTTTAGGTACCAGCGCCACGTCATCAATCCTGCCAATACCACCCGGAAACTGCATTGAACGCACCGTCACGGTCCGTTATTTCTGGAATGGCATCTGGTACATCTGCTGCCGCAAAATGTTGCTTTGCAATAACCCCTTAGACTGTACCGATTTCAGCTTTAACTACATTCCTGGAAGCGGCTACCAGTTTGTGCTTAACCAGGGAGGGGCCTCCAACATATCCTGGACACTCGACGATACGGGCGGAAGCTTGGGCACCGACGCCACCTCATTGGTTCTGCCAATACCACCTGGGCCTTGCGTTACTCGCACTGTCACAGTTCGGTATTTCTGGAATGGCGCCTGGTATATCTGCTGCCGCAAAATGGTGCTTTGCAATAACCCATTAGACTGTACTGACTTCAGCTATAACTATGTTCCTGGAAGCGGCTACCAGTTTGTACTTAACCAGGGCGGAGCTTCCAACATATCCTGGACGCTCGACGATACGGGCGGAAGCTTAGGCACTGGCGCAACGTCGTTGGTTTTACCAATACCACCTGGAAACTGTATTGCGCGCACTGTCACGGTGCGGTATTTCTGGAATGGTATCTGGTATATCTGCTGCCGTACAATGGTGCTTTGCAATAACCCCTTGGAATGTACCGACTTCAGCTTTAACTATGTTCCTGGAAGCGGCTACCAGTTTGTACTTAACCAGGCCGGAGCCTCCAACATATCCTGGACGCTCGACGATACCGGTGGTAGTTTAGGCACCGGCGCAATATCATCCATTCTGCCAATTCCGCCTGGGAACTGCATTCAACGCACTGTCACGGTGCGGTATTTCCGGAATGGCGCCTGGTATATTTGCTGCCGCACAATGGTGCTTTGCAATAACCCCCTAGACTGTACCGAATTTAGCTTCAACTATGTTTCTGCCGGTAATGGCTACCAGTTTGTACTTAATCAAGGTGGAGCCTCTAATATATCCTGGACCATTGATGACACAGGTGGCAGTTTAGGCACCGACGCCACCTCATTGGTTCTGCCAATTCCTCCCGGAAACTGTGTTGAACGCACCATCACCGTGCGGTATTTCTGGAATGGCACCTGGTATATCTGCTGCCGTAAAATTTGGCTGTGCTCACCCAGTGCCTGTTCGGCGGAAATAAATCATTCCTGGCAAAACAATAACCTTTTATCCCTAAGCATAAACCCCGTTTATCAAGGCGTGGTTTGGCGCCTGGAGAATGGCGTGGTCCTGGGTACCGGCAATAATATTACTATTCCAAATCCTGGCCCAAATGCAGTAGTATGTGTCAGCTATCTTGACTTGGGAAATACCTGGAGGATTTGTTGCAAAACCATTGGAAATCCCCCCAATCCTGCATCAGATTTAACCTTTGACATAGAAGACAATGTTTGTGCTTCAAGTAATTCAATCGTGGATATTCCTGTAAGGGTTCGGAATTTCAATAATGTTCTGAGCTTTGAAATGTCCATCAAATCCATTAACCCTGCTTTCGCTCAACTTGTATCCATCACACCCGGTAATTTGATAGGCACCGGATCGTATCTGGTTTTAGATCCATCAACCGGGGTGCTAAGTTGGTTTAGCGCAACGCCTGTCTCATCACCTGACAACAGCATTGCATGCACACTACGTGTCAATTTAACCGGAAATGCCGGGACATCGGGCGTGATTGAATTCTCCGGCACGCCAACATCTGTTAGCGCAGAGCAAATCCTGAATGGAAACCAAACTACAGTTACCCCACTGCTTTTGGGCGGTTCGGCCTGCATCATTTCCAACATTATGATTGCCGGAAAAATCACCAGAGAGGACAATCTAGGTGTTGGTAATGTAACTGTTTCCTTGACCGGCAGCAGCACTCAAACTACCACAACAGACGCTCAGGGAAACTACGCCTTTAGTGGCTTGACTGCCGGCGGAAGTTATGTCATAACCCCGTTAAAGGACATAGGCGATAAGAACGGTGTTACAGGTGGTGACTTGGTGGCCATTCAGAGGCATATCCTGGCCCTAACGCCACTGGGATCACCCTACAAGAGAATTGCTGCAGATGCTAATAATACTCAGGGCATTACCGGGGGCGACCTGGTTAGCATTCAGCGCCTTATTCTGTCGCTGGATTCAACTTTACTTGCCAACCAATCGTGGCGATTTGTAGAAAAAAGCTGGACTTTCGCCAATCCATCAAATCCTTGGGCAACTTCATTCCCGGAGAGAATCACCTTAAACAATGTCTCAAACAATATAAGCAATGCTGACTTTATTGGGGTGAAGATTGCTGATGTGAATTTGTCAAATAACCCCAATATGTTGGGGCATCAAAATGCTGATAGCCGAGACCCTTCTTTGGTTCTTGAAACAAAGTACCACCTGGTGGAACAAAAAGGAAAGGTATTCTATCCTGTGTCTGTAGCAGAGGACTGCGACCTCGAAAGCATACAGTTTACATTGGCTTATGATCGCAATTCACTGACATTCAGAGGCATTACCTCTGATGTTCTATCCAAGTTCTCCGAAAATAATTTTGGGGAGCCACTTAAGGATCAGGGGGTGGTTACCATTGTTTGGGCAACTGAGAGTAATCCGGTGCAGTTGAAATCAGGCGAGGAAATCCTATGGCTTGAGTTTGATTATCATGATAACTCCCTCAGCCAGGAGAATTTTGTACTAAATCTTTTATCTGATCCAACGGAGGCCATTGCTACTACAGCAGGAGACAACTCTAAGCAATTAGAGTTGCTTAACTTGAAGCATGAAAATGTTCAATTTAGCCATCGTGTATACCCTAATCCATTTTCTGAAAAGGGGATACTGCTCCTGGAACTGCCTCATGAAGACGAATTGGAAATCGCCGTTTACAATTCATGCGGGCAAAAGGTTTTTGTCAGACAGGAATATTTCAATTCCGGTCTGCACGCTGTATCCTTTGATTGTGCTGATTGCCGGGATACCCAAATACTTTATTACCAAATACGTGGAAGTCGCTTCACCGGGTCTGGCAAAGTAATTTTTGCCAAACAATAAAGTAATACGGAGTGCGGTGGGCTGTATATGATACAAATGAGTATTGTATTATGCCCACCGCACCCCATACTGCTCTATAATACAAACGATTTCTCCACTAATGTCAACCTTCAATTCATCGCTCAGCATGAAATCAACACTTTTCTTACCCGTTTGTCTCTTTTTTTGCATCAATTTATACAGCCAACCCCCTGTTGTCTTCTCAGTTTCTAACACTACTGTATCTACTGGAGACGACTTTATAATTCCCGTAAAAACCCAAGACTTTGATAACATCAGTTCCTTTTCTTTTAGCTTGAGATGGGATGAAACTCTGGTTGATTTTGACACTATCATTTCGTTTAATGCAGATTTAGCCTTGAATAATTCCAACTTCAACATGTCGCCTCTTGTAACGAATTCTGGTAATCTGGCCATTTCCTGGTTTGACATTTCAGGTATTGGTAAATCCTTGGCAGACAATTCAACGCTATTTGAAATACGTTTTAGGGCTTTGTCCAACCCAGGGACAACAATGCTAGAATTTACCGACGATTTAGCCCCCATTATTGCTGAAAACCTGCAGGGAGTATTGCCTGTATCTACAACGCCTGGAACTATTACAGTTCAGATAGTTAATAGTACTAACGAAACGAATGATTGGATTGACATGAGCATTTCTCCAAATCCTACCCGTGAAGATGTACTTCTTAAATATTCATTTATCAATCCATCTCCTGTAATCGCAGAGGCTTTTGATCTGAATGGCCGATTACTTTGGCGTCAGGAAAGAGACATTGATTTAGTGGGAGAGTTAAAATTTGACACAAGCATGTTACCATCTGGTAATTATATTATCAGGTTAACTTCTGAGAAAGGTAGCGTTGCCAAGCTACTTGAAGTTATTCATTGAAAAACGTTACCTTTCGGAGTACAAACACCATTTTCCTTGTATCAAATGCTAAACTTTTTTCATTGACTCGGGCTATTCGTCTGACTTCTTTCGAAAAATAAAATAACAGCCAATATGAAATCAATCATTTTTCGTCCTTATTTCATCCTGATATTATCGTTATCAGGTTTCTTCTTTTTTGCAGAATCCTGCAGTCTTAAAAAAGATACGATTGCATCTTCAGGTGTTGGTACCACATTCGGGCACTGGGGAAACCTCCGGCCCGGGAAATATATGGCAGGCTACAAAGACACGGTACTTTTCAAGCAAGATGAGATATTTACATATCGTAACTTTAAGTCTAATAAACCTTTTTTTGTAAGCATTTGGTACCCCGCACGTGAAAACGCAAGGGCGCCTTTTATGACTATAGAAGATTATCTGAAGTATCCGAAACAGGAAAAATATGCTACGTTGTACGACTCAATGATTATATCATTTCATCAGATTATCATTGAATATGGGGTCAATATCAATATTGGTGAAGGTAGAGAGAAACCGGTTTACGACGAGGAAAAAATGAAGCTTTTCAGTGACGTTCTTGGCACAACTGTTCGGGCTAAACGTAACCTGACTACTGTACCGGGAAAACTTCCATGTATTCTTTATCACCATGGAGCCCAAAGTGTACCTTTTGACAATAATGTATTTTGCGAATTTATGGCCAGTCATGGTTATATCGTAATTTCATCCACCTATAATCTGCCCGATGAACGAGTTGGAGGTTTGACAGTATCAACTGATGAGCGATTTAATGATATAACGGATATTGAGTTTATGGCAAACTTTGTCAGGCAAGTGCCTAGTGTTGACAAAACTCGTATGGTGGCAGTTGGCCATAGTTGGGGCGCCCAGGCACTATTAAGGCATGATAACACCCAAACAGTGAAGTATTTTAAGGGAATAGTATCGCTGCATACCACGCTGGAGGATAAACCTCTTGATTACGCAAAAGAGTCATGGCCTGAATTCCAATATATTTATGAAAACCAATGTGAAAAAAGCACTACGCCTGTAACGCTTTTTGCTCCATTGTCGAGAGTTACACGGGAGAAAATTGATACACTCCCAAATGGTGAAGAAACAACAACGATAGTAACAAGATTTTTCAGAAAGCCAGAATTTAATGCCTTTCGCCTGAATAAAACAACACCCTATCTGTTTACTACCATCAACCATCCTGTATTCCATGACGGTTTTATTGCACTTGGGAATATTCGATTCCCATATTGTGAAAAATACAAGCTAAATGATATTGCAGAAATACGTTCCCAGCAGCTTAAATATGAGGAAATAGTTAATTTTTCAAAAAGAACCATTGATTCATTCATGAAAAGCAATACCTTCCCTTCAATAGAAGATAAAACTGAAATTTTCTTGTATGAATTTTACAACTACCCTAAACCACCAATTTCATCTAAACCGGATTGAAGCAATATAAAACACCTCCTGTTATGAGCCAAAAAAAACACGTTGACAATGAATTTTCCCGCACATCAAGTCTTTAGAAGATTGCCTATGCTTCTTTTAGCCTGCATGACTGGCCTTCACAGCCTTTTCGCGCAGATCGAGCCTGCCGGGGGCGGTGCTGCCCATTTTGAGCATACCGAATGTTTGTCTGATGAAGAACGCGCGATGGTACTATCTCAGGTAGAAGAAAACGTGTTGGAACTACAGCAGCGAGGCATATTGCAGCAGGAGCCTGGTGAGAACATCGTGTACTTTAACTGGCCCTTAAAGTTGCAGGCAGGCATTACCGATCCGTCCTATTATGGCATCAGCAATTTCGTTGATCAAAACGGCGGCTCCGGCCTGTTAGACTACAATTGTGGCAATCGCACCTATGACGGGCATAAAGGCACCGATATTTTTTTATGGCCGTTTCCCTGGATGAAAATGGACAACAACGAGGTGGAGGTCATTGCTGCTGAAGCAGGTATTATCGTAGCTAAATACGATGGAAACTTCGACCGTCAGTGCTCCTGGATAAACGGAGCACAAGGAAATGCCATCATTTTACAGCATGCCGACGGTTCACGGTCATGGTACTGGCATTTAAAGAAGCAGTCCCTCACCTCAAAAGGCATTGGCGCCAGTGTTGCTTCCGGTGAATTTATTGGAATCGTAGGGAGCTCCGGTATTTCCAGCGGCCCGCACCTTCATTTCGAGATATATAACACTTCAAACCAGTTGATTGACCCCTGGAGCGGCTCCTGCAACGGACTTAACACTCAATCCTGGTGGTCTGGCCAGAAGCCTTACAGAGATCCAAAAATCAACCGGTTAGCTACGCACGCTGCCGCCCCCAATATGCCGAACTGCCCTCCGGAAGCCCTAAACTTGTCTACTCAATTTCAGCAGGGCAATACTATTTATTTTGGGGCGTATTACCAGGATCAGCAGAACGGAGCCGTTTCCAATTACGCTATTCACCGGCCAGACGGGACCACATGGCAGTCCTGGAACCATTCCTCCCCAGATAACTACAACGCCTCCTGGTGGTATTGGTACTTTACATTGCCCTCGAATGCCCCTGTAGGCACCTGGAGTTTTCGTGTTACCTTCAACAATCAAACAACCGTGCATCCTTTTACGGTGCAAGGCTCTGGCACAAGTTCGGTGCTCAACGTAGCCAATGTGAATCAGCAGCTACAGCTATACCCTGTTCCGGCAAGTGATTGGGTCGAGGTAGCGTTACCGGCGCCGATTTCAGTATCAACCGCCGACATTCTTGTTTTCGATATGTGGGGAAATGTAGCACTTCAACTATTGTCCGTACCAGTTGCGGAGTCCGGTTTGTATACTCGGGTTCCGTTGGATGTAGTGCCTGCAGGTGCGTATGCGCTTCATGTACGTACAGGGGGAGACGTCTACTCAACCAGATTTATTAAATTGTAAGGCTGGACTCTTCATTTTTTTACCAAAAATTATACTTATTGTTTAAACAGTACTTCCTTACTTTGCATGTAGTATGGTTACTATATGCCAATATCCAATATTCGTTTAACTTTTATATTTTATGGAGTTCTTTTAGCACTGGCCACACATTGCCATGGCCAAAGTCACCAAAGCATCCAAATTTGCCCATTAGGCAAGGTTCCGGATTCCTTGTATCTAAAGGGATACTACAATGATGTATTGCCCTTTGCATGGAATCATCTGCAGACGATTCAGGATACAACATCAGAGGAGTACGCCAAGGCAACCTTCAGATTGGGAGAGCTGGAGTACTTAGCCGGCCGCTTTGCTTCCTCTGAAATACACCTCCGGCAAGGATTGACTGCTTATACCCGGCTAAAACAAGTGGTGGACGATACCACCGCTCACCTTTGCAATGCCTTGATTTTAACCCTGATACAAAACACAAAATGGCAGGAGGCTGATTCGTTACTCCGCAGTATGTTGGCCAAAGCAGAGAAGGACAAGGTCGTCAGCGACTATTCCAGGGTAGCAATGCAAAATACGCTTGGTTATGTATGTCATAATCAACGTCGGTATACACCAGCAGACAGTTTGTATCAACTAACCATCCGGTGGCTGGAGGAAAACCATCAGACTGACACAGAGGTTTATGCGCTGGCGCTATGGCGTTATGGTACGCTTATGTCTCTTTATGAGCGGTTTGATGAAGGCATACCACTACTATTCAAGGCGGTGGAGACTCGTACGAGAATTTACGGACCGGATCATCCTACCATCGCACGCATTTACAACTCCATTGGGTTTAGTTATGCTCAGTTATACGAGCCATTCAAAGGCAGAGATGCCTATATGACAGGCCTGGGGATATACACCAAAAAGTTGGGGCAAGACTTTTACTTCAATTCTATCCTTCATTACAATCTTGCATGCGTCTACGTGGATATTGGGGATGACAACCAGGCAGAAAAACATATTCAAGGTAGCCTGGATATCATATTTAAAACATCCGGAAAGGAGCAAACCGAATATCCTATGTTCCTCGCTGTCTTGGGAGTCATTAAACAACGAAATGGCGACTGGACGGCCGCTGAAAGATGCTTCTCAGAGTCGCGGGACCTGCGCGCCAGAATTCTGACTAAAAAACATCCGCATTATGCCCAATCCAATGTTTTTCTCGCTAATTTAAAGTTAGACCAGGGGCTTCCAGAGGTGGCACAACCATTGTTGGAAGAGGCTTTGGCTGTACTAAAGGAAATAGACGGGCCGACTCATACCTCCCTTTTATATCCTCTTCAGTTGCTGGCAATATGCAAAGCACAACAAGGTCAATATTCGGCAGCAGACTCTTTACTTCTGGCGGCCGACCATATTTTAGAAGTAAACTTTGATCGCGTTGGGAAAAAACAGGCACAAAACCTGGAATACAAAGCATTTCTAAAGACGATACAGGGCACATCCTCACCGGAAGTAGCGCAATGGCTCTCCCAGGCAAGTAAATATCGGCACTCTATTATCAATCATGCGCTTTCCTATTCCTCCGGGCGAGACCTGGAGTCGCTCATTCATGATTTAAAAAGGTTCAATGATATTTGCTATTCGGCAGCAAAAGTGCACGGGCTGGCTGGTCTGGCCTATGACGGGGTCCTTTTTGCTAAAAATATGGCGCTACAATCCCAAAGTGCCATACGCGAATCAATTTCACAAAATAATGATCCATCCGTAAAACAAACGTATGCCGAATGGACGGATTTGAAACGGATCCTTGTAAAAGAGATTACCAATCTGACGAAGAGCATCATTATCGACTCTCTGGAGCAATTGATTGCCCAAAAAGAACGATACCTGGCAGGCAAATTGACTTCTTTTAAGGATGAAGTTCGAGTGGTTTCTTATCCGGATGTTGTAAAGGCTCTGGATAAGTCTGCCTGCGCCATTGAATTTGTTGATTACAAGAAGCCCAGTCTGACCTTTACGGATGAAATTGAGTATGCTGCATTAATACTGACGCCTTTCCAACCAAATCCGTACTTTATACCTCTTTTTAGCGAAAAGCAGCTGTCTACCCTTCTTGCCAAAACCGGCTATCAGGCCGAGGCTACCAGCCTCCTTTATGCCGCCCGGAGCGGAGACTTAATAGGTCAGGCGCCTGCCTACGGCACAGAGCTTTACAAGCTCATCTGGAAACCGATAGATAGCTTGATAAACTCCCCCTCTTTTGAAGGGGGCCGGGGGGAGGCCATCAAAAAAGTTTACTACTCCCCTTCCGGTCTCTTACACCGTATAGCTTTTGCTACTCTGCCGGTAGACGGCAAAAAAGTGCTGGCTGATCGCTACGAACTCCACCAGTTGGGCAGTACCCGATCTTTGGTGGTTAAAACCCCGGAGCCAGTGGCACAGGATTATACCGCAGCCATCTTCGGAGGCGTGCAATATGACCGCAGCGGAACGCAGACCGACAGTACCGCGCCGGAAATTGCAGATAATCGCCTTTGGACGCTTGTAGAACGCCCCCGAGATGGTGTGGAAGACGGCTTTGAGTATCTCCCTGGAACCGCACTGGAGGTGCAGCGGCTTGAAAAAATGCTCACACAAAACCATATTAGTACATACAGCCATACCGGCGTCAGGGCCACCGAGGAAGCTCTCAAATCCCTTGGGCGCGATACGGTGAAAAGTCCCGAAATCCTGCACATCGCCACGCACGGTTTTTTCTTTCCGGATCCGGAAAAACACAAAACCCAGGGTTTCGGCGAGGAAAATGTGTTCAAATGGAATGAAAACCCACTCTTCCGTTCGGGCCTGGCACTGGCCGGCGCCAATGCCGCCTGGAGCGGCCAGCCCACGCCCGGCAACCTCGAAGACGGCATCGCTACGGCGTATGAGATCAGTCACCTCAATCTGAGCAATACCAAACTGGTGGTCCTCTCCGCCTGCGAAACCGGCTTGGGCGACATCAAAGGTTCCGAGGGCGTGTACGGTCTGCAGCGGGCCTTCAAAATGGCCGGTGCAGATTTCCTGCTGGTGAGCTTGTGGCAGGTGCCGGACAAAGAAACCGCAGAGTTCATGGATTTTTTCTACGGCGCCTGGCTTAAAGGCAAAACCATTCACGAGGCATTTGCCAAGGCCCAGAAGAAGATGCGGAAGAAGCATAAGGAGGTGTATAAGTGGGGGGCCTGGGTGTTGGTGGAATAGGTTCTGAATATTTGACAATCAGCCATTTATAAAATCCCGAAGGAGCTGCATGCTCCTTCGGGATTTTTTTATGCAAAAAATGCTGCGCCCGGTTACAATCAGCCTCACCCCTGTGCATATAGTATCAAATCAAACAACGGAGCAGCCGGAAAATCCGATAAAAGAGTACGGCGGGGATGCTGAAAACCGTAAAGAGTAAGCTAAGGTTTCAAACCGGTTATATAATGAAATATTTACTAACTACCTTTCTAACGCTAGGAATGCTTAGCTCAATTTTCGCTCAAGATGGTAAAGTTGTTGCCGTCGCAATTGGTGTAAAAGATATGAATTGTAACGGAAGCAGCTATCGTACACATCTTAGTTATTCCTGGCAGTCTGGGACTGACTATAATTACTGCATATCGAGTGCGAAAGAAAGTATTCGCGCAAATTATTCAGGAATTGATGATATATACACAAAATATGGCAAGGGGAATTATATGGTAATTCTTAAGAGCGATAAAAAATATGAATCATGGAGTGCCTCATGCGATAAAGATCATTACGCAGTTGGAATAGGTATGGATGCAAAAACTGCCTGGGAGAAAGCAAAAAATGACTTACCATGGACATGGAGCGAAAGAGATGGATATCAAATCTTGGTAGATCAACCTATTCGGTAATCGAGAAGAAATAAGCTATATTATACTATAAACTGTAATAAAGCGACTTGACCAAGCTGTTGGTCAAGTCGCTTTTATTACAAATAATGCTAAATCAGTCATTAATTCTAATATTATTTGGACTGATTGTTTTTTAAGGGTTGACTATTTTTCCCTCCGCACTCTTGTACCGCGCCGTAAATTACCGACAATCTAAAGTGGGCACTCATATAACGCCCCCGAAGCGGTGTGGAAGACGGATTTGACTATCTCCAGGGAACCCAACGGCATGAAAAAATACTCGCACAAAACCATGTAAGCACCCACAGCCATACCGGCGCCAAGGCCACCGAAGAAGCCCAGAAGAAGATGCGGAAGAAGTATAAAGAGGTGTTTAAGTGGGGGGCTGGGTGTTGGTGGAGTGAGGAATTTAATATTTGATAATCACTCATTTGTGAAAATCCCGAAGCAGCTGAACGCTCCTTCGGGATTTTTTTTTGCAAAAAAATTATCTCCCGGTTACAATCAGCCTCCCCCCTGTGCATATAGTATCAAATCAAACAACGGAACAGCCGGAAAATCCTATAAAAGAGTACGGCGGGGATGCTGAAAACCGAATCGAGTAAGCAACTAAAATTAAAGAACCTTATATAGATGAAAAAATCGAGATCACATTAATCGCTCTGCTTTTGTGCTTAGGCTTCATTGCAAGTGCTCAATCATCTATGTATGTCTGCACGACTACCGGAGTCTACTGGTTTTGCTATGGTACAACTAATGTGGAAAATTGCGCCTATAACAAGTGCATCCAGTATGGTGGGAAAACACCTGTCTCTGCCGGGTATGTATCCGGCAAAGGCTACGGAGCTGTAGCGGTTGGAAAGAAGTCTAATGGCGGTCAAGCAGTTGGCTTTGCTGCGGGTTACAGTACGCAGGAGGATGCCGATCGTATGGCACGTTACTATTGTACACAGTATGGAGGACAATATCCGTCTATAGATGCCCGATTTTTAGATCGATAAGCAGTCTATAATAAAAGTCCATAATCATCTATGCTTTCCAATTGCTTTTGGCGCTATAAGCAAAATTAATATTCCCCAAAAATATTCCTTGATAGAAAAATCTTACGGAATGGTTTTATTGAAGACAAGGGCACGCCAAAAGACATACCACTTTTCATCATTTAAACAATTTTTCATCATGAAATACTTCCTATTTGCAGCCTTCATTATTGTTAACTGCATGAACACAGCAGAGGCACAAACTACCCTGACCCTTGCAAATAATACCAGCAAATCCATCTACGCCGCCTATGCTATTTACGACGAAGACGACGGATGGACCACGCAGGGATGGTACAGGGTTGGACCCTATGACGAACTGGAATTGAATCTCTACGACTATGCCGGAACGGTTTACATTCATGGGCACAACGAGGGAGGTAATTGGGGTAAGGACGTACACCTTTGTACAGGAGGTTCCAACGGCTTCCGGGTGATGAATGCTGATAAAATTCGTTGTGAATACTCCCGGAAATTCACCAAAACAACTATTTCCAAAGATGAGGACAAGGTTTGGCGATTCAATCCGTGATTAGGCAACGGCAATTGCCTACTTTAGTGCCAGAATCAACATGGTAATGAAACCAAGTTCCTTTTATGCACAATAAGATATTGCACACTTGCCGGGACCTCCTAAGACAAGGTAACACCGCCGCATCGTTGGACATGCTGGCCGAGTATTGTAAAGAATCGGCTGTGCAGTACCACGATGCGGTGCTGCTGCTTACCGCTCAATGGAAACAATACCGGCATGAACGTTCTCTTGGTCTTTCTGACGAGACCACTACACCCAACCGGATTACTCATGCTACGCTGGATATCATACGTGAACTGGAGCATATTCCGTCTGTTCGCCGGAAACTTCAACTCCGGACAATCTTTATTGGGGTAGCAGCCCTTGGCCTCTTGGCGGTTTTAATCTGGGCATTGAACAAGCCTCCAGTCAATGCCAATACAACACACGGAATGCAAAGCCCTATACTCGAAAACAGCCCGGGCGCCATTATTGAATTCCATAACGTTCCAGACACCAATGTTACACCCGCTACAAAATAAGATCATGCACCGTGCAATTTATGCTCTTCTTACTTGCTTGCTCTTGTCGACAGGTAACACATTTGCGCAAACGGCCGTCACTTTTGCCGACCAAAGTCCGATCATTCGCGGAGTAAACAGTCGTATTAACTATTTTAATAAAGAAAAAAAAACGGTTCAAATTCCCAATGAGGTGCTACCACTCCTGGCAGGCGTGATGATTCTGAACAAGAAAGACCCGAAGTCTGAACAGTTCGAACCTGCATTACGTGCCTGGATGGAAAAGTATGCATTTTTAGAAGAGCAGGTGCAACGATTGATCAATGGCAATCAAAAACAAATGGCCACCAAATTTCTGGCCGAAGGAAATTTCCCTGCGGTAGAAAAGCTCTTGCAAACCAATAGCAATTATGAAGCGCTGGAACAATATTTTCCTGCATCCTACCAAACCACCGGTAAACAAAGCCCCATTATGGTTGGTGATAACTCGACCGTTAGTTATGTGGTAACCAAAGTGATTGAATACAAACTCCCGGAATCGCTGACTCAAAATATTCTCGACCGGGTATATGCACAGGATAAAAAAATTGAGTCATTAAATCTCCGGCTTTCCAAACGAGAAGAGGTAATTGACGACTGGATTGTACAATACCAGAAACTCGAACAACAGCTACGCAACAGCCCGGATTCCATTAGTCAGAAAGCCTGGACCTTTTTTCGGCAAGGCAAACTCGATGAAGCACTGGGAGAAATAGAAAAAACCCAGGCCAGCGGAAGCAGCATTGGTCGAATCAGTCTGCTAAAAGCCAATATCCTCCTCTTGAAGTTTGATTATCTGCACTACGAACAAAGTTATGACGAAATAAACCGCCAGTTTCAAATTGCCACCCTGCTCGATGACAAGTCGACCGATGCCCTGTATGGCTACGCTCAGTTCATATCAGAATTTGCCTGGGATCAGGCAAAAAAAATTGAAACCCTGGAAATCGCCAACCGAAAAATTCTGGATGATAGCATCAGGTTAAAATTCACCATAGCCTTGCAGCTTTCAGATGCCTATGTCAATTTGCAACGACACCTTACAGCGGAACAATGGCTCCAAAACGCCCGAAAGTTTGCCCTGGCAATGCCTGATGAAGTGGAACGGGGAAAGTCCCTGTTCATGATGCATATCGGCTTCAGCCGCATTTATGGACCTACCAACCAGCTGGAACAATGTGTCGCACATTGTGATAGTGCGCTGGCATTGGCTGAGCAATTTCCCGCTATCAAAAACGGTCAGATGCGCTATTGGTACATTGCCAGATTAAACAGGCTTACACCACAAACCTATCAACCATCGACCCAAAAAGCAGCGCTGGATCAATATATGCGAGAATTGGCTCAGGCAGAAAAGGACCTTACCCCTAGCGTAGGTGACCAACTTTTTCTCATTGACCGTTTCAGCTATATGGCCAATCAGTTTGCAACGGTAAATGACTGGGCTACCGCCAAAAGATTGCTGTTCGATATTTCAGCCCGTTTACGTCCCTACATAAGCCCAAAGGGACAGTTGTACTTCCAGATGTACTTCCGTAATTGGCTGGTTTTGCTCAATGCACTTTCGCAGAACGGTAATTACGTGGAATGGGAAAAGGAACTATTGCAAATGGAGGAAATCCTGGGTCAACTGACCCAGGCGATGCCTCCTCAAAGCCTGAGCAAGAATCAGTCGAGGTTGGATTATGAATTTGCCATTTATCTTCTGGCGCACAAAAAGCACCCCGAAGCGCTGGAAAAATTTCAAAAGTGCCTCACGTT
>JBIKUE010000152.1:0-9752 GCA_044347755.1 Saprospiraceae bacterium
ACACCGTATCCAGAAACGGCACATAACCCGGCAGGGCGTTAAACCCTTTTTGATACTGGAACACGGTGAGGTTGGCGGTGGCGCACTGTTCTGCCAGCCGCATAGAATCCAGGAGAAAGGCCTGTTGCGCATATTTCAGGGAACGATAGGTAGCGCGCACTTTTTGCTCAATCGTTTTCCAGCGCTGATCTTTATGAAGCGACTCAAAACGAGGGTCAAACAGCAGAATGGCCGGCGTACCTTCCCTGAGGTCCGGTTTGGCTGACCATTGATTCAGGAGGGTAAAAACCTCCGGAATGCGCTGCGCTTCCATGGCCCGCAATGCCGCCCGATACCAGGCATTTCGCATACCAAGCTCTGATTGCCGAACCAGTACACGACGGTTTTGTATCCTGCCTGCCTCGGTTTGGTTGGATTGAGCAGGGTCTTTCCCGGCTTTAGCCAGGGTGATGAACCGCAGGGGCGGGATTTGATGTTGTTGGGTGAAGTAATCCAGCACCGTCTGCGCCCTTTTTTCTGATAATACCTGATTGTTGGAACCAATGCTGTCGGTGTGGCCGGAAATTTCAAACACCAACTGAGGATACTTTTTTATCTGTACAGCGAAGGAATCCAGTATCGTTTGGTGTGCCGTAGTAAGTTCGTAAGCATCATTTTGGAACAAAAGCGTCTGCTGATCCAGCATTGGTGGCACCCCCAGGGCCACCGGATCGTATTTGCTGCAGTAATACACAGAGCTGTCCGCCACGGCTTTAGCGCCTGGAACCTCAACCACCGAAACCTGATCCAGCCAGTAATGAACCGGCAAGCCCCATCTTTTTTCAGGCCAGTCATTTGCCTTGTACACACCAACCATCAGGTAATTACTGGTACACAATGGCCGCACACGCCATTTCACCGGATACCAGACATCGTATTGCACCGTATCGATGGGCAGAAAGGGCAGAATGAGTTCCTTTTGGTATAAACCATGCATTTTCAGGTTTTGGGGCAACAGCGTAATCCCGATGTGTTTTGCACCTTCAGGATCAGTCCGATCTCTGGACTCAATGTAGATCCAAAAGCTTATTTCATACAACTTGCCAACCTCCATGGACTCGGAAGTGCGCTGGGAGAGATACGTGGCGCCTTCATGCACATCACCGCCGCAAGAAGGATCATACCACATCTGAATCATGGTTTTGCCCTCTTTGGGCTTCACCTTGTCGTACGGGCAAATATTGGCTTTGATATCATCAGAATTTCGGTTATAGGTAACATCACAGATTACACAGCCCCAGCCGGCATTATCCCAATGCGACATGATGGCCGGGTATTTACCAAATCCCAGGTTGCAATTGAGGCATTGCATGGCAGCATGCGTTTCAAAACTGCCGTTCCGAATAAGGTTTTGCGCTCCGGTGGATAGTGGGTGAAATAGCCAAATGGCAAACAGGAAGGTTAGCAGGCGTTTCATCCTGTTAAAACGAAGGAATCTGGAACTTATTCCGGTCGGTCAGTCCAGGTGATACTCATTTTCCCGTTCCACACACCATCGGCGGGCAAGCTGATGAGGCCGTCCAAATTGTTGAATGCATCCACATTACAACTCATGGGCTCCAGGGCAATGCTTTCGCGGTGAGGTGGGGTGAACACCTGGAAAAACGGAAATTCCGAGGCTGAGGCTTTTACTTTGAGGATTTGATCTTCCCCTTCCAGCACCATCTGGTAGTTGCCGGTTTTGGTGGATATAAAGCAGTTATCAAGTGCCGTTTCGCCTACAACTTTCTTTTGAAGGAAGTCGGAATAGGGTGTCCGTTGCCCCGTTGGGATCATGCGATCGTTGATGGCTACCATCTCTGCAGCAGGAAGTTGCATCTGGTGCAAATCTGCCCGGGATGCGAGTCGGAAATAAGGGTGCCAGCCAAAACCCACCGGAATCACATCATTATGAGCATTGGTCACTTCCACCTGCACCTCAAATTTACCTGAATCATGAATGGTAAATTCCAGCTCCAGCGCAAAAGGGAACGGATAATAATCCCGTTCACCATGATAATCGAAATAGCACCGAAAGCTGGCCAGATCCTGCCCTAAAAACACAAATTCCGGCTCAAACGCTTCTTCCCGAACAAAACCATGAATAGCATTTCCGGTAGCGGCGTTGTTGATGGGAAAGATATATTCCTTGCCATTCCATTGATATTTTCCACCGTCGAGACGGTTAGGAAACGGAAACAACACCGTGCTTTTACCCCATTTTCCGGCTTCCAGTTCTTCCGGGGTATTATAGCCGTCCAGAATATTTTGTCCGTTAAAATGGATTTCCAGCACATTGGCTCCGGCGCCCGGCACAATGCTGAAGCCGGTATTGCTGAGTGGATTGTGCAGGGTAAAGCGCGTATGCGGGCCGAAAGGCGTTTTGGTGAGTTCGTACATGAGTAGTAGTGATGAAGGGGTAAATATAGAGCGTAAACAGTATTAGGTAGCGCTCTTACCCCCTCCATGAACAATAAGGGCATTTCCTGTTTTAATAAGGCAGGGTGTGTGTAACCAACTTGGGTGGTTTTGAACGAGGATAACGTTCCATCATCTTGACATCAAGTACATGCATCATTCAAATCATCAACATCACGCTAATCACAGTATACCTTTGTGTCTTCCAACCCCAACGTTCAATTTTTCCAACTATGCATCATCGACTTCTTCTTGCCGTGTTTGTTTTGAGCCTATTCGCTTGTCAGTCTGAAACACCGCAAGACAAATCTCCCCAATCTCAAAGCACTACCCCCGCCGCGCCGGCGGTACCAAAAAAGAACATCGTATTTTTTGGAAACAGTCTTACCGCAGCGTATCAGCTTTCGCCGGAACAAGGCTTTACGGCTATTCTTCAACGCAGAATCGACAGCCTGGGTATGCCCTACACCTGTGTGAATGCCGGATTAAGCGGCGAAACCACTGCCGATGGCGTCAATCGGGTGGATTGGGTGCTGCAACAACCCGTGGATATATTTGTACTGGAACTCGGCGGCAACGATGCCTTGCGCGGACTCCCCATCACCGAATCCAAAAAGAACCTCCAGGTTATGCTCGACAAGGTAAAAGCCAAGTATCCGGCTTCAAAACTGGTGGTTGCCGGCATGATGGCCCCTCCCAACCTTGGCGCTACCTACACCAATGCCTTTCGTGATATGTACCCTGATCTGGCTAAAAAGAATAACGCGATCCTCATTCCCTTTCTCCTCGACGGGGTAGGAGGCATTCCGGATCTTAACCTCCCGGATGGCATACACCCCAACGTGGAAGGCCAAAAAATAGTAGCAGAAAACGTGTGGAAAGTATTGAAAGGAATATTGTAATGTGAGGGAATGAGGTAAATGTGGGGAATGTGGGGAATATGAGGGAATGTGGGGAATGTGGGGAATGTGAGCCTGGCTTAAAGATATCGGGTGAGTTGCCCAAAGATTAAGACTTGGCTGTTGCAAGGCTCATATTCCCCACATTATCACATTCCCCACATTCCCCTCATTATTATTACCATTTTTCCATTTTCAGGTCCATCTTAAACCCTCCTGCCGGGTATTGGAATACCGCTTCCGACCACTTCGGAGCGCGGAATTTGGGTCGGGCATTGTTGGAAAAACAATATGGTTCTGAGGGAATACCTGCCCAATCAGTATCCAGTTGGCCATTGCCGTTAACATCGTGAAAACAGCTTACAGCATACGCGCCCTGTGGCAAATCCCCCATGGAAATACGCACAGTGCCCGTCTGACTCACCGGCATAATCTTGTGCCGATAAATGCGATCCTGCTTTAAAAAATCATCCTGCCGGTTATATACCGCCACATAAATACTGCCTTTCGCCTCCTTGATATTGTTCAGATCAAGTGTAAACTCCGGGTTAATTCCGGTAAAAAGCAGCCCAAATAAGAGAAATAGCGTCATGCGAGTGTGTATTAGTGCCTTAGTGCCTTAGTGCCTTAGTGCCTTAGTGCCTTAGTGCCTTAGTGCCTTAGTGCCTTAGTGCCTTAGTGCCTTAGTGCCTTAGTGCTAAACTTCATTCCTTCCAAATTGTTTTTTACGCCTTCAACTTTAAAATTTTATTCTGAAATACACTTGTAGCGCCTTTTCCAACCAAACTTTTTGCACCCTTCGGCTATTATTAACAAATACTTACCCGAAAACTCTTTTCTTTCTGCAAAATAAAAGCCTACTTTTGCGGCCCGTTTGGGAAGCGTGTGCCCTGTTTTAATGAAATTTGGACAATCCGGAGGTTTTTTAAAAAATATTCTCTGACTTGACCATAATTGCAGGCACTCCCAAACATCATTTTTTCAAACCCCTTAAAATTTACATCGCTCACCTTTTCAGTTTACATGAAAAACATTCGCAACATCGCCATCATCGCTCACGTTGACCACGGCAAAACCACCCTGGTGGACAAAATGATCCATGCCTCTCAGGTCTTCAAAGAGCATGAAATGACCGGTGAGCTGATCCTCGATAATAACGACCTTGAACGGGAACGCGGGATCACCATCCTCTCCAAAAACGTTGCCCTGAATTATAAAGGCATCAAAATCAACGTAATTGACACCCCTGGCCACGCCGACTTCGGCGGCGAGGTGGAACGCGTACTGAATATGGCCGACGGCGTATTGCTGCTCGTAGATGCCTTTGAAGGCCCCATGCCGCAAACCCGTTTCGTACTGCAAAAAGCCCTTGAAATGGGCAAAAAGCCTATCGTGGTGATCAACAAGGTCGACAAACCAAACTGCAACCCTGACTGGGCGCACGAACAGGTGTTCGACCTCATGTTTGCCCTTGATGCCAACGAAGAGCAATTGGATTTCCCGGTAGTTTTCGGTTCGGCTAAAAACGGCTGGATGTCGCACGACTGGAAAAACCCGGCTACTGATATTACGGTACTCCTCGAAGACATCGTAAAATACATCCCGGAACCAAAGGTTGCTGAAGGCAATACCCAGATGCTGGTAACCTCTCTGGATTTCTCCAACTATATCGGCCGTATTGCAGTTGGTCGTTTGTTGCGTGGCAAACTCGTATCCAACCAACCGGTTACGCTTTGCAAAAAGGACGGCGCCATGCAAAAACACCGCATCAAGCAGTTGTTTGTATTTGATGGCCTGGCCAAAAAAGAAGTGCCTGAAGTACAAGCCGGTGATATATGCGCTGTAGTAGGCGTAGATGGCTTTGAAATTGGCGATACCATTGCCGACTACGAAAATCCGGAAGCACTGGCGCCCATCTCCATCGACGAGCCAACGATGTCGATGCTCTTCACGATCAACGACTCACCGTTTTTTGGTCAGGAAGGGAAGTTTGTTACCAGCCGCCACGTTCGCGAGCGCCTGGAGAAAGAATTGGAGAAAAACCTGGCCATGCGCCTGCAGGAAACCAACTCCGCCGACTCCTTTATGGTATTTGGCCGCGGGGTATTGCACCTTTCCATCCTCATTGAAACCATGCGTCGTGAAGGATACGAACTCCAGATCGGTCAGCCACGCGTTATTGTAAAAGAAATCAACGGTCAGAAATGCGAGCCGGTGGAAGAACTCACCATCGACGTGCCGGAAACCACCAGCGGCAAGTGTATTGAACTGGTAACCCGTCGTAAAGGCGTTATGAAAAGCATGGAGCCAAAGGGCGACCGCTTTATCCTGCGCTTTGAAATCCCTTCACGCGGTATCATTGGCCTGCGTTCCAACGTACTTACGGCTACTCAGGGTGAAGCCATCATGACCCACCGCTTCACCGGCTACGAACCCTGGCGCGGAGATATCGCCGGTCGTCAGAACGGCTCCCTGATCGTCATGGAAACCGGTTCAGCCTTTGCCTACTCCCTGGACAACCTGCAAGATCGCGGATTTTTCTTCATCGAACCCGGTGAAGAAGTGTACGAAGGACAGGTTATTGGCGAAAACAACCGCCCTATGGACCTGGTGATCAACGTAACCAAAAGTAAAAAACTCACCAACCACCGTGCGTCCGGCGCCGATGATAAAGCGTCGCTCCCACCACCACGTCGCTTTACGCTGGAAGAGGCATTGGAATACATTCAGGAAGACGAATACGTAGAAGTAACACCGAAAAGCATCCGTCTGCGCAAAATTTACCTCAAAGATTTTGAGCGTAAAAAAGCTCAGAAGGAGTTTTCTGTTGCTTAATAAGTTGGGTTCACCGCTAAGTACGCGAAGTACGCAAAGTATTGATGAAATACGATTTAGCGTTCTTCGCGTACTTAGCGGTGAATACTATATTTCTACAAAACCTTTTGAAAAATTTCTCGTTTGTAGGGAAATTTTACTTTTGCAGCCGTTTTCCAATAAGAGAAGATTTTTCAACAGGCATTTTTTTGTTAAAATCGTCCGTTTTTGTTGGCAAAAAACGAGTTTCCCAAAATCAAAACAGCATTATACGGTATCGATACAACGTTTCTGTCATTCATGTTGTCTAACAGTTAATCGATGCCCCCTACTAAATTATGCGCACCAAACTCTCCCAATTCAATTTTGACCTGCCTGCCGAACTGGTAGCACAATACCCTGCCGAAGAGCGCGATCAAAGCCGTTTGATGGTTCTGCACCGCAAAACAGGTAAAATTGAACACAAGATTTTCAAGGATATCCTTACCTATTTTGGTGATGGAGATACCATGATTTTCAACAACACGAAGGTTTTTCCAGCCCGACTTTTTGGTCAAAAGGAAAAAACCGGAGCTAAAATCGAAGTATTCCTGCTTCGTGAACTCAACCATGATGCCCGTCTGTGGGATGTGCTGGTGGATCCTGCCCGCAAGATCCGTGTAGGCAACAAGCTTTATTTTGAAGACGAGCACGGTAATGACGCTCTGGTAGCCGAGGTAGTTGACAATACCACTTCCCGCGGCCGTACCATTCGATTCCTGTTTGACGGCACGGAAGACGATTTCGTGAACGAACTGGTCAAACTGGGCAACACCCCGCTGCCTAAATACATCAACCGCGAGCCTGAAGCCATTGACCGCGAGCGCTACCAAACCATCTACGCCAAAGAAATGGGCGCAGTGGCCGCTCCAACCGCCGGCTTACACTTTAGTCGCGAACTGATGAAACGCCTTGAACTGAAAGGCGTTAACTTCGCTGAACTGACCCTCCACATTGGCCTGGGCACTTTCCGCACCATTGATGTGGAAGATCTCTCCAAGCACAAAATGGAGGCTGAATACTTCAAAATTCCGCAGGCTGCCGCAGAAACGGTGAATAAAAGCTTGCAGGAAAATAAAAAAGTATGCGCCGTAGGTACTACCGTGATGCGCTCTATTGAAACTGCGGTAAGCGCCGACCGGATGCTCAAACAAGTGGAAGGATGGACCAATAAGTTCATCTATCCTCCTTACGATTTCAGCATTGCCAATTCTATGGTAACCAACTTCCATCTTCCAAAATCCAGTCTGTTGATTATGATTTCAGCATTTGGCGGATTTGAACTGGTGATGGAAGCCTACCACCAGGCGGTTAAGGAAAAATACCGCTTTTACAGCTACGGTGATGCTATGCTGATTCTGTAAATCGAACCCTGAACTCTTAGTATATTCAAACAACAAAACCACACCTATGTATTGGACTCTCGAACTGGTCTCCTTCTTGGAAGAGGCTCCGTGGCCAGCCTCCAAAGACGAACTGATTGACTACGCTATCCGCTCAGGCTCTCCAGCTGAAGTAATCGAGAATCTGGAAGAACTCGAAGACGACGGTGAGCTTTACGAAGGCATCGAAGATATTTGGCCGGATTACCCCCGCCACGACGACTTCTTCTTCAACGAAGACGAGTATTAGGACGGTAGACGGTCTACGGTAGACGGTGGACGGCTGGGCTATCGTTGAAGACCTTTTGGTTTAAAGGCCATTCCGGGATTTCCGGGATGGCCTTTTTGTATCCCGGAATGATATTCCGGGAATACTATGCAAATCAGATGGATTATTTAACAATAGTGCGAGCGATTTGGCCAGCGTTGTTTTTCCCACTTGACGTGGCCCTAACAGGCCAACAGCGGAAAGAACGTCGGAAGGGTTTAAAACCCTTCCGACGTTACGCCGAACAGGACGAAGACACCTGAATAAATCTGTGTAAAACCCGCAACCAACAAAAAACGCCGGAGCGATGCAATGATCTCTCCGGCGTAGTTGGAAATTGTTTTGAAAAAATGGAATTAATCCCTGTGATCATGCATTCGGCTTCGAATGCGTTCAAGAAGAGCCTGAGGAGCTGTTTCGCGCGATAGGTTGGCTTTAAGCAGGGCGCGTAGGGATTCTACTTCGGGAGATTCTGGTTTTCGATGGGATGCTTTTGGGGAGAATACCTGATTTTCAATGACGACCGTATCGGTCGGAGAGACGCTGGCTATCTGGAGCTTATCGCTCGCCGCCATGCCGCTGGATTTACGTGCGTTTTTCATGCTGACTAGAATTTGTGCCGGCATTTTACTGCTGGGGGTGCTGCCTCCCGGCCAACACGATACACCTGAGCCGGGTTGCACACATTGTCTGCTGCGGGTGCCAACCGAGCCTGGACATATCGATGCATACAACCAATGGTTTGCGGACTCTGTGGAGCGTTTTGACCATGGAAAGGAGCAGGCAACGGAAGCCTGCTGACCTGCTGTAAAATGCTGACGGGTGAATGACATGTTTAGTAGTGTTGAAATTTGGAAGTTGGGGATATTTGGTCAACATAGCGTGGTTTGGAACGAGGCTGGTTTACCATCATGCTGAAATCAAGTTCTTGCATCATTCAAATCACCAAAATCACGCTAATCACCAAAATCACATTAATCACCAAAATCACAGTATAAAAAAAGGTTTGTCGCGATCAGCAGGGTTAAACTGCCGTTGGACAAACCTTTTTCTTATACCGCATTGGGGGCATCCTCGGAATCATCCTTATCCTGCACGTTGTAGCCCAGAGAGCGGCCATACACCTGGAGATTTTTAGCCAGGATGTTGCGCGCGCGGTGCAGGCGTGAACGTACGGTTCCGATCGGGATGTCCAGAATGACCGCGATTTCTTCGTAGGTGAAATCTTCCAGATCCAGAAGGATCACTGTGCGGAAGTGTTCAGACAAAGCATTGATGGCTCTTGTCACCTCATCGCCCATACGTTCGTTGTGCGGAGATTCCATTACCGGAAGCAACTTAACTGCCGGGTCATCAATATCACGGGTACGCGGTTGTGATTGGCGGCTGCGCCATTCATTGATAAACGCGTTGCGGCAAATCCGGAACAGCCAGGCTTTGGCGTTCGTGTCGGCCGCGTAGCGTTCAATAAAGCGCCATGCTTTCAGGAGTGTTTCCTGGGCAAGGTCTTCCGCCTGGGTCCTGTCGCCTGTCAGGCGATAGGAGAACGCATATACCGCATCCAGCAGGGGAAGAAACTCCTGCTCAAAGATCCGGCTCTGCGCGCTGTTTGCCTTGTAGGTTAAGTTAGCCATAGAGAAAAAGGTTTTATTCGGGACTGCAAAGGTCGCCGTAAAACCAACACAACACAAGAGGGGCAGGAAAGAGTTCCCGGAGAGATAAAAAAATGTCACGGCTACGCCGTTTTTCTGTATTACTAATTCAGATTGCCATTGGGGTTGCCAAAATATCCGGTAGTGTGCGCCCATCAACCGTTGAAGATACATTTCCCGCAGATTGCGAATAAGGGCATCCAGCTTGATATTTTGAAATAAATGTTTTCCCGCAGATTACGCAGAAGGCTATTACCACTAA
>JBIKUE010000153.1:0-9709 GCA_044347755.1 Saprospiraceae bacterium
ATTGAATCTATCTTTGTCATGGGCCAGGAAGTCGTTTTTTAAGCTTCGTAACTCAAAAATACGCTTGCTGGCTCACTTTTCTTCCTAAAAATTACCCTATCCTCGGGGATTCATGCAACAAAGCCAATCATTTTTATTAATATCAAGGCGGCATTTTTTATTTTCCGAAAAGCGGGCTCTTTTGCCGTTGATATTTATTCTAATTTCTGCCATCGGCGGCATCTACGCCGTTCCGACGTTTAGGAGGAATGGGCGTAGATGCGGGGTTGGCGGAATCTTATTTATCTTTTAGGAGTTTACCTTGGCCCAACAGAACGTTGTTTTCCACAATCTGCCAGAAATAAACTCCTTTTGGCAGGGCACTCAGATTCATGTCACTATCGGTGCTGTTCAGTTGTTTTCTTGCTACCACCTCGCCCAATACGTTCACAACAATAAATTCAGTATTTTCAATTTTATATTCATTGGAAAAGGATATGTTCAAGTTGTTGGAAAAAGGATTGGGGTACACCTCGGGTTGGGAAGGCTGCTTGTTGGGGGAATTGGCAGAAACAACAGCGCAATCACTTGGCCCCACACAACCGTTGACAGAATACTTTATCAGCCATGCCTCGTCATGTAATTCCGGCTCGGCTTTGCGCACAAAGCCGCCCGCCACGATGCTTCCTGACGATAGGTGACCAAGGCAACGCAGCCAGTTGTAGTTCAAAGTCGAATTGGGGCTGACATAATTGGTATCCAGCCGAAACCACAGCAATTCACCATTCGGATTCGTATGCGCGGTTACACCGCTGGTCACATATCCGGTAGTTTTGTGCTGGTAGGAGCCGACCATGTCCCAGCCTCCGTCCATGGGGTTCTTTTCAAGGCCGTACCAGCCGGAATTTGGGCAGGTAAGCGCGATGGGCGTTTGGTAGTATTCCCAGACGGTCTGGTTATTAGCAGGATTTATTTTTCGCAATTTGAGTTGAAGTGTATCCCCCCAGGTAGGTTGAAATTTGATTTTTACAGCTGCATACACGATTTGCCCGTCGTCGTCCAAGGCAATGGTGGCTACTCCTTCGCTATCTGCAATTGGAGCTTTCCAGTCGTATAAAACATCCCCCAAGGAATCTATTTCAAATACCCAAGGGCCCCCTTGGCTGCTTTGTTGCTCGCCACACCCGCTTCCAATCATAGACCGACCGCCTCCTATCCAAAAAGAATTATTATTTTTCTTTACCATATTCCTTACTCCCGAATTCCAGTTGGGTTGTGCGCTATATTTTTTGTTCCACCTGATATCACCTTGTTTGCTTAAACTGCAAACAAAAGAAGATACAGGCGTATTCTGAGTGTTGCCGAATCCAGCAACCAAATACCCGTCAGAGGTCTCCACCAACCCATCCGCATAGATCGCCAACATGTCTGTTCGTGTTATTGTAGTAATCCACTCGGTTTGGAGTTCATGGTCAAATTTTATAAACAACACATCAAGCCCCACGGCTGTGCCGGAAAGTGCGGCATAGCCTCCATCGGATGTCTTTATGAACCCTGTAGTTTCTCCCGCATCAATTTTTTTCCCATTCTCTTGTATGATATTATAGTTTAGGAGATTTCCCAAAGTGTCGTACTTGGAGATATGGGTAGCGTAATTACCCTGTGCGGTAAAGGCGTTGCCTACGCAAACAATCGTATCGTTGTCCACAACAATAGCGGCAATGGATGAAAGTTCCGTGCCGGGCAACAAAAACGTGGTGTCTAATTGGCTTTGGGCATGAGCGAAAAAGGGAATCGCCGATAGCAAAATTAAAATATTTTTCATGGGACAAAGCATTTTTGGGCAGCACCGGACGTACCGGTGCTGCCCAAAATGAATGATGATGTTCTAACGGAGAATTGAAAGCGGATGGACGAACGACTCGCCAGAGTCAAGGCGAACCCAAACGTAGTAAACGCCTGCCCTCAATCCTGAAATATCTAATACGAGATATTCGGAAGAGGCGTTGAAGTTCCGCTCAATGACCGTTCCCCCGATCGTGGAGACAACTTTGACCTGAGCGTCAACATCAGCATTTGCAAGTTTTTTGTCCACCTGTATCGCCACCATCTGACCTGCAGGGTTAGGTACAAGTTGGAACCCCTTGGAAGGCTGTGTACTTTGACCGGATTGGCGTTCTTCTCCGCCACCACCAAACCCTTCGCTTGGTTCTGATGGGTATAAGATGCCATAGATGGCCAATATTTGTTTGGCCAAGCCGCGCACCCGCGCATGAGGGCTGTTCTCAGCGAACCCTTGGAACGTGCCTAATGTAGCAGTGGGGAAATTATATTTGTCTCCCCCGGCCTGATAATGCTGCCATACGGTGCCCAATAATGCATTATACTGGTTGAACTCAGCCAATAGGTCGCCGCTCAACTGGTATTTCGATGGTATTGAATTGAGTTTTGTCACCGCAGCCGACGATTCTGTAGTGCCTGTGTAACTGCGCACCAGTTCGAGGTCGGTCTCATAGGCATCCATGTTGCCTAACCAATAACGGTAGTCCGAAAGCGTACCAGTTTCGTTGGCCACGATGTCCGTGAGGACATCAAAGGTGTTACCCTGTATAACCTCCTGTAAGGCGGTCATAGAAGCCATTTGTGTGGGCGCGTTCGGTCCATTCGGGTTGGCCAGATATTGTGTGCGCAGGCTGTTATACTGGGCTTTTGCAGGGGTTATCGCCAATTTTTCTGCCGCAAGCTGCCCCTCTGTTTTACAAGGCGGGCGGTCACAAAGTATGGATTCACAATTGTTGGCTGGTGCATTGTTTTGTAAAAGGATTCTGGGCGCAGGGGTAAACGTCTGAGGCGTTTCAGGTATAATGCCATTGGGAAAATAGTAGTTGATATTGCCGTTCGCGCGATTTCTAAAATCGCTTTCAAGCCCACCAACATGGGAAAATGTGTTTCCAGCGGAAATTGTTGCACCAAATTGTGGGTCGAAAAAACCCTGCGCCTGCCTCAACCCCGGAGGGGTTGTCAAATTAAATGGTTTGGCATTGAAATCAAAGGAAGCATTGTTTTCGTTGACGTTGCAAAGATAGTGTAGGCCTGTTGTCTGGAATGGCTCCGCACCTTCCCCTAAGCTCTGGTTGCCGCTACTCAGATTTTTGTAGGTGTTCTTACGGATAGCATTGTTGGTTTGGCCAATAAAGAAAATGTCCGTACCAAGCAAAATATGCGCATCAAATATGTCTATCGGCGCATTGTCGTCTAATTTGAACAGGTTTTCCTGCACGGTTATGTTGGTGTGCCCCCATTCCATGCGCAGCCCTGTTATGTTGCCACCAGCCAAAAACGCATCATTACCGATGTCTCCAAGTTCAAATTTATTGTTCACAATATAGCACCTGCTGCCCAGACTGCTTTGAATGCCTGTAAAGCACTCATCAAAAGTTGCGTTTGTCACGGAATAGCGGTGCGGAAGCCCTGGGTCAATGTCGGTTTTTGTCGCCCAAATACCTTGGTAGAGGTTCTTGAACAGGCAGTGATCTTGGTTGGCCTCCGAACAAGGCAGGGTAGGGCCCGTACAATAGTTGCCTACACTGAAACTGCTTTCTTTGGCAAGGATGCCGATACCATACTGTGAGGGAAGAGGCAGATAGGTGATCTCGTTGATAAAATTGCAGCCCAAAAACCGGATTCCGCGTACGCCCAGTAGGTCGGCAAAAGCAGAAAACGGCACCTGTTCATTAGGGGAGTACAACCCCGGGTCATATCCCGGATAGTCTGTGCCAGTTATAAACTCGCACTGGATAAAATAACTGGCGTTGGAGGCCACTGGCATGCTTGGGATTGGAAGGTGATTCTCGTAGGGATTGAACTGAACAGCCCGCTGGTTGTTCCTCAAAGTTGCAAGCGTGCATTGGACAATGCCGCCTCCAAGCCCAAAACCGGCACCTCCGGCTTTAATCCCCGTGACCGCATTCGACACAATCGAATTGGGATGAGCCTTGAATCGCCCTTGCAAACCACCAAATTGATTTGAGGCTGGTGTTCCCTGTACCTCAACGCCCTGCCACATCCTTCCCTGACAGGCACTGGTCAGTGTGCCGAACAACTGCACGTTGCCCCCAGGCTCTACGATTGCCTTGGCCGCATCGCAAAACTGCACGGTGATGCCCGGAGCAATGTTCAAGATACCCCCATTTTTTATCCGCAGTTCGCTCTTTATGGTCACATATCCGCTCGGGACAGTTGTGAAGTCCCAGTTTGTTGGTTGAGTGATCTCCAAATTTGATTGCGCCCCCACCCCGGTACATCGCAAGTTCTCATCAGACCAAATAAAGGGCCTGAAGTTTTCAAGGCAATGGAACATCCACTCCCGTTGCCCCTGCGTAAATTTGTTTTGACAGGCAAACGCATAGCCCATGAAGTTGCTCAAGTCTTCTGGTATTCCATCCGAACAGAAATGATCTATTAATGAACAATTACTTTGGCCATAGTCGTCTTGTTGTGGGGGTGTGTCTGGAATAAAATCACCGTTACTGGCCCCCTGGTCTTCGGGGTGGCAGCAGAACCAGACAGGGTTATCAGGTGACTCACAAGGCGAAAATGGATGCAACAAATTGAGCCAATGCCCAACTTCGTGCGCGAGGGTATGGATTTGAGCAGGATTGGGATAGATGAGCTCTTCTTTAACTACTACCCCATCCGAGCCGTCGAATGGCCCACTGGTTCCGGCTACCACGTCTGTCCTTTGAATTGCCCCGTTTACCACTTGAAACTTGGAAGGCTTAACAGAAACGACGCCATATTTGAGAGGTTCACCATCAATCAGAGGAACAACCCAAATGTTCAGATATTTGGTGTTGTCCCAGCGGGTAATGGGCCTGAAAACGACAGGGTCTTGGCTTGTTATGTCGGAATACCTTATAATACCAGTTGTACATTCTCCTCTGGGGCCAATGCCGGCCAAAGCGAACTCAATGTCCCAATCCAGATTTGTCGAGTTGAAGTCTGCGTTCAGTTGGTTGAGTGCAGATTGGATACGGATGTCCTGTAGCGCAGATGAAGCACCCAGCAAGTGGAACACAACAGGGATTGTTTTTTGTCCTATCTCCAAGTTGTTATTCCAAGATGGATCAAATGGTGAGGTGGTTCCGCTACCCGAAGAGGCATCTGGCAAAGGGCAAATCAGGTATCCTTGCGCTGGGGCCCGTGAAACCGCCAATGCTACAGCAAATACCCAAAGCATGAATTTCAGACTTAAGTTATTCATAAATAAATCGGTTTGGTGCCGGTCTTACGCCTTCCCAGCTCTTGGCTTGTTTTATTTCAACTACTTGTCGGCTATTTTGATATTTTTTCCGCTAACGGGTGCATGGCTGCCCGTACCGACGCGTTTAGCGGGCGGTTGGCAGCCATGCATAGTTATCCCATTTTATTTAATTCCGAACAACCATCCCACAAGTTTGGGGCGCGATAATAAATCCATCATCAACAGCGGGATCTGGCCGGGTGTAGAAAAAATGAAGCACTATGGAATCATTCCCATATACCCTGCCAGAATATCTCTGTTGATAGCTCCAACCATCTATTTCACAGTTGCTGCCGCTTGACGGCCCCACACCTGTGATGAGACTGTCATATCCAAATGGAGTAGAGACGAACTCCATGCCTGTTCCTCCAATTATCCCAGTTTTGCTCACAATCTGCAGGTTCAATTGATATCGGCCAAGAGAATTTGGGTTGGTCGTTCTGCCGAGGATTTTTATCAGAAGACTGTCCTGTTCGCATGGGCAGCCCTCACTGACGCCGAAGAGAACGGTGTTGTCATCTGGCAAACATTGCCCATAGGTTTCAATGCTGCCTGGCGGACAGGAACAGTTGTCGTTTGAATCGGATGAATAACCGTTGGCGCAATTGACTGGCTCTGCTCTCCTGCAATAAGAAGCAAAAATGACCAAGCTTGATATTACCAGCATAAAAAAAAGATGTTTCATGACAAAAAAATTAAGGCTTCCTAACCCAAATCGTTTGGGTTAGGAAGCCGGTTTGTAACTAATGGATGAAAAGTTTGTAGGTGTCCCTGTTAGTTTTGTTGCTCACAAGGACAAAATAGATACCCGTGGGTAGATTTGAACGAGCGTTAGCCAAGGTTGGCAAATCCGAAATTGCAAATGCGCCCGACCACGACAATACTTCCACAAGCCTGCCGCTCAGGTCGAAGATTTGAATGCTCGATCTTTTTTCCCCATCGGCTAGTGTTTCAAAACCGTCCGAACGCCCTCCGCTCACAGTAGGGTTTACCACAATCTGATTGCACAGTTCGATCGAGGATGCCTGTACCGTATAACCGAAATCATTAACGACTGAGATGCCGGACGGGGTCTGTATCAGGTTGGTGATACCGTTGTGATAAAGCAAATCGGCAGCTTCGACCTTTAGCTGGTCCTCGGTGGTCGAGCCACCACAATGGCCCACGAGCCACATCCCAATCTTGGGAGTGCAACAATGAACCGGAGTGCCGTCCCAGGTATTGTGCTTCACCACTCCCGTAAGGTAATGACCGCTCAAAACCCTTCCGTGGGCATGCCATTTCCGCTTGCCGCCACTTTCAATCTTGTCAAAGCTGTTCATGGTAAGGGTGACGGTTGCATTTGGCTTGAAGGTCTTTTGAATACTTTGTCTGTAAACGTCACCAAACTTGTCATCATAGCTGTCACAGCCTGTGCTTTGACCGTAAGGGGTGTTGAAAATAGAGCCAAGTGTTGAAGCAAATGTAGTGATAGCACTTGTCAAGGCGTTCTGTTGTGTTTGATTGGGCTGTCCTCCATTTTGTCCATTTTGTGTTGCCTGATAGGCGAAGTACAGTTTTGCACCATCTCCCAACAGCGTGGTAATAGTTGTCCAAAATGCAGGATTCACAGACCAGTCACACTGGGACGCGGCACGGGTGACGCCCATGTCCAGTACTTGATACCGAGTGCTAAGGGGTAGACTCTCGTCCTCAAAGACAACGGTGTACATGTCCTCGGCCTGCGCCCATGCACTTCTGGCATTTGTTGTGCCCGCCAGGTTGGCATAGGTCGTGACACGGGTATCATAACGATAGCCGAACTCAATGTCCTTTTCACAGCCGCACTCTGCGGGCACCTCATCACCGTCAAGGCAGATAAGCGTGACACGGATGTAGCTCTTCTGGGAGCTTATCCCGTTGTTGTCCTGCCAACTTATACGAGCAGAATGGTTTACCCCTCTTTTGGCCTTGAAACCTTCCGTCCACAACTGGTGGTATTTGCCGGGGCCTTTGTTATTCATCCAATGCCACTTTCGGGAATTATGTCCGTTGTTATTTCCGACGTTCCCTCCACTTGATGGCTGAGTGTAATCTTCAACGTTACCGCTTCCTTGCGTTAAAAATACTAAGGTTGCCGGAATGGCCAATTGTGTGGTGATGATTGAATTGCAAAAACATGTGGCTGAAATTTCAATTTCCGGAATTTCCAGTGGTGCTCCATCAAGCAAGGGCGCACCTTTAAAAAAGAACCTTTGCACGAATGATGCCCTTTCAAATAAAGAGATTGTGGTCAAGCCACGAAGAAAATCAGTCAGTTTTACGCTTGATTCCTCTTTTAGGTAGCGTTTTAATTCAAAATGTAAATTTTCAGAAACCGTCACAGTCCCTTCAAATTCTGTTTTAGTGTCGATTATTCCAACCAACGTAAGTACTCCACACAGGTTTTGAACAGCAATCTGATAGGTTTTGCCTTTCCCCAGCCCGTGAACCATCCAAACCCCGGTTTCAGATGCCTGAACCGACGAGAAGTCACCTTCTAAACCAATTTCTTTATAGTAAATGGTTGAAACAAGGTTTGCTGGGAAAACAGTCACTTGAGCCTCGGCATAAGTGGCAAACTGCAAAACAGTCACATCTGTGACAACTGGTGAAAGGCATGTGTCTGCTGGCAACATGACACTTTCGGGGAAAATAGTGTCCAGGTTTACCAGTTCGTCATCGTCCTCGGATTGGGCGAAACTAACTGTGCAGACAGATAGAATGAAAAGGAGTTGAAGCAAGTACTTCATGATGAAATAGTGATTGAAAAAATGAAACATGTCCTCAAAATTGTGATGGTTAAGGGTTCCACCGTTATGGAGACAAACCAAAAATATCAAAATAATGCCATGACGACCAGTCTGTTATTAATTCCGAAAACCGGATTGTTGGGCCATGTGATATTTTTTACTTTTTAGTTTGGGATAACGGTTGGCATGGCTGCCTGTACCCGCGTTTAGCGGTTATGGGCAGCCATGCAGTGTTAGCAGTATTTTATTCTCGTGTCATACCAGATATGCCTATGACCTTTTTATTTTGGTCAAAATAAACTTGTAGTCTGATGCATCCAGGTATATTTGGTGAATCTCCACGAGCTTTACCTTGACATTTGGCTGTCATATGATAGTCGAATCTATTTCGGTATTCTTTTGTTGGTGCGCCAAACATGGTTTTAATTTCATCAATGGAAGATCCGATTAGGCAATTTCTTCCAACTATCATAGTGTAAGACACTCCGGTTTTGCCGTGTATCATTTCCTCACAATTGGGCGGAGCACTAAAAAAAAATAGGCCTACTGAGTCAGCTTTCCAATTGTTTTTAATGTAGGACTTGAATGAGTCACAATCATTGCATTTAAATTTTTCTATTATGACCGCTCCCTTTCTCACATGGCATGAAAACGATATTGTTATGCAAGCAAGTAGCATAAACCACAAGATGTTCTTTTCCATAGCACTACCCTTTTATGATGATAGTGCTGAATGAGTTATTTTTTGTTGTAATTCTTATTATGTACGGGCCGGGCGGGATTTCCTTGTTCAGGCTAATAATTAAAGGTTGTCCAGCCTGTTCCATGTTATTAACCTCCCTACTAAAAATGCTGTGTCCTGTCAGGTCAACAATATTGATAAACAAATTGGGTAAAGTGGCCGATCCAACCTCTATATTGATAACTTCAGAGAAGGGGTTTGGATAAATACTTATTGGATATTGATTGCCATTATGGTCATCTACAAAGTTGGTCTTGCAGGAAACTGTATCATGAATTGATATTGATGAACAACTGCCTGTTGACTGCCAACCCAAACTAAATTCAATCACATCTTTCCCTCCCAACACGTCGTTGAAACCAGGCAGGTCTACAGGCGGATTCTCAAAGGTGTACATTATCTCATCCTCCTCGATATTGTGCCCCAACATGTGGCAATGCCCTAACTCATGTAATAAGACATTAAAAAAATCGGATACCCCACCCAACGTATCAATATCAGTGCAATCATAAGCAAAACTATAATATGGGTTGACCTCGACATCCATGTTGTCGATATAGTATACTTCGCCTGATCCATCATTGCAAATTTTTCTGTAACCGGCGAGATAAGTCCGCATTAAGAAGTCCTGCCCACTTGAACCAGAGGGGACAGTATCGCCAATAAATATCACGCACTTACCATCATCAGAACTGAATTGGGTATTCACCAATGCAGAATCTATAAAAGACCAGTTCACGCCCGTAAGGCACACCCATGTGTCAATCGCTTTTTTAATGCATGGCCCAGCTCCTTCATCTTCCAATTGCAAGGCCATCTCGAAAGTATAACCCCCAACACCGTTTTGGTCGATAAAACTGATTCTATAGGCAGTGTCCGGTTCGCGGATGTTGGTGACAGAATATAAAATATTGA
>JBIKUE010000248.1:0-2801 GCA_044347755.1 Saprospiraceae bacterium
ATTGAATCTATCTTTGTCATGGGCCAGGAAGTCGTTTTTTAAGCTTCGTAACTCAAAAATACGCTTGCTGGCTCACTTTTCTTCCTAAAAATTACCCTATCCTCGGGGATTCATGCAACAAAGCCAAGGGAAACGGCTTTTTATCCATTTTTGGGGAAAAATGTATTTTGTCACGCCTAATTGTGATCTTTTATGAACAACACCCTGGCTTTTTACAAAAAAATCACGACAGGTTTCCTTGCTTGTATTGCGTTTACCCTGCAAGGCCAGGCCTTCCTGCATACTCCAATTGAAGGAACGTATGGCCAGAATTATATTATTGTGAACTACGTCGACTGGGGGCAAGACAGCATTATTTTGGATCATCAGTGTGGTAACAAAGCTTATAATGGGCATCAGGGCACTGATTTTGTTATCCGAAGTTTTGCCAGTATGGATAGCGGTGTTCTAGTATTGGCAGCGGCAGATGGTGAGGTCACTTTTGTCCAGGATGGTCTCTTCGACCGTGAAAAAGTATCTTCTATTCCAAAAGGATTAGGTAATTATGTTGCGCTTAGACATACCAATGGATTTTATACATATTACGGGCATCTTGCAAAGAACAGCATAACAGTAAATGTTGGTGATATGGTTTCTGCCGGAATGACAATAGGACGGGTAGGAAGTAGTGGAAACAGCAGTGATCCGCATTTACATTTTGAGCTGTGGTATGACTCCCTGTTTTGGGCAGATCCATTCAGCGGTAATTGCAGAAATATCGGTACAAAATGGCTCAACCCCATTCCTTACGATACCTCATTTGCTGTCTGGACCTCTGGCTTGTGCAACTTCATCCCCTATCTGGATACCCTGAGAGAGGAACCGCCACGACGCGATACTTTCAGCATTGAAGATCAGGCGATTGCCTATTGGAATATTCAGTATGGGCTTCGCTCTGGTGATGTGCTTCAACTGAAGTGGTACGACCCTTCCGGAGGAGAGTGGTTCAGCTACGACTATGTTGCAACACAAGACTGGTGGTATTTTTACTACTGGAGTTATATTTTTGTGCCTACATGGGTATCAGCTGATCCTTGGCAGGTGGTTCTAAGACGCAACGGTGAAATCATAGATTCCGAAAATTTTTGGGTATTTGATTCTAACACTTCCACCCATTATCCAGTTGCATCGTCAAAGCCTGCAATCAACAAAATACCTGGTGCTTGGAGAATAACAGATTTGAAGCCCATTAAAAATCTTGTGGTTTATGATGTACTCGGGCGAGTGCAATATGCAAGTTTCCAGGAGGATTTTTCTCTTGATGTTCCAACCACCCATCTCGCACCTGGAGTTTATTTTATCGCATTAACCCAATCGGATGGCAGATCACACACAGCCAAAATCTGGCATTAAGAGCTTGTTCGGGACTTTGATTTTGGGCTCCAAGCGGCAAATTTTCTGGTTTACCCTTTGCTCCAGTCAACATTCCAATAAGTGTTGATGATAAACCCGGAGTTGTACTGGAATACATTTTGACCCGTGCTGCTTCCCGGCAGGGTGATCTCGCGGGGCAGTTGCACGATTTGATTGAAATAACCTCCTTCAATCCGCCATTTTTTATTGAAACGATAGCCGATCAACAGTCCCACCCGGTTTTGATCAAAGACGTTTTCATTGACGTTTTTGCCAAATCCGATAAAAATTTCATCGTAAGCGGCGGCATACCATTCTTTATCGTCGATGGTTTTTCCTTTTAGCGGGCATTGCATCCGAAGCATATAACGCAGGCGGTTGAGGTACACATATTCGTCTTCCAGGGTAAGTTCTGGTCGGGAATAACGCCCGATCCAACGCTGTTCCAGCATAAAACGGTGTGAAAAATCAATCAGTCCGGGCTTGTCTGTCAACGTCACCATCTGGAATGCCCGATGCTCCGTAAAGTCGCGCCCCAGGGCATTGATGGGATAATCGCCGTAATTGAAGGTTTCAATCCAGGCATACCCCACGCGCAATTGAGCCTTTGGGCTTATCTGGTAATTAACCCCTGACCGGAACAGACTTTGCTGCCAGGTGGCAACATAGTCTTCGCGCCGCCACTGGTATTCAATATGAAGTCCCCACTTGGGGTTCACTTTAATGGTGGTGAAGTTTGCCCACCAGCCTATGCGGTTGGGATCGTTCAGACGGGTATTTTGGGCCTTTGCAGGAAGGCAATATCCAATTACAAACAAAATAAGGAGTATACGCATCTTGTAAAACGTTGTTTAAATAGCCCTGAGAAAAGTTTGGCCTCCCTCTGTGCAACAAAGGAAGGCCAAACATACGCCAAACATGCTCTTACTATTTAGATGGGGTGAATGGCAAAGCAGATTTATGCACAATAATCCTGAGTTTGCCGTCTTTACCCTTTTTGAACACCCAGGTTTTGTCTACCATTACTTCCTTTCCGTCTTTTCCCGTTACCCAAACATTGCCCATGGTGATGGCCACGGAGCCATAGATCTGGATGCCCTGATTGTCGCTACCTGCGTTATCGTATCGGGCTTTTACCCAAGGGGTAAGAGCAAATCCTTTATCGTTTGGATAATCCGGGTCGCCGCCAATGAAGTAGGCCAGCGCTCCTTTCTTGTCGTTTCTGAACGTCTGATCTCCATAGGCCAGGGTTGGCTTAAAGAATACTTTGCCATTATCGTAATTGGGTGGTGTCATTTTGCGAGTGAAATATTGTAGTTGTAAACGAAGAGATGTAGGTATAACTCGTGCATTTCGTCACTTTTTGAAAAGGATAGTGTTTTTCTTACGAACCGACAAACGCGCTGCCG
>JBIKUE010000076.1:0-25065 GCA_044347755.1 Saprospiraceae bacterium
AGGTGATGCGGCAATGGTAGTAATGGTTCCATACCGGACCCCGTTTTGCCCCTGATTGCCATTGGTCAAATCAGCGCTGATGGGCGTCCAGTTCAAACCACCGTTGACCGACTTATGTAATCGTTCCGCCCCAATGAACATGATACTGGGATTAAACGGATCAAAAATGTAGGGCGTATTCCAGTTGTACCGGCTACTGGACGGCGCACTGGCGCCATTGGTGCCGCTGAATCCTCCATATTGAGATTCTACATAGAAAATGTTGTTGTCCAGCGGGTTAACCAGAGTAACAAAACCATCTCCTCCTCCAATCTTTTGCCAATTATCCGGAGTGCCTGTAATGGTTCTCCAGGTGCCGTTGTCCTGCGCGCCGCCGTAGAAATGCGTGGGATTTTGAAAATCAATTTCGGAGGTGTAAAACTGAGTAATCGGGAAAGGCCGGTGTTCCCATGTATCGCCGCCGTTTTCAGAAATATAAATGCCGCCGTCGTTGCCAGCCACCAGGAAATCAGGGTTGGCAGGATGAATGTACAGGGCATGATAATCAGCGTGCAAATAGGGCGACACATCAAACCAGAACTGGCCGCTATCGGTGGTTTTTACCCAGTCAAGCCCAAGGGTAAACACCTCATCCGGGTTGTTGGGGTGTACCCTGATTTGACCAAACCACCAGCCAAAGCCGGGATAACCGGGGTCGCCGCCCGGTATGGTTGTCCAGGTGTCGCCGTGATTGACACTCTTATACACGCCTTTAAAGTTGCCGGTTTCATCGGCATACAGGGCGTATAAGGTATTGGGGTTAGAGGGACTAATCGTAATGCCAATGCGGCCAAGGTTACTAGCCGGAAGGCCAGTGTTCAACTTGTTCCAGGTATCCCCTCCGTCAGTACTGCGCCATATGCCACAACCCGGGCCGCCATATTGCCTGCGATTGGGTCGGCGAATGCGTTGCCAGCTTACGGCAAATACGGTATCCGGATTCAACGGATGAATAGCCAGGTCTACACAGCCGGTGGAATCGTTGACAAAGAGGGATTTTTCCCAGGTTTGGCCACCGTCTTCACTGCGGAAGATACCTCGTTCCGTGTTGTTTGCGAACAGGCGTCCCATAGCCGCTACAAACAGGCGATTGGGGTTTTTCGGATCCACTTCTATACGCCCAATGCTGCCGGAATTTTCCAGTCCGAGAGCCGTCCAGGTTTGTCCTGCATCGGTGCTTTTAAAAAGGCCGCGCCCATCGTACGTTACCGAGCCGCCGCCGGCATTGGGTTCGCCGGTGCCTACGTACAGGGTATTTTTATCCGAGGGATCTATGGCAATATCTCCGATACTCAAACTGGGCAGATCATCCGAAATGGGCGCCCAGTTGTGCCCGGCGTCCGTGGATTTCCACACGCCACCGGAAGCGGAGGCGGCATAAACGGTTAGCAAATCTGAAGGATGCATGGCCACATCGCTGATGCGACCGCTCACGCGCGTAGGACCGGCGAGGGTCCAGTTCAGACCCTGATTGCGGTTGGCCGACATGGTTTTAGTCTGTTCCAGGGCCTGATAATAGGCTTCGGAAGGTACAAAGCCGTAGGGATAGGCGCGTTGGGCCCAGAGATAATCCAGGGGTTCGAAAGGATCTTTTTCCTGTTTTGACGGGGTGAAACAGGCGGCTAACAGTAGCGCGAAGGAGAGGAAGAGCAGTTTTTGCATCATGGGAAAACCGGTTATTAAAGCGTGTAAAAATACAGGCTGGAACAGGATCCGATGCAAGAATATTGGGTTTGGCTTTTCTGGACGAAAAAATGGGTTAGCGAGTGCCCAGTTGGTCGTTAGCAATTCGTTGTTTTATTTCTTTTTATACTTGTCCAACCATATTGTAAATCCTATGGCATCTGGCCCCTCTCCGCCTCGCCCGGTGTTCACAAATTAAAAGCAACCCGGCGCATCCCTGCCGCGCTTGGGTCTTTTTTTGACCCAGCGCAGCGTTGGTGAGTCGCTCAGCAAAGGTGAAACTCCTCCTTGGCCAAAGCCAATAATGTCTGGCTACCCACGCAAGTGGCGCTGGGTCAAAAAAAGACCCAAGCGCGGCGGCTAAGAACCTGCTAACTTATAACATGAACACCCTGCCGGGCTGAAAACTCATGCGCGGCGGGGTGCTACAGGAAAAAAAGCCGCCACACAAAAAAAGCGCCGCCCTTTTAACAGGACGGCGCTATGATTTTACCAATCTATGTTGCTAACGTAACTGCTTATCGCTGTACTACAATCCGGCGTGTTACTGTTTCCTGTCCAGCCTTCAGGCGCAACAGGTACGCGCCTTGCGGCAATGAACGTACATCCAGGGATTCCTGAATCTGGTCTGTAACACCGTTTTGTGCAGTCAGCACCTGTTGCCCAATGGCATTCAACAATTCCCATTGTACCTCGGCTGCCTGAGGCAATTGAACCTGAATGTTAAGCCATCCACCGGTTGGGTTCGGGAACACCTCCAAAGCTGATGCCCAGGATGCTTCCGATACGCCAACACAGGTTTCTACCTCCACCAGGATATCATCTGTGGCCGTACAGCCTTGCGCGTTGGTTACCGTTACGACATACACATTTTCGATATTTACGGTAATGGACTGGCCGGTAGTACCATTAGACCAGGCATATTGAGCGCCTGGATTACCCGCATTCAAGGCAAGTGTCTGGTTACTGCAAATAGTAGTATCGGCACCAAGATCAACCACCGGCAAGGCGTTTTCTGCTACAATTACCGTCACGATGGAGTCGCAACCGATACTGTTCACCAGGGTAAACTGTTGGGTAGCGCCGGCTGGAATTTGTGTACTTTGGTAAGTAAAGAACTGTCCGGCACAAGCGCTGCCATTGATGGTGCTTGCTGAGTTGGGTAAAATGTGGATGACTACAGTATCTGAGTCTGAACAACCGGATCCCAGAGTTACCCTAACTGAATAGATACCGGATGTAGTTACACTAATGGTAGGAGAGGTAGCGCCGGTAGACCACAAAGTAGGCGCACCGGGGTAATCATTACTGAGCGTAATTGACTGGCCTTCACAGGTGGTGATGTCTCCTCCTAAATCAACAGTCGGCGTGGCCGCATTCACCAGCGTAACGGCGTCAGAACCTACACATCCCTGAGGACTGGTTACGGTAACGGTGTAGGAACCCGCTACATTGGCGGCGATGGTTTGCGTGGTTTCGCCGTTGCTCCAAACATAGGTAGCGCCCGCGTTGCCGGCATCCAGCGTGAGGGTAGCGCCCAGGCACAGGTTTTTATTGGGCCCAAGGTCTACCACCGGATTTTGGGCTGAACTGATGAACACAAATCCGGTTCCTTCGCAGCCAAATTCGTTGGTAACGCTAACGGCGTAACCGCCTGCGCTGGTTACCGTGATGCTCTGTGTGGTTTCTCCGTTATTCCACAGATAGCTTTGGTGCACTCCGGCATCCAGGGTGAGTGAAGCGCCCGGACAAAGCGGCTGGTTGCCGCCCAGATCTACACTTGGGAAATCTGATTGACCAATGGTAATGGTATCGCGGGAAGTGCAACCAAAAGCCGTAACAGCCGTAACAGCGTAGGTGCCCGCCGAATCAATCAAACGATTCACATCGGTATTGCCATCCGACCAAAGGGCTTGTGTAATACCCTGACCTCCAAGCTCCAAAACGGCCTCTAACGAACCGCAGGTCACAAAATCCTGTCCCAGACTTACCTGGCAGTACGGACTTTCGTAATCCAGGTGTTTATCGGTCGGGAGGTGGTATTCATACAGGCGGGTGGTTTTGCCGGTCAGGGTTATCAAACCGTCCGCATTTGGCGAGGCAATGCCGAAATCGTTGTCATTGATCACAGCAATCGTAGAGTCATTCACTACTGCCAGGCCTTCCGGCTTATCGTGCTGACGTTCCCAGCCTAATTCCAGGAGATCCATGAACAGTTCCTTTTGCACTGGCACGATGCCATTGGCAGCCAGGCCAGCCGGGTCGAGCAACTGCTCAAGCGTTTTTCCGTTGAAGTTATTTCCGCTCACCGGAGTGGCGTTTTCAATGCTAAACTTGTAGATGTTTTTGCCATTCCAACCATTGCGCTCAGCGTGTTCAAGCACCAAAAACTCATGGTTATTTACTGCGGCAAGGTCGCCCAGTTTCCAGTCCCGGCTGCGGATCTGGCCAAGTACCGGATCATGCACATACACAAATGTTTGCATGCTACCGGTAGCCGGATCAAGTTCCACCAAACGGTGGATACGGGAATTGTTTCCTGTAGCTACATCCGGGTTATTGGCCGGGCTTTGAATAATGGCGTAAATTTTTCCATTGGGCGTGTAGGCTATGCCTTCCAGACCGCGGTTGGCGCGGCGTTTACCCAACAGGGTGTCGAGCGGTGCGTCTTCGTTTTCTACCGGGAACGGCGTAAAGCGTTGAATTACCTGAAAATCAGCATTCAGTTTCCAGATACTGGTTCCATACTCGTCGCAAACCCAGAAGTTGCCTTCATTATCCTGAATAAGTCCTTCTGAATCCAGCCCCCAGGCATCGTTGTTCAATACCGTGGCATTAGTGTCGGCCCAGGCAACCTCTCCGGTATTTCCCTGACCAATTGGAAGCGGCAAGCCGCTGGCTCCGGTTCCATCCGGGCGTTTTACAAAATCAAGATCCTCCACCACGAGCGCTCCATTTTCCGGCCTAACCTGCCAGGTTTTGGGTGCATAATCTGGGAAAGGGAATACCAGTGCAGTGGCTCCATTGGACAGCGGGTGATTGATGGCATCGGCATTAGGGCCACGATCGGCAATCATTCGGTATGAACCATCGCGGTACATAAGACCGGAAATACCACCTTCGCGGATGGTATCGCCGTACACGCCAATGGCCGGGGTTTCGTCGAAGGCGTATTTGATCAGGCTGTATTCTCCGTTTTGGGTGCGATCCACCTCAATTTCAAACACCGATAAGGTGCCGCTTACTTCATTGGAAACCACGATCAGGTCTCGTTGATTCGGGCTTTGTGCTTTTGGGATAAAAATGATGCCTTCCGGCCCCAGATCTCCGCCTGCGGTGCTTCCCAGGGCGCGGGTATTGATCCACTGTACGTATTCAGGTGCTTCCGGATTGGTTACATCATACACTAATACTCCGCCAATGCGCTCCAGTGCGGTGAAGGCATAGTTGCGGCCATTGATGGTTCCCAACGCTACACCTTCCGGCTCCGGACCTTTGTCGTCAGAACGATTTTTACGGGTATTATTGGAATTGCTGGCGTTGAACATGGCGCCATACACCGGATCAGCAGCAGTGATGCGCTCAAGATCGTCGCCGCTGTCCCAAACCAGGGCGCCGGTTTCAGCATTCCAGATAGACACGGAACGGCCGCCTAAGGTGTGGATCTCGTCGAAGTCGCCGTCGCCATCCGTATCTCCGCTGGCGGTGGTCACATTCAGACGGCCCAGTAATTCCGGACGTTTCAGATAAGCTGCATCTGGAAACGCTACGGGATCGAGCTTATATGCACTGGAATTTACCCGAAGAATTTCATTGTTGGCGTCCCATTCGCGGGCATCGCCTTCATTAGCTGTGATCAGGTATCCTGTGCCTCCTGCATTCCAGTAGGCAATAGCATCAGGTTGATACATGCCTTTTACATTCCAGTTGTTGAAGAAAATACCTGGCGCCTGATCGGAAGCGTCCAGAGAGAAGTTAGCAGTTGCCCAGTCCTTGGTTCCCAGCGCTAAAATGGCCGTTGCCGTGTTGGTTTGAAGGTCAATAACAGCCACCGCATTGTTGTCCTGAAGGGTTACCCAGGCAGTGTTGCCGTCGTCGGATACCGTAACAAATTCCGGCTCCAAATCCTGCGCCACTGTAGAGCCCGGCCCAAAAATGCGCACACCGGCTGCTACCAGGGCAGCAGAGTCGGCATTGAATTGCGTAAATCCGATCTGGGTAACATTCGCCTGCGTCAGGGCGGCGACACCTGGCGTCATGTCAATCACACTGACCGAGCCTTCCGGATCTACGGAATAATCTGTAGCCGGTTCAGCTTCGTTAGCTACCAATAGTTTGGAAGCATCCGGGGTGAAGTTCACATGATCCGGCAATGCGCCAACCTGCAGTGCATTGACATAGTTACCGTTTATATCAAAAAATACAATCTTGCCCGGGTTGGTGATCACAGAATCGTCTACGGCCACGGCTACTGTTCCGTTGGCAAAGGCTACACTGTTCAAGCCACCACCATAGGACGACATGTCTATGGAGCTTACTTTGGCAATAGCGTTAGGGTCTTTAAAATCCAGAACTTCCAATCTATTCTGGCTGATATTGGTAGTAAACAAACGCTTGCTTACCGGGTCGTAGGCGGTAATTTCAGCCGTAGCGTTGGTTGTTGGGTCAACATCAAAACTGCCAAGGTGACGCATTTTGATGGGGGCATTGGCTTGAGGTGTTGGCGCAGGGGTATCGTTGTCGTTGATCAGGATAGACGTTTCAACTGCCGAACCCGCCTGAGAGGCTGTAAAATCAAAAAGTTGGAGGAAAAGGTAACGACTGTCGCGCAAATCGGCGTTGTCCAGAATTTCCATGCTCACCTCGAACGGGGTAGTTGCACCCGCCGGGAATGCTACGAAGGTATCCAGCAAGATGAAGTCTTCTCCTGCCACTGCAGTGGAAGCAGTAGCTACGCGCAAGCGAGCCTCCGCAAGCGGTACGTTCAGGTTATCCACCTTCACCGGAATTTTAATAACCCCTGCATTTTCCTGAACCAGCGTACGGGCATTCACGAAGGAAATGGTGGGCAACATAGCGATGGTTACCACGCCCGGACTTGCAAAAACCGAAGGAGCGCCGGTTACTGTTGTACTCGGAACCCAATTGGCGCCATCGTTATTGTTGAGGTTGGGTGACAATAATTCGGCAGAAGGGCCCAGGCCATCTGGTTCCAATGGCCAGGGGAAGGCATCGTCGTATTGAACCGTATCGAGGGTTACGCCTGCTGAGTTACGGAGCACCAGGGTGTTGCCGCCATTGGTAAGTACTCCGGAATTCCATTGTGTAAAGGACTGACCAGGAAAGAAGCTTTCGCAGGCAGCCTTGTTGGCTGCTACCAGAAAAGCTCCTCCTGCCGGCAAGGTTGCGGAAGGAAAGGTCATCTGAACTGCGCCATCCAATTTTAGACCGCCCAAGATGGCATCTGTGGTTCCGTGATTGTATATTTCAATAAATTCAAGTGTATCCGGATCATTGCTGGGCGGATTGTAGTTGATTTCCGTGATCACCAGCTTTGGGGTGGTATTATTAAAGGTAAAAGGAAACAGGTATGGGTTTGCCAGGGTATTCCCGGCAAGGTCTGCTACATTGTTCACGCTGAGTGTGTAGGCCTGGCCAGTTACGAATGGCGTATTAAACACAAGCGAAACGGTATCGCCAAGGATATTACGTGTTGCAGAAGCAAGATCCGGAACACCTGTATACTGATTAATATCCTCTGCGGATACTCCCATTGGTTCGTTGAATACCAGACGAATTCCATTGGATCCGGTTACTGTTGCATTCACCACCAGGGGAGCCACTACATCACCATTAGCCGATGTAAGGGTGATATTATCCCAGGCAGCAAAATCAGAACCGCCGTTCTGACGTGCAGCCAGGCGAAGGCGAATGAAGGATGCACCTGCAGGAGCGTTGATGGTAACTGTCTCCCAGGCTAGCGTATTTTTGTTTAATTCTACATATGTGCTCCAATCAGTACCGTTGTCGTACGCAATGTAATATCCAATACTATCGTCTGTATCATACCCGATGGTAAAATACTGAAACGTAAGTGTATTGGTATTAAATGCCGAAATATCCACCGGCCCGAAATCGAGTCGGTGTTCAAATGCGCCACCGCCGGAAGGATTTTCCAGATCACGCATAAACCATTGGCGTGAGCCAGCTGCAGGACTAATCTGAGTAGTGGCCGTAGTGTCGCTCCATACATCCTCAGCAGGGATGTTGTTGTAGGGTGAAGGAGTGGCAGTGAATGGCAGGTTGTCGGTTACTGTACCTTCAAATCCCTGAACAAGAATTTGTTGTGCAGATATTTCAGACAAAAAAGCCAGTAAAAAAGCGAATGGTAATAGTAGATAAAACTTCATGCCTTTACGTTGATTTTTGAATCAGCGAAGGTAGAAGCAGGGTTTATGGGCGGCGGAAACTCAGGATTAAGCTATTGAGAAAAAAGGGTAAAATGAAGGTTACGTTACTGTAAACTGAGTATTCCTGAGGTCAAACTGGTGCTATGCGCCTATAAAATTTCGCACAGATTTTACACAGAAACAGAGGCATGCTAGCCGTGAAACATCTGTGTTAAATCTGTGAAAAATCTGTGCGAAAAACCAACGAAACGGTGTCCAGATATGGTTTTGGGTACAATCACCGGATAGTCATTTTTTCTTAATTTTTGAGATTGTCTTGCCGAATGATTTTGTCGGTTTTTCCATATCCCTTATTGCAAAGTCAATGGCTTCCTGTATCAAAGCTTTTACTTTAGGGTTTCTGTAGTCGCTTGTTTGCTTTACGTCAATGTGCCTGATTAAATTACCGGTTCCTGTCAGGAGTTTATCTGGGTCTTTTAGAAGTGTTCCTTTATTAAACCCTAAGTTCAGGTGGTTTGTATATATTGGCAACATACAAAAAGCGTCTGATAGCTTGTCTGAGATAGAAAAAACTGCTGTTAAGGCATGTGTATGATAAACAAGCTCGTTACAGTCAGGATAAAGTTCCAATATGTATGCTCGCAAGTCAATAAACAGGTCAATTATTTCCTGGTCTTTAAAGTCCAAAAAGAATTGAAATTCTGAATGAATGGGTCGTGAAGTTGTCATATCTGGATTTGTGGTGGCCATTATAGCATCTACACCATTTTTTGACCATACAAGCGCCAATCCTCCTCCGTATCCACGTCTGTCAACTCGGGCAGAAAATGCACGCTTAGCCCTTTGGCAGCCATACGCTTCAAGGTTTCCGAACCCACACTTTCTGTACTCCAGGGCATATCCAGGAATAATTCCGGGTGCATCTTTTTCACGCCCAACAGGTAATACCCGCCATCATTAGCCGGACCCAATACACCATCCGCCTCGTTGAGGGCATCGAAGGCACGGTTCAGCAAGTCGCCATCCAGCTCCGGACAGTCGCTTCCAATGATAGCCACCCGTGTGGCGCCATCCCCAAACGCCTGCTCGAATGCAGCAGCCATGCGGGCGCCTAAATCGCCGGGCGATTGCACTTTTTTGTGGAAATATTCATTGGGCCAGAGGTCAGAAGCATCCGCAAAATGACTGTAGAACAACCAGCGTTCGGCCTGGCAACCTAAGGCTGCCTGTCGGGTTTTTTCCAGCAAAAGATGGTAAATCCGCAGCGCTTCGTCGTTTCCTACAGTGCTGGCCAGGCGGGTTTTTACCTTGCCTAAGACAGGATTCCGGACGAAAATGAGCAATACCTGGCGCATAGAAGATCAGTGATCTTTATTAGATAGTATACAACTATTCCGGTATACTATTTAAAGGGCAGTTTAATGGTAAAAGTGGTTCCCTGTCCGGGTTCTGATCGTTTGACAAATATTTTGCCCTGATGATACTCCACCATAATGCGGCGGGCCAGTGAAAGTCCCAGGCCCCAGCCTCTGGTTTTGGTACTGTAGCCTGGTTTGAATACGGTGTTGTGCTTGCTGGAAGGGATACCTTTCCCGGTATCGGTAACATCTATGCAGACCCAATTTCTTTCCGGGTAAACAGACACCGTAATGGAGCCCTCCCCTTTTTCCATTGCATCAATAGCATTCCGCAACAGGTTCTCAATCACCCAATCGAATAACGGCGGATTAAGGAACACCTTCATTGGTGTTTCTGTTTCCGGATCCGGGAAATGAAAAGTGGTTTTTCTGGGCGCCCTGCGCTGCATATAGACCCGGCAGGCTTCCAATTGGTCATACAAATTAACAGGTGTAAGCTCAGGTGTGGCGCCAATTTTGGAAAAACGATCGGCTACCAATTCCAAACGGGTTACATCGTTGCGCAACTCATTGAGCATTTCCTGGTTATCGGGCCGGTCTTCGTTTACTTCTCGCAAGGTTTCAATCCAACCCAGGATGGCAGTAATAGGGGTTCCCAGTTGATGCGCCGTTTCTTTAGCCATACCCAGCCACACCTTGTTTTGCTCCACCCTCCGGGAGGCACTGAATCCTGCATAACCAAATCCGATAAACACGGTAATAAGAAAAAGCTGGATGAAGGGATACCATTCCAACAGTTTCAACAACTGTGATTTTCCGTACATCACGATGTGTAGATCATCTCCAACAGGCACATGTATGGTATCTGCATTTTCCGACACCAGCCTTTGATACACTTGCTGCAGCGCTTCTGTGGAAATGCTATCGTTATCATCTTCACCTACATTGGTATATCCATCTATACCACCTCTTTCATTCAACAGCAATATGGGCACAGTAGTATTACTTTGCACCACCTTCAGCTGGAAACTGATATCACAATAAAAAGATTGGTAAGGATCACCTCCGGAACTGGCAAGGGTTCGCTGGGCTTCCAGGTATTGTTCTACCTGTTGTTTTTCCCGTTCTGCCAATTGTTCGCCCAGATAGCGGGTATAAGCCAGTGACAGGATCACGATCAGGGTGCCTCCTGCGGCCAAATACCATTTCCAGTACGATTTGCGGGTATATATGTCCATGGCGATTAGTGTTTGTGTGCTTGAGTGCCTGAGTGTTTGAGTTGGCGTTCGGCTGGGAATTCGCCGCGAAATACTCAAAGAAAAGGTTTACCACTAAAGTACTAAGAACACTAAGCGTAGGGAACTTGATGATCTTAGCGTAGTCCGCGTCAAATTCCCAGCCGAACGCCAACTCAAACACTCCCACACTCAAACACTCCCACACTTATCATTTCAACTTGAAATTGAAGGTAATAGTACCACATTGATTGTCTGCGGTGGAGCTGGCAAAACGGTAGCCTTTGGCTGCCTTAAGTGCAGCGCTGGTCAACTCACCGTCGGAAGTAGTGGATCCGCGCTGGGTGTATTCGGCGCTGACAACCCTACCATCAGAATCCACACAGACTTCAATGACCACTTTACCCTTTTTTTGCGAGTTGTCTACAATGCGTCCGCGGGTTACCACTACACGTCCACCCAATCCGCCGCCTACAGAAGCGCCAGTACCGGTGCCGTCGCCACCTCCGGTACCACCGCCGGTACCATTGCTTTTACCGAACGGATTATCGCCAGTACCGCCGTTGATGCCGCCATTGCCGGGATTGCCACCGCCGCCTGCTCCCTGGCCAGTTCCGCCGGGTTTGCCGAAGGCGCTGCCGGCGTTGTTTTTCACACGATCACGGCGCTCCTGTTCCGCCTTGCGGGCTGCATCTTCTGCTGCACGCTGTCGGTTGATTTCATCCTGGCGGGCACGCTCCTGGCGTTCCGTTTCTTCCCGCTGTTGGCGCTCCTTTTCCTTTTGTTGCTTGATGGCTGCTACCTCAGGGTCGCTGGTGGTAGGTGTAGAGGGAGGAGGAGTGGCCTGAGATTTCGTGGGGGTAGGTGTTGGCTCTGGCTCGGAGGTAGCCGGATTACTGGGCTGAGAAGACTCCTGCTCGCCCGGAGGCGTATAGTCGTCATTCATACCTTTATCCGGTTCGCCGGCTGCTGCATTATCGCCGCCACCACCGCCAAAATCGAGTACAATGGCTGGTGATTCGGTTATAGGCTCCGAAGCAGTGAAGGTATAAAATATCAGCACCAGCAAAAGGGCCGCATGAAACAGCATACTGCCAATGGCAGCTTTGGTGCGGTGTTCTTCTTGATTTGCTACAGCTTTCATGTCAAATAATCGTTTTGGGTAAGGATGCCTGATGGTATGATTTTACATACCTGACTGGATCATTTTCCCGGCATGGCTTTCGGATCGGTAGCCAAAATGGTTTTCAGTTGCAAGCGGTTGGCCACATCCAATACGGTTACCACGCTTTCGATGGGTGTGCCTTTCTCGGCTACGACCGTAATGGTGGTGGTTTTTACATCTTTACCCATGGATCTGATCTTGGATTTCAACCCACTTTCCAGTGAAGCTTCTGAGATCGGAGTGGCATCGAGGTAAAACTTTCCGGCGGCTGTGATAGATACAGAGAGCGCCGGTGAGGCCATGGTAGTACTGGTGCTTGAAGGCAGCGAAAGGTTGAGTGCGTTTGGGGTAACGAATTTGGACGTAAGCATGAAAAACATCAGCAGCAGGAAGATCACATCGATCATAGCTGCAAGGCTGAATTCTGGCTCTACTCGTTGACGGCGTTTGAGTCCCATATTTCTTGAATGGTATGAAGTAAAAGAAAGGAAGGAATATCATCCGGGACGGGTTGGTTAGCCGGCCCTGATTACTTCCGATCAACGAGATGGTTCCTGCAAAAGATCCATGAACTGAACCGCCGTATTCTCCATTTTGAAAATAACCTTGTCGAGGTTGGTCACCAGCAGGTTAAATCCGGCCATGGCAATAATGGACACTAACAGACCGGCTGCTGTAGCCGTAAGTGCGTGGTAGATACCGTTCGACAATACCTGTGGGGTGATATTGGTAGCGGAAGCCATGTCCTGGAAGGAGATGATCAAACCGATTACCGTACCCAACAGTCCGATCATCGGGGCAATACCCGAGATAGAGGCTAATGTAGAGAGATTTTTTTCCAGTTTGAGCAACTCCAGGTTGCCCACGTTTTCGATAGACTTGTTGATATCGTCCAGCGGCTTGCCTATGCGATCCAAACCTTTTTCAACCATACGAGCCATAGGCGCATCTACACTTTGGCAGAGTGCTTTGGCAGCCTGCAGGTTGCCACTTTCCACGCTGGCGCGGATGGAGTTCATAAAATTATGGTCTACCTGGCCTGCCCGGGTTAGGGTAAAATATCGTTCGATGATGATGTACACGGCAACGATAGAAAGCAGGAACAGAATGATCATCACAATCAGACCAGAGGTGCTGGACGTGAGAATGATGTCAAAAAGGCTTTTGGATTCTGGAGTAGCGGCGGATGAGCCTTCTTTAGCTGCAAGTTGAAGAAAAAAGAAGGAGGAAAGGAATGCATGGATTGTCATAGACGTTCGGTGCTGTTAGATTGTGTAAACCGGTGGTTTCGTTTTTTAGTGCTTGTGGAAGTATTGGAAACGCCAAAAGTAGGTTCTTTTGTATCCGCACCATAAAATTCCTGCACAATTTTGCCATATACCGGCTTTTTTGCCTTCCGAACGACATTGATGCGCTATTTACAGCCCTGTTTTCGGCGTGTATCAATGATGTACTGGATTTTCCAGCCTTGTTTTGTTTTCACCAATTGGAAGGAATTGGTACCGCAGTGGGAGCGTTTGCCGTTGATATAGAAGGAATAAGGCGTCCAGACACTGGCCAGGGATTGCTCAGCATGAATGGCTTCAAATTTGATACGCTCGTCGTACTGATCCTGACCGGGATTACCCACCATCATCACAAATTCAGAGAAGTCCTGGGTGTACACCTGCATATTGCCTTCTTTATCGGCCATAAAGGTTTGCAGCACCATGTCGGGCATGCACGCACCTTTTAAAAGAGCGGTGTCCCCTTTTTCCATACCTTCAAAGAAGTTGTTGATGGTTTTTTTGATGGCTTTTTCGGCATCTTCAGGTTTGGATGCATTTTTTTGCGCGAATGCAGGAGCAGCAAAGAGGAGAATCAGGAGAATGGAAAGTATTTGTTTCATAGACGGTGGACGGTTTACGGTGGACGGCTTATGGTGGTGGTGTTCTTGGTATTTGTTATTGGTCTTTAGCAAATGAATATATGACAAGAGCAGCGCCACCGTAAGCCGTCTACCGTCCAAAAGTCGAAGTGAAAAGGTGATTGCTCCTGAAAAATAGCCCGGTGGTCTGTATTTGGTATTGGACAACCAATTTGGAGGCCTGGGTGGTGAAGTTTTGCCCTCAACATTTTCCATTGTGGTGTGTTTTGCGTTCTAAGTAAACTTCTGTGATATGCCAAAACTACCATTCTTTCTCACATGTATTTCGTTTGCCCTTTTGGCCGTTTCCTGCGTGACCTCCAAGACAGTACAGAATGAAAAACGCATGGAAGATTGGCTGGCCGGCGCTACCATGCCTGTCACCGTAATGGATCAATCAGCGGGCCTTCGTTGCAGAGCGTCCTTGCATTGCTACACCCTGATTGACGCCAGTGGAAAGGTGCACCAGGCACGCAATGTTCGGCATTTCTTGCCTAGAGTTATTCCGCAAGACACTAGCAGACTTCAGCGCGATCTGCTGGAGCGTTTGCTTTTAGGCGATCGTTAAGTGGTGTTTGGGTGTTTTAGTGCCTTACCCCCGGTTCCACTCCTCCGGAGAGGGGTTGGGGGTGAGGCATCAAGATTAGTCTCTTTGTGCCTTCGCATCTTTGCGCCTTTGCGTCTTTGTGCCTTCGTGTCACTCCTTCTTTGTGCCTTACCCTCCTCTTCGTACCTTTACCCCATGAAAGCTTCGTTCCAGTCACTTATCCAATCCGAAACGCCTGTACTTATTGATTTTTGGGCAACCTGGTGTGGCCCTTGCCGCGCTATGGCGCCTGTGCTTGACGAACTGAAAGCTGAAATGGGCGATCGCGTTCGGATTATCAAAATTGATGTGGATCAAAATACCGATCTGGCGGTAGAGATGAAGGTAATGGGTGTACCTACGTTTATGTTGTATAAAAATGGGGAGAAACGCTGGCATGATGCCGGCACCTTTACGAAAGAAACCCTGAAAAAAAAGATAGAAGATGTTGAAAATCAATAACTGGTGGCTTAATCACCGATTGATGTCAGGCTGGCTATACGTGGCCATCCTGCTCGGATTGATTCCAGCCTGCGGAAATCAGGATACACCAGTTGCCAAAGCGTCCCTTGTAACGGAGCCTCCCCAAACAGATACCCTGCCTCCGGCGTACTCCGTGAGTAAAGATTACCTGCTTGGGAAATTCGACCCGGCAATGCACCCTGATTTCGTGGTGGTTGGCAAACCCTACTCCGACAAGCCCGGCATGATGCTGCGTAAAGAAGCTTTTGACGCGTTTCAACAAATGTGGGAAAGCGCCCGAAAAGACGGCATCACCCTGCGCGTCATTTCTTCCACCCGAACTTTTGACCAGCAAAAAAACATCTGGGAAGGCAAATGGAACCGCTTTGCCAAGGACGCACCGGCGCCTTTGGATCGCGCCCGGAAAATTCTGGAATACTCCTCCATGCCTGGCTCCTCACGCCATCATTGGGGTACAGACATCGACCTGAACGACCTGAATAACCCCTCCTTTGAGGCTGGCGGTGCACATGAAAAAGTGTACCAATGGCTAGTGGCTCATGCCCACGAATATGGTTTTTGCCAACCATACACGCCTAGTCGCGCAAATGGTTATAAAGAAGAGAAATGGCACTGGAGCTACACGCCTCTAAGTATGCCTTTTCTGCAACAGTACCAGAGCACCATCACCAATGCAGACATTCAGGGTTTCCAGGGCGCCCAGTTGGCTGCTGATGTGCACGCCGTAGAACATTACGTTTTGGGAATTGGGGAAGCCTGTGTAGCTAAGTAATGCTCACAACTTCAACAACTCTATTCCGTTTTTCAACAACCTTACCTTTCCGTCTTCCGATAGTTTCTTCATGAGGCGGGAGATCACCTCGCGGGAGGAATTGAGCTCCTGGGCAATCTGGGTGTTGGTGATTTCCAGGATATTCGTATTGAGGGCTTTTTTGTGCCGGCGAAGGTAGAACTCCAGACGCTCGTCCATGTTCCGGAAAGCAATATGATCAATGGTTTCCAGCAGTTCTTCGTAGCGTTTTCGGTAAGTTCCCACCACAAAATGATACCAGGTGCGGTAATTGCGCATCCAGTTTTCGGTGTGGTCTAACGGCACTACCAGCAAAACGGCATCCGATACCGCTTTGGCCGTCACGGCACTGCTGCGGAAATTTCGGTCGCAAATTAGTGATAACGCGCAGCCGTCGCCCGGATAAAGATGGTACATGAAGAACTCTGTGCCTTCATCACTTTCCCGGAATAGTTTCACCAATCCATCCAGCACAATCATAGTACTTCGGATGTTTTGTCCACTCTGGATCAAGGTTTGACCAGCCTTTACAGACAGGATTTTGCCGTGTTCCTTGAGTTCTTTGAGTAACCCTTCTTCAAGATCCGGAAATAAGTGTCGGTATTGATCCATGAGATGGACGATTTTTTGGATCAAAGATAATATTTAATATGACTATCGACATTTTGCACCCCAGCGTCAATGGAATGAATGTGACTCTGAAAGGGTCAAATCTGAATAGCCAGGTATTTCATACCAGGCTATTCAGGGCAGGTTTTTATCAACCCCGAATGGGGTTAAACGTGTTTGAAACGTTTGACATTCAACCACTTCATGGTTCAAAGCTATCCATTGTGCTCCTTTGAAGGATTGGGGTACAAAAAACGGATGACCATTATATTTAATGTAACTTTTCCATGCATTGGACTAACTCAGCGTTGCCTCCCATCGTTCATCGTCCATCGTCCTTCGTTACTCTCCCAATCATACAACTTACATAGGAAACCGCTTTGGCGCCGAGGTTGTTTTCCCCTGCGAGCGGATAACCCATGCTGCTGAGTTTGCGCGCAATCTGGTCGGCGGATATGATGCTTTCATCAAACTCCACCGTAACGGTACCTTGTACGTTTTCCGGTTCGGCGGTTTGAACTCCGGAGAGATTTTCCAGCCCTTTACGGATGGTGTTCATACAACCACCGCATTTGATGTTTTCAACCTCGAATACTTGTTTCATGATTTGGATGGATTGGAGGGTTATTCAGATTTCAAGGAGATTTTTTGAACAGATTCTACACAGGTTTTTAGCACGGATTCTACGCAGATTTTTTGCACAGATTCTACACAGATTTTGCGCGAAGGTTGCCCAATGAAGCCGCATTAATCAGAACCGTCCGCCGTCTACCTATTCTGCTCTACTACTCGTTGCAACTCCACAGAGGAAGCAACACCGGATTTGCGCCAAACGGGTTCGCCGTTTTTGAACAATATGATGGTTGGAATGGAGCGTATGGCATAGCGCTCGGCAATCATCTGGTTCTTGTCTACATCTATTTTATAAATGGAAACTCCATCGCCTACCTGGGCTTTGAGGTCTTCCAAAATGGGTTTCATGGCGCGGCAAGGTGCACACCAATCAGCGTAAAAGTCAACCAATACTGGTTTGTCGGAGTTCGTTAGATCTGAGAATGTCATGAGTGATGAGATTTTTTTTAACCACTAAGTCACGAAAGACACTAAGAAATGAATGGTTTAAACTTCTGTCAGTTTGATCAGAGCCCCCAAAATTAAAACCCTTCGCACCTTTGTGCCTTAGAGCCACACTTTGTGTCTTTCTTTATGCTGCAAAGTTACCCGTGCTGATTGTGCGGCAGGTATGGCTTTTGATGGCATGAATGGTACTTTTTACGGATTCGGCTCAGTTGCCTGGGCGTAGGCGCCTCTGAATCCTTCCGGGGTGACGCCCAGATACTTTTTGAAGAAGCGGGTGAAGTAGGCGTTGTCTTCAAAATTCAGGGATTCGGCTATCTGACTGATCATCAGATCGGAATTAACCAATAGGCGCTTGGCTTCCAGCAGAATCCGATCGCGGATAAGCTCGCCAGCGCTTTTACCTACTACACTGTTGGTGAGGGCGTTAAGGTGGTTGGGGGTAACGAACATCAGTTCAGCGTATTCCTTTGGGAGACGTTTATCCCGAAAATGTTGTTCGATAAGGATTTCGAACTGCCGCATCAACACGAGGTTGTGTTTGGAAACCCCTTCGTTAAAGGATCTTGGGACCACGCGCGATAAACGCACCAGGATGATGCTCAACATGCCCCGCAGGATATCCATCTTGAAATCAGCATCCTTTTTATCGAACTCTTCCAGCATCTGGGCAAAAGTGACTTCCACCTCGCCGCAACAGCTCATATCCAGCATATTTACAGGATTTCCGCTGATGTTGCTGAACAAAGGAAAATCGCGTACAAAATGCGGGTTATGACAAAAGGACGTAAAAAACGACTCGTTGAAATTCACCAGATAACCATCGGCATTTTCGTCAAAATCCCAGGTGTGAATTTGCCCGGGCGCCATGTAGTATACCTGGTGTGGCGCCACATCAAACTGCTGAAAATCAATAAAATGCCTGCCTCCGCCGCGGGTAAACAGCACAATTTGGTAAAAATCATGCCGGTGCGGGAACTGTATGTCCCGGTGGCTGTCAATGAACGAACGCAACCTGGTAACCACAATCTCGGTCATGCACCTGTCGGCGCCGAGCAGGTTACAGATGCTGTAAGTGGGCATTTTCTTAGCCATGAGACAAATCTATAGTTTTTGCAAAAAAAGCCGCACTACCTCTGCAGCGCCGGAATGACCGGGGCCTTCTGAGAGTTCCACACTGGCCGTTTCTGCTGTTACGACATCCATTCCTTCAAAATCTTCCAATAGCATCTCTATCGTATACAGCATCTCCAGACTTTTAGGGCCGCCTGATGGCCTCCCAAGTTGGTTTGGGTGAAACGCCTCCAGGATCAAGTGTCCGCCCGGGCGCAGCGCCTGTATGAGGCGGCGGTGGGTTTTGGCGCGGAATTCCGGCGGGAAATGTGCGTAAAGCAACCCAATGGCATCCCATGACTCCTCTTTCGGATTAAATTCACGCAAATCGGCCAGCTCGTACTGAATGGTAACGCCCTGGGCTTGAGCCAGTTTCAGGGCTTTTTCCCGTCCTACTTCACTTAAATCCAGGGCCATTACATGCCAGCCCTTTTTGGAGGCATAAACTGCATTTCGGCCTTCTCCTTCTGCGGGCAGCAACATGTGGCCGGGTATAAGCATTTCCAGTTTTTCCTGAAAATATCGGTTAGGTTCGGTGCCGTACAAGTAGTCAGCAGCACCAAAACGTTCATCCCAGAATTGTTGTGTTGGATGCATAAGGTTCAAGCGGTTTTAGCCATTGAAATACCTTTTAACACCAACAAACGAAGCAACAGCACCCACGGTAACCCGTGCCACACCAGGTCGAACCAGTCGAGCGGTTGCATATTGATGGCTCCGCCAGCCACCCAGCGGATCTTGCCCAGCAGGTGCGGCTCGGGCACGAATGGCGCCAGCCCGAGTGTCAGGCAAGCCAGTAAAATAAATTTCCAGTCATTCCAGGGTTTCATTTGCGTTGGAAGGGTTTAAGCATTTGACTAAAAAATCCGTGCGGATAGGTGTCTACCTCGTCAAAACCAAGTTTGATATCACGGCCGTCTTTGGGAATCCAGGCGGTGCCAAACAGGTAATCCCAAATGGAAAGGCTGATACCGTAATTGATGCCATAGCTTCCTTTGGGCAAATCCTTGACGTGGTGCCAGATATGCATTTGCGGGTTATTGAAAATGTATTTCAACGGACCCAGCGGGAGGTAGATATTGGCATGGTTGAGGTGGCCAATCACGATGGTGAACAAATGCACCAACAGGAAATCCTGAATACCGAACCCGATCATGGCCAGCGGGATATATTCAATACTACGGTACACGATGGTTTCACCAAAGTGATAACGCAGGTGGGCGGCATAACCCATTTCCCGAACTGAGTGGTGCACTTTGTGCATCTCCCAAAGGAAAGGAACCCGGTGCAGCAAGCGGTGGGTATTCCACTGTACAAAATCGCGCACCAGAAACAGGATCAGCAATTGCGTCCAGTACGGTAGTTGGGCTACGTTGATGGCCACCAGATTTCGTATGCCAAATGTATTGGCCAAAAAATCATTAAACGCCTGCACAGCCACACTCGACACGGCATTGTATCCCACCAACCCAAAGAGGAAAAAGTTGAAAAACATGTAAAAGGTATCCAGCCAGAAATCCTCGCGGACTTTAGGTTGGTTTTTACGCCAGGGAAACAACAATTCCAGTACGTACACAACTGCTGAAATACCGATCAGCCAGTAAAAATAGTTGCCCCAGTGTGGGTTGAGCACTTCATTTGCCAGGTATTTGGCGTAACCCGTGAAGCTGTCTAGAAATGTTTGCCAGTATGTCATGGTGAGTGTTGGAGTGTGCAAGTGTTTGGGTTTGCGTTCAGCTGGGCATTTCGCTCCGCCATAGCTGAGAACGATTTTATGCTTACCCTTCGTGAGGATTATAGGTCTGTAAACAATACGACCGATAACATATCTACCTGAACGTATACGTCACTCCGCTTACCTGTGTCAGCAAGGTAGCCGGAGCATCGAGGGCTTTGGCGTATCCGTGTGGGGTTGGGTTAACCGGAGAATTTTTGGCCAGATATTCCTTGAGAACCGTATGAAGGGAATAAGGCATGTTTTTGCCATCCATTACATTCGGGATACGGCAAAGCATGGTTTCCGGATCGCCGTCGCGTTCGCAGGCAGAAACGGTGTACGTTCTGGCAGCATCCAGCGGCTTTCCGCCCACTGTTACTTTTTGAACCCGTTTTCCCTGCTCACCGAAAGCATTGAATTCCACTTCCATACCTTTGAACTTAACAACCCAACCACCAAATCGTTTAGAGGCATCCTTTGCGAACACGTTATTCAGTTCTTTTTCCAGCCAGGTAGAAATTTGTGCTCCGGTTACTTTGGCGGTACGCACCGTTGAATCTATTGGCAGCATATCAAAAAGAAAACCCTCCGTAATGGGGATATTGCCAGTTTGATCCGGGGTGCTACGTGGAGGACAGAAGCGGAAGCCATTGGACAACACGATTTCGGTACCAACTTTCGCGGCCAATGCATCCAGAATAAGGGTGTCTATGGTGTTTTCTACCACAAAATAGCGGTATAGTGGCACTTTACTGTAACCCACCACTTTTTCAATATCCTTCACAAATGGCCCTTCCAACTGGTTTATCATCGCCACTACTTCCTTTTTAGCCTTGTATTTTTTAGGGCTAACCTCCATGAGTTCGTAGCGCTGCCCCACTATTTTGCCGTCTTTTACTTCCAGATCAAGTCGGCCAACAAAGGAGCCAAAAGCACCCGGCTCTACCACCTTGGAGTACGCACAAACGATTGGTTCACGTACGCGTTCATGGGTATCTCCACCAAAAATGTAATCTACCCCCGCACATTCCGGCATATTAGCCAGAGCAATTTGCTGAGAAAGTCCCAGGTGTGCCAGAATGATCACAAAATCGCATTGCTCCTGCTCGCGGAGTACATTGACATAATATTGCAGGTTTTCTTCCGGCTTGGTATAGACAATGCCTTTGGAATAATTGGGCGATTGGCGAAGCGGTACGAGTGGATCAGTATATCCCAGGAATCCAATTTTGACGCCCAGTTTGGACCAGGTGTAATAAGGAGGGAACACCAGTTCTCCTTTTTTGCCTTCGCCTGCATCGTGGAACATATTGGCGCAAACTTTCGGAGCATCCAGACCTCCGAGCAGGGTTTGCATGGCTTTTTTATAATACACCACCTCCCAGTTGCCCGGAAGATAGAGATCATATCCCATGGCATTTAATATAGGAGAAATGGCTTTACCACTGGTTTTCACAGACAGTTCGCTGCCCTGGAACATATCACCGGTATCCACAATGAACGTATTGGGATTTTTCTTCCGAACCTGATCAAAGAGGGTGGCCAGATGAGCATAACCGGCTGTTTTACGGAAAACCGTTTGTTCATTTTCCCAGAACAACTCATCGTGTGGATGAATCTGGCAATGCACATCAGTGGTTTGCAGCAGTGAAATAGTGCCCGACAAAACGGGCGGTTCTCCGGTTACCTGTTCGTCTTCAGATTCAGACAACACAACGGGATCTGTTGCGGCTTCCAGGGCTTTAGGCGATAATCCGGCGCCTAAACCGGTCAACATTGCGTTGCGTAAGAATTTGCGGCGATTGATGCTCATGCGGGAAAGCGTTTGAAGGGTTTGAGGAGTTTGAGAAGTTTGAGAAGTTTGAAGGGGAGGATTAATCCTTTTTATAAAAGGCTATGATTGGATCGTAAGGTCCAAATTTATGTTGTTCTTCCGAGAATGGATCTGCGTACGGGCCAAAAGGGTGATCGTAGGGTTTTTTCTCTATTTTAGGCCAGTCGGATTTCAGGAATGGGTGTGCTGGTCTTGGCTGAGAGTTCACATATGCCGCCACATCCCAGGCTTCTTCATCGCTGAGTTGTGGGTTTTGGTAGCTTGCGCCAAAGGGCATATTTGCCTTTACATAAGCTGCAAAGCGCGACATCCGGAATAGACCTGCGGCCTGATTGTAGCTTTTATCGCCCCAAAGTGGCGGATAATCCCTGGGGCTGTCGGCAGATATTGGCAGACCCTGGCCATCGGCGCCGTGGCAGGAAGCGCATTTTTCGGCATATATCTTTTGACCCAGAACCGGATCTGCGGGTCGGTTAAGGAATGGCACTTCTGCCAGACCGGAGCCTTTGGGCTTTTCGCCTTTGGGAATACTGGTACCTAGCCATTGCATATAAGCTACGATGGCGCGCATTTCCCGGCCGGTCGTATCCAATGCCTGACCATTGAGGCTGCGTTCAAAACAATCGTTGATCCGTTTAGGAATAGTTTCCAGGGAGCCGGAACGTGCGCGCATTTGCGGATAAGTGCTGCTCACGGCAAAATAGTTGTTACCATAAGGCTTACTGCCTGCGTCGAGGTGACAGTTCTGGCAATTCATGTTGTTGATACTTCCGGGGCGCACCAGTCCGTTTTCGCCAAAATAATCCTGTGTCCGCGCTACCAGATCACGACCATAGGCAATCAGTGACGCTTGTTCATCTGTTTCAGCCAGCAATGGATCCGGGGCTTCCCAAATTTTGCCACGGTCGTATTGCGGCAACAATCCGGCACGCATTTCTGCTTCGGATTTTTCTTTTTGTGTACTATCCAGATACCAAGCACCCAGTCCTACACCGGTCATCGCAATAGCCAGAAGCGATAGTACCCAACGCATTTGTTGCAACAAAACTATCTGGCGGTGAAATTGGCTCCGCGACAAAGGATCCTTGCCGATGGTTTGCCGAAAATAGGAAATGGCTGACAAAATAGCCACAATGCCAATAACCAGAGCGGCAATTACCAGCCAAAACGCAGGGAAATAGACAACGTTATTCATGTATAAACAATCATTTTTTCAGCCATTAAAAAGGCTTTACAATCAATCCTACAGCAAAAGTCATGAATCGGTAAATAGTGCAACGTGATAAATATCACAACCCAAAGAATATTCAAAAAAAAAGCCGCCATCCATTGCAGAGGCGACTCCATCCTTAAACCCTGTTCAATGAACGCGGGTTGGAACGCCGATTGGGATTTGGAACGCGGATGACGCAGATGACGCGGATTTTTTTTTGGAACGCGGATTTTTTTGGAACGCGGATGACGCAGGTGACGCGGATTTTTTTTGGAACGCGGATGACGCAGGTGACGCGGATTTTTTTTGGAACGCGGATAACGCGGATGACGCGGATTTTTTTTTGGAACGCGGATGACGCGGATGACGCGGATTTTGATTTGGAACGCGGATGACGCAGATGACGCGGATTTTTTTTGGAACGCGGATGACGCAGGTGACGCGGATTTTTTTTGGAACGCGGATGACGCAGATGACGCGGATTTTTTTTGGAACGCGGATGACGCGGATGACGCGGATTTTTTTGGAACGCGGATGACGCGGATGACGCGGATTTTGAAAATTGCCTGCGGCAATTTTGTGTTTAAACGAAGTTAAAATCTCAAATTATCCTAAAAGGGCTGCCGCAGGCAGCAGAAAAATCCGCGTCATCCGCGTCATCCGCGTTCCAAAAAAATCTGCGTCATCTGCGTTCCAAAAAATCTGCGTTCCAAATCCGCGTTCCTACCCGCGTTCCAAAAAATCTGCGAGCAACTGATGAATGTGATGCGTTCCCTGTTCGTGTTCCGGGGCGTAGCGTCCATGCTGGTAAAATCTGGATCGGATACCACGCTGAACATTTTCAACAATTTCTTCATCTTCTAGCTCCACCTGATCCAGCCCGGAACCGGCGCCGGTGTTGAGTTTGGTTTCATCATATACATACACCATAAATCGCACCCTACAGGATTCCGGCCCAAGGGGTTCTACCAGGTTGAAAGAGAGTCCCCAGGGGTAAAAATTGAACATCATATTCGGGAACACCCAGAAATAATAGGCGGCTACGTCTTTGCCATAGTCTGGCGAATCCGGCGGCAGATCAAAACAAATATCTCCTTTTTTGCCAATGCCTAATTGCAAGTTGGCGTACCGGAATAATTCGGTAGTGTAACTGCTCCAGTCGAGCACCGCATTGAGTCCGCCGTGCACGAATGGTATATGAAACCCTTCCAGGTAATTTTCGCAATAGAGCGCCCAATGCGCTTTTACCTGATAATCTTTGGAGAGATCAGGTCTAAAAACCAGTTTATCCAAAGGCAACCAGCCTACACGCTGCATCATGTCTCCAAAAAAGTGTTCGGGAGGATGCTCCGGGTTCAGGCTGGCAAACAGCAAATTTCCCCATTGAAACAAAGGCAGTTGTTTCAAATGATCTTCTTCAGACGGGAAATTTTCCACGTTTGTAAATTCCGGCATGAACTGAAAACGGCCATCCAGTCCAAACAAACGCCCATGGTATTTGCAGCGAAGGCGGCTGGATTTACAAGGTTCGTATGCCAAAAGATTTCCACGATGGGTACACACATTAGACAAGCAATGCACCTGGTCGTTTTCCGAACGGGAGAGTAAAAGTGGCTCGTTTAAAAAACCATCCAGCATGGTAAAAGGCCAAACACAACCAACCTCAGGCACTAACCCCACATGGCCAACATACTGCCAGGAAGGCGCAAAAATTTTCTCTTTGGACCCCTCCCAAAAAACCGGGCTGGTGTATACTTGTTTATCAATGGTTTTGGCACGGGCAATATTCGGGTCAACGTGGAACATAGGAGGGAATGTGGGGAATGTGGGGAATGTGGGGAATGTGG
>JBIKUE010000149.1:0-10325 GCA_044347755.1 Saprospiraceae bacterium
GAGCTTTCTCATATGAAAGGTAAAGTGGACACCGGAACCGGATTGATTCCATTTATTACCGGGGTAGTGACCAAACGAAATGCGGAAGCAGAAGAAATTGCGGAAGCCATCAAAAATGCTGAGCAGGAAATGTTGGATGGAGGGATTGTAGCTTTGGGTGACATTTCCAACGCCCCCGACACGTTTGCCGTGAAATCCAAAGGACGGATGCGGTACCATACGTTTCTGGAATTGTTTGATTTCCTACAGGATGCCGGCGCAGAAAAGACTTTTTCGGATGGATTAAAAGTTTTTGAACAGCTCAACCATGCACATGGCTCCACTGCCACGCTGGTGCCTCATGCTCCCTATTCCGTGAGTAAAACGTTGTTTCAAAAAATCAATGCCTTTAACGCTTATTCAGGCATCACAGTGAGTATCCATAACCAGGAAACCCCACCGGAACAAGAGCTGTTTCTGGAGAAAAAAGGGGGATTTCTGGATTTCTATGGCAAATTCGGGATTTCGCTGGATGCCTTTGAGGCAACCGGAAAACCTTCCATTTACTATGCCCTGGAACAAATGAACCCGGCCCTGCGCACGCTGTTTGTGCACAATACCCTCACTACCCGTCAGGATATCGAAGCAGCACAAGCCTGGTCAGACTACGTTTATTGGGCAACCTGCCCCAATGCAAATCTGTATATTGAAAACCGACTGCCAGATTACGCTGCCTTCCTAAGTAGCGGCGCCCGAGTTACCATTGGCACAGATTCCCTTACCTCCAACTGGCAATTATCCATTCTGGAGGAGATGAAAACCATTGCCCGCTATCAGAGTTATGTGCCTTTTGAAACGCTCCTTCGCTGGGCTACACTCAATGGTGCTGAAGCCCTTGGTTTTTCTGATACGCTGGGAAGTCTGGAACCAGGAAAAACACCCGGCCTGCTGCTCATTCAGGGGCTGCTGCCTGATGGAAAACTGGGGGAAAATGCCACTGTAAAAAGGCTTGGGTGACCTATTCCACGCCCAAATACGGTTTTATCTTGCTTAACCAGGCCTGATCGGCTATGGCCCTCATTTTGGTGATGTCTTCCGGAGCATGATAAGCGCCGTGTTGTTCGCGGTAGGCTACTATGAGCTCCGCCTGACGTTTGGAGATATAAGGATGGGCATCCAGATCGGCAACACTGGCCGTATTCAGATTGATTTTCCGAAGTTGGGTTGCGCCCAAACGAAGCCATGGACGGATCTGTTGAAACACCGAATCCGGCAGGCTCCGCATTTCAGCTACCTGCTCAACAGATTGAAATCCGCCCAGTTTTTCCCGGTACTGCACTACTAATTCAGCTCGTTTGCCCCCAATACCCGGCAAGGTTTTCCATTGTTCAATGCCGGCCAGATTAATATCGACCGGTGCCGGATCGATCGTTTTTTTGCCTTGCATTGGCCGATTGGCGTTCACATCCTCCGGCGGAAACTGAGCCAAGGGGATCAACCGTGTATAATCGGAGTCGCTCATCGCGTACATCTTTTTCAAATCTTCCGGCTTTCTGAACTTGCCTCCTTTGATCCGGTAGTTTAATATGCTTTTGACCGTTGCTGAAGGCAGCCCAAGCCGAAACAATTCCGCTTCACTAATGCTATTGGGGTCAAAAGCGAAGATTTCAGGAGCCGTTTTTTCCTGTATATCAGGTTTATCCAACATGTCTGCCGACACTTCTTCATTGCCAATCCTGATATAAGGCAACAGGCGTTTGAAATTCTCCTCAGACAATCCCCAAATTTTACCAAAAGCTGCCGGCTCACGAAAAACACCGCCTTTGCTGCGATATTTTTCAATGGTAAAAGCCAGTTTTTCAGACAATCCCAGCCGGATGAATGCTTCGCGGGTGGCCGTGTTGGGATCAAAATAAAACAAGGCTGGCGCTTCAGCTGGTTGACCAGGCAAGGTTTTTATAGCCGCCAAACTGGCTTTTATGGCTGAAAAATCGGTATCAGGCGCCTGGGGTGGGAATTGTCGCAACAATTGGGGCAGGAGTAACGCAACTGCCGCGATGACAAAAAGAACGAGCGTACCAAAACGCTCGGAGCGCGTAAAGCGCAGATAGTTGAACAACGGTGTTTTCATATGGATATAGTGGTTTGATTTTTCATTGTTTCCCAGGCAGATATACGTATGCCCCAGATTGCCTTAGATCATACCATGACATCCCTTGCTGCATACATACGTTGCGCCATTTGGCTGCTTGCGCCCGGGAGTTAGTGGCATCCACAAGGACTTGCTGAACCCCTGGATTCAGTTGCACATTACGTGGATTCTTCGACAATACGGTAAGATGGGTGGGTAATTCCTGCCTGATATGTAAGGGATCCACAAAAGCCAAACGCAGGTCATGGAACTGCACATATGGCCAGGAAATCAGCAGATGATGATCTTCGTAATACAGGCTATCGCCAGGATAAAAAACCAGTTTTTCGTGTATACCACAGGCAATTCGGTGCGATTGAGCGGCAAAGTTTTCTTGTTTTTCACTCAGCGAATCTGACAGGGTGATTACGGTTTCACCCATGATAAAATCCACCAGCCGACCATCTTTCAGGTTGTACATAAGCATTGCTGCCTGCCGTTGATTACGCCAAACAGCATGCGTTTGTTGAAGTCCCCAGAGGATCAGCACCCCGGCCATTCCCATGAGCCATTTTCCTTTTCGGGTGGCTAAGGTTGCCCCGAAAAACCCAAGACCGATGTATAAAAATAGCAAAAACCAATCGGGTATCCATATATTTCGAACCACTGCTCCGGGGAGTTCCTGGATGAGAAAAATGATCTTGTTCATCCAATGCAGCATCTTAAACAACATCGTGCCCAATATTTCCGCAATTCCGGCCTGTACGCTGTCCAATAGTACCAGCAAGGCGCCTCCCCATAAAAACACAGCACCCACAAGCACTACCACCCAGCCCGACAACCAGAAATACACCGGGAACTGATGGAAGTAGTACAATGTGAGTGGCAAGGTGCCCAGTTGCGCAGAAACACCCACCAACAATACTTTCAGGGGTTCATTCAGCCAGCGCGACATCGGTGGAAACATTTTATAGAAGCGCGGATAAAAAAACACCATGCCTGCCACTGCAGTGTACGACAACTGAAAGCCCACATCGAACAACAGATAAGGGTTGTGCAGGAGCAACATCAGCGCCGAGGCCGGCAACACATTCCAGGCAGAGGCTTGTCGCCAGAACGCTTTCCCCAGCATGTACACGCTGAACATCACAGATGCGCGAAGCACTGATGCCGTAGCTCCGGTGAGCAGGGTAAAAGCCCAGATGACGAATAAAACAATGACTGCTTCTGCTATTCGACCTGATTTCCCGCGCCATTTCAATCGGGCCACTAAAAACATCAGCCCGGTGTACAACATTCCAATATGGGTTCCGGATACTGCCAACGCATGCATGGAACCTGTTTCTGCGTATGCGCTTCGCAATTCATCCGAAAGATCCTGTGTGTAACCCACCAGCAAGGCAGAAGCCACCGCATATTCCTGAGCCTGCGGGAAATACTTTTGCAACAATTCCAGCAATCTGCTTCTGGATTCATAAGCCATTTCCCAAATACGCCAACCCTGATGCGACGCGATGAGCTGCAGGGAATCTGCCTGCACAAAGGCCTGATAATGAAGGTTTTTATAATGCAAATAGCGACTATAGTCAAAAGCATGCGGATTTTTGGGCCCTTCCGTTGCCTGTACGCCAGCCTGAAAACAAAGCCGGTCGCCATAACGCAACATTTCTGTATCCGGTCCGGGCTCCAGAAACAACATCAGATTACCAGTTGCCGGAAGCCAATGGTCTGAACCCGGTTGACGCAAGCCTTCTATACGAACGGGAATCCTGATTTTTTGTCCTTGGGCAGGCGCTTCATACACGGTACCTACCCAATGCCGGGCTGCCGGTAAATAGGCGCTGAAATGGTTTTCCTGCCATCCTTCATGGTGTCGGATAAAGAGATCATATCCAAACAGCAACAAAAGCAGATTCAGGAACACACCAAAAAGCCATCGGAAACGATAGGCGAAGGAAAGTGTGGACAGTATTGCGCCAAGTGCCAGTCCGGCGATCAGCATGGTGCGCAGCCATGGAAAAGGCGTATCCAGCCAGGCAGCCAGACCCAGGCCGGCAACAAACGGGATAAACAAACGGAGGCAGGGAACCTCGTGTGGATTCATTTGGCATATTTCTCTGGGGGTCTAGGGGGTAAATAATACCAAAGTTAAAGGAAAGAGAGGAAGGATGCAATAGGCGGGGTACAAAATTTTGTTTGGAAGGCACGAGGTACACGAAGACACAAAGGCGCGAAGACACAAAGGCTATATTTGGCTGACGCCAAATATAGCCTTTGCCATGTGTGGCCGAAGACTGCTATCCAAACTTTGTGCCTTTGTGTCTTCGCGCCTTTGTGTCTTCGTGTACCTCGTGCCTTTACCCCAAAAGATACCCCCAGAAACGGCGCTTTTTCTTGGCCTTTTTCTTGGTTTTTTTCACAAATACCGGGTCGCTCGGGTAACTGCTTACATTAGCACGGTTGAACCCAACTACCACGTAGGTATAATACTCACCCTCCACCGCAGTATGGTCTTCAAAATACCATTTGTCTGCGTAGAAAGGGGTGAATCCCAACAGGTTGCGTGGCTGGTTGAACTTCCCAACGCCCTCCCCGTCGAAACGGTAGAGGGCGAAATAAAAAGGCATTTCATCCGCCGATAAAAGTTCACACAGGTTCCAGGTGAGTTGAACGGTGCTGGGCGTTCCTTTTACCCTGCATACAGTAGCCTTGGCCGGCATGACCTTCGACAGCGACTGCATGGGTGGCATAAGGGAGGGGTGTTTCCACAAGGAATTCATCAGGGTATCCTGCACGCCCAAGGGGTTGCGCAGGAGTGGTTTTACCGAAAAGAACACACTGCCGCTTACGTTTGCATTAGCCCTGTTAAGGGCAATCTGTTTACTGATTTCATCTTCGTTCGCCCAGTTGGCATCGTTGGCGGAGTTGTTGATCTTGTAGGCAGCATGACCAATATACAATTGTTTGCCGTACAGGTTTTTGCTCCACCAGTCTACCAGTATTTCATAATCGGCCGGCGGGAATCCGATGCTCCAGTAGATCTGTGGCGCCACATAATCAATCCAGCCTTTCTCCAGCCAAAGGAGCACGTCGGCATACAAATCATCATAACAGGTAACGCCTGCACGGGTATTTGACCCCCTTTGAGGATCCACTTCCTTGTTACGCCAAACGCCAAAAGGGCTAATACCGAACTTGACGTAAGGCTTATACTTTTTAACGGTTTTAGATACGCCTTCAATCAACACATTTACATTGTTGCGGCGCCAATCACTAATATCCGTAAACGCATGGTCGCCAGAAGCAAAGGCGTTGTAATCATTGATGGCATCATCCAGATCAAAATCCTTTTCTTTATAAGGGTAGAAATAATCATCAAAGTGGATGCCGTCTACATCATACCTCAGTACAATATCCTTAACCACATTGGTCAGGTATTGTCGCACAGAAGGGCTGGCCGGGTTGAAATACCATTTATTTCCATACTTGAAGAACCATTCTGCTTTCCAGCGGTTTGGAAGTGCGCGCAGCGGATGGGAAGGATCCAGCGCTGAGGTATCCGGATCAAAGGTGGCGCGATAAGGATTTAGCCAGGCATGGAATTCCATCCGACGGTCATGCGCTGCCTGAATCATATACTCCAGCGGATCAAACAAGGTATCATCAAGCCTAGCACCTTGTTTGCCCACCAGGAATTTACTCAGAGGCACGATGGGCGATTTATAAAAAGCATCACCTGCAGGGCGAATCTGCACAAACACAGCATTCATATTCATGGCCTTCATCACATCCATCAGGCTATCAAACTCTATTTTGATTTCGTTGGTGCTCAAGCCCGGGCGCGATGGGAAATCGATATTGGCAACAGTAGCCACCCAGGCGCCACGCAATTCGGTATTGAGGACCGGGCCAGCTTTCTGAGCCAAGCCAACAAAGGGAATACTGAGTAAAAGGACTAGGAATAAAATCGGTTGGCGGAAACGATACATCATATCATGGTGGTTTTGGGGGTGAAAGTAGGGGTTTTGGTTTGTTTGGTGGTATCTCATACCCTTCAGAAAATTCCAACCACCATTTACCCGCATTTTTTCGGACTTTTGCGAAAGACCTGAATGTAGTTATGAAGGTAAAACAACTCGCTCATTCAGGAATATTTACCAGGAAATAAAACCAAAATTTCTGTCCTCACCACCAAAACACTCAAACACTCAGGTACCAAAACACTCAAACACTTTTACATGGATTTTCCACGCCCTATACCAGTTCTCGAACTTGCACTTCGTTTCAACGCACAAATCATTGGCGATGAAACGCTTTCTGCTACCGGCATCAACGAAATTCACAAGGTGCGCCCTGGCGACATTGCGTTTTCTGATGTGCAGAAATATTTCCAAAAAACACTCGACTGCGAGGCCACCATTCTACTGCTCAACGCTCCGGCGGTTTGTCCGCCCGGAAAAGCCATTTTGATTGTAGAAAACCCTTTTGAAGTCTACGATTCGCTGATTCGGGAATACCGGCCCTTTGAACCGCTCAAGGAAACTATCAGCGCCAAGGCCGACATTCACCCGACGGCCATTATTGAGCCCGGTGTAATTATTTCCGCAAACGTGCGCATTGGCGCGCACACGTACGTTCAGGCGAATGCGTACATTGGCGAGTATTCTTACATCGGTGAACATTGCGTTATTGGCCCTGGCGCCATCATTGGCCCGGATGCTTTTTATTTCAAAAAACTCGCTGACGGCTCTTTCAAAAAATGGCGCAGCGGTGGCCGGGTGATCATTGAAGACAGGGTGGATATCGGGGCCGGCTGTACTATTGCCAAAGGGGTAAGCGGTGATACCATCATTGGTGAAGGCTCTAAGCTGGACTGTCAAATTCATATCGGACACGGCGCGGTAATAGGCAAAAACTGTCTGTTTGCCGGCCAGGTAGGCATAGGTGGTAAAACCATTGTGGAAGACAATGTGGTGCTTTACGGACAGGTTGGTGTAGCACAGGCTCTGCGCATAGGACAGGGGGCGGTGGTAACGGCCAAATCCGGCGTATCCAAAGACCTGGAAGGCAAAAAAGCCTATTTCGGCATTCCGGCGGAAGAAGCACGGCAGAAGTATCGTGAACTTGCCTCTTTGCGGCAATTGCCGGAATTTATGAGAAACAAAGGATAAGCCATGAACAAACAAGCCGGTCCGTTTAAAGCTATTCAAAGCCCGAATCAGTCCTGTCTGGTGGTGGTCATCATCATGGCTTTGTATTTTGGTATTGGAGGCCCAATTATCCTGACAGCAGCACATTTTCTGGGTATTATTGGCCTGTTGGTGGCTTTTATGATGGTGGCATTTGTCCTCAGTCGCATCATGATGTTGTATATCAATGCCGAATCCAGCATTAATACCAACGATTCCGGCATCACCATAGAGGTTGTTCGCAAGGGGCTGGGCACCCCAATTGGATCCTCCTTTTATGCCTGGGATCAACTGGAAGGTTTTCGTTATGCCAGAGTAGCACGGAGCCCAAACACCTTGACCCTGTATTGGTCTACCGGAAACAAACAAGTCTTTCAGGCTTTTGATACGGAGTTTCTTTACCAGCATCTTTGTCGCTGGCATCCGGAAAAAGAGCGCGATTTTTGGGGCCGACCAAAAAACGAGGCCTGAAACCGGCACTTTTCCGACTAATTCAGGCAAAGCAATGTCTATTGGAACGGCTGCTCAGGAATTAACCTGACAACCGTTCTCTGTAATTTTGCGTCGCCGGAATTCTTCCGGTATTGATTACTAAGCCAAATCATCCTCTTATTATGAAGTTTCCTTTGTTTTTATCCCTCGCTTTGGCCGTGTTTGTCGCAGCCTGCGGTAACAATCAATCCGAGCAACTCCCACCAGCTCCAACCCCTATCAAAAATGAGCAAGTGTTGCTCGACACCTTTGCGGATCTGCAGATCCTGGTGTATGACCTGCCCGGCTTCGACAAACTGAGCATTCAACAAAAAACATTCATCTACTACCTTTCTGAAGCGGCACTCGCCGGCAGGGATATTATTTACGATCAGCATTGCAAACACAATCTGGCTGTGCGCAAAACCCTGGAAGCTATTTTTAATACCTACAAAGGAGACAAGACCGGCGCCGACTGGAAGGCCTTTGAAGTGTATGCCAAGCGTGTATGGTTCTCCAACGGCATCCACCACCACTATAACGAGGTAAAAATCCTGCCGGAATGTTCCAAAGACTATTTCCTGACGCTTGTACAAGGCTCTGATCCGGCTGCATTACCCATGCCGGTAGCCGACATCCAAAGCACGCTGTTGCCCGTTATCTTCGATCCGTCCATTATGCCCAAACGCACCAGCAAAGACGGACCGGATGTGGTACGCAATTCCTCTGTAAATTTTTATGAAGGTGTTACTGCAGCAGAAGTAGATCAGTTTTACAAAGCAAAAATCAAAGCAGCTGGTGCAAAAGCGCCCATGTTTGGGCTAAACTCCAAATTGGTGAAAGATGAAGGGGTGATTAAAGAAATCGTCTGGAAATCCGGAGGCATGTATGGCCCGGCCATTGACAAAATCATTGAAAACCTGGAAAAAGCCATTCCATTTGCCGAAAATGAACAGCAAAAACAAGCCCTGACCCTGCTCGTGGAATATTACCGCAGCGGCGATTTGAAAAAATTTGACGAATACAATATCGCCTGGGTAAAGGATACTGAAAGCACTATTGATGTGATCAACGGATTCATTGAAGTGTACCACGATCCAAAAGGTTACAAGGCAGATTTTGAGGCGGCTGTTCAATATAACGACCCGGAGGCGACTGAAAAAATGGCTATTGTGAGTAAAAACGCCCAATATTTTGAAGATAATTCAACTATTGCGGCTGCCCACAAAAAGAAAGAAGTGAAGGGTGTTTCCTACCGCGTCATCAACGTAGCCATGGAAGGCGGCGATTGTGCGCCAAACACACCCATCGGAATCAATCTGCCCAATTCCAATTGGATTCGGGAGGACTTTGGTTCCAAATCGGTAAGTTTGAACAACATTGAAAATGCCTATAACAAGGTAGGTGGAGCGTTGGCATTGCAGGAATTTGCCAATGATGCAGAAGAAATTGAAAATGCCAAAAAATACGGCGAAGCCTGCGGCAAAATGCACACCGCTTTGCACGAAGTAATTGGCCATGCCAGCGGCAAACTCAATCCGGGCGTGGCAGAGCCTAATGTTACCCTGAAACATTACTCCAGCACCCTTGAGGAAGCTCGCGCCGATCTCGTAGCACTCTATTTCATGCCCGATCCTAAATTGATTGAAATGGGGCTGATGCCTGATGGCAACGCTTATAAAGCTGAATACGATCAGTACATCCGCAATGGTTTATTACAGCAACTGCGCCGCCTGCCTGCCGGCGCCGACATTGAGGAAGACCACATGCGCAACCGTCAGCTGGTGGCCGCATGGGCTGTGGAGAAAGGAAAGGCAGACAATGTGATTGTCAAGGAAATGCGCAATGGCAAAACCTACTATGATATTCGCGATTATGCCAAACTTCGTGTGTTGTTTGGCCAGTTACTGGCTGAAATTCAACGTATTAAATCAGAAGGTGATTATAATGCAGCGGAGACGTTGGTAGAAACTTTTGGCGTAAAAACGGATGCTGCCACCGGAGCCGAGGTGAAAAAGCGCTACGCTGCCCTTCCAACCAAAGCTTACTCCGGTTTTGTTCAGCCACGATTGGTTGCCGAAAAAGACGCCAACGGCAATATCATCGACGTAAAAGTGGAGCGCGAACTGGATTTTGTGAAACAAATGCTCCGGTACGGCAAGGAATATTCGTTTCTTCCGGTAAAGAATTGATGGTGGATGGTGGACGGCAGGAAAAAACAGCTTTGTCATCGCTACAAGATGACAAAGCTGTTTTTTTAAGCTGACTATCCGGATAATGAACAGTATACAGTTGCCGCGCCCTTTAGGGCGGGCAACTCTGGGCAGCGCAACATAATCCTGTAGGATAAGCGAATAGTCAATTTTTAACCTGATTATCAATTATTCTACCCTTGCACCCACCGTAGGCCGTCTACCGTAAGCCTATTGGTTTAATTTTTCCAATTGTACCAAGGCTGTTTCCAGATTTTGCTCAAACTGTTCCAACACCTTCTGTTGAAAATGCAGTGGGTGATGTTTGGAAACGCCCCGGCGTGATTTCAGAGCCAGATCAAA
>JBIKUE010000155.1:0-9597 GCA_044347755.1 Saprospiraceae bacterium
CAATTTACAAATTGCTGAAGCCTACCGTTCTCTTCCACCAGCGCTTGATTATTTTGGATAAGTGTTTCAGTATTCCTGACAGGGAAATTGTTGGTTTCCAAATCAAAGTGAAGGATATCCTCCAAACTACATTGAAAGCCGTCGGCCAGCCGGTTTAGGTAATCCAGGTTGACGATGGTCTCGCCAGATTCAAGTCGTTGATAAGTTCGGATGGAGATGTTGGCCAATTCGGCAGCCTGAGGTTGAGAAAGGTTGCGTTTTTTGCGTACTGCAGTGATTTTCTTATGGATGTCTGGCATAGGTTGGGGCGTGTTTAATCGAAATATTTCAGAATTCGGTGAAATAGGTTTACAAATATATATTATCCGAAGCATTCTCGCCAACTTTGTCGTTGTTTACGCCAATTTTGTCGTTGTTTCGATCCTATTAGGCTGGGCAATTTTGTGGCCTCGTTTATTCACAAATTTTCTCACATACTAATTTTTTATGAAACAGCTTAATCTTTCCCCCCATTATCTTTGTGTGCTGACCATGATGATTTTGGTAAACCAAATGGTACACGCTTCTGATCATTTCATTGTAAACCGGCTGACTGACAAATCAACGTATGGCCTTGACTGCGGCAGTGGCAGAACAGCATGTGTTGGAACCAAGCTATTTGAGTCCAATACGGATGTCTCCGAAAATGACAACAGCTGTCCCAGTTTTATCATCACAAAAGCCATTGAATTGCCTAATGGCGCCTATCAGGTTTGTGTTCAGTCCATCAGTTCTACCCCTGGTCAATTCTGGGAGGTTCACTATGGTGGCATGTCGCCTTTAACCGCATTCGGACCAACCGCCTGCTGGACTATTCCGGCTACCGCAACTCCTCCTTTTGAAATTATTCACTATTTGAATGACATGGAGTGCACCCAATTTGTTGGTTTCTTAGATCCGGAAATTTATTGCATTGAAGATGCCGTGACCGCTACCAATGAAAATTGCCGCTTTGAAGCGGATATCACTATTGATTTGCCTTATTTAAGCAATCCATTTTTCTCTTACGTCATTACGTTTGGGGATGGGAGTCCTGCAATTGAATCTTCCAGTAGTAGCCTGACTCATACTTATGCCCAGGAGGGCAGTTATGATGTCTGCCTGACCTATTTACTCCCCAACACGGAGACCGGTTTTGTGACCTGCTGTTACAAGATAGAAATTATGAACTGTTGCTCAGGCGACGTTGTTCGTCTGACCGACATTGACCCCTGCTGGATAGCCACCCTGGAGTTTGATTTGGATGCTGCCTTTTTTCCTATTACTGTAGAGTATGGCGATGGTACCAGCGAAGTCGTCAATAGTTCTCCAGTGACGCACACTTATCCGGATGATGGCTGCTACACAGTATGTTACACCTTTGAGCCGTTTCCCGATGAAATAGTGACGTGTTGCGAATTGGTTTGCCTTCCAGCCTGTTGCCTGAACCCTGATTTCGAACTTAATGCCATACTGCCGGGCACATCCTGTATAAATCCCGAGTATGAAATATCAAACGTGGCCTGCCCGAATCAAAGTCTCTCAACAACCCATCTTTGGGAGTTTAGCGACGGAACAATATTTGAAGGCCCTAATCCCCCCCCACACCGCTTCACTAATTTTTTTGATGAGAATGGTGAGGTGTGTGTGACCCATACCATTACATGCTGCAATGAGACGAAGACCGTTACGGTATGTGCAAGCCATGCACCGGGGGCTTATGTGGGTGAGCCGGGTGGAACACTCAATATTGATGATATTCTGCCATTTACGGGCGAGACGGTGCGTGAATTCATTGATGATTATGAATCAGGAGGCGCTGCTCATCCGCTTTTCATAGAAGGAACAATCAGGATTAACCAGAATACTATTTTTTTATCCGGCACAGGTACCTGGAATATGGCAAGGGATGCCGAAATCTTTGTAGATGGCCCAGGCACAGGTGCCTGGATGACATTTATGCTAAGATCAAGAACGCTCCAGAGTGCAGCACGACTTCCCATAGGAGGAGGCTGTTGCCGTTGGAAGGGGATCCGCTCGCAGGGCCTGACCAGGATTCTCCTGATTTATGGCAAGAACATGGATGCCGATTATGCGGTTCGATATGCTACCCCAACGGGAATCGCGGGTACCCCATATCCTGTTTTGACAAGTTATCATCATGAATATTTAAATAACTATTACGCCATCAAATCCGAGCGACAGAAAGTAACATTCACCGGTTTTCACCATCTTACGATGGACGGTGCACCGCATGATCCTCAGATATGTGGTTGTGACGCTGTGAATGCCATTGATTTCAGAGACGTTCCATCTACTTTAAGCATTGATATTGTTCCTTCCATTTTTACCGATTACAGCAATGAAATCCGGAACTACGAACAGGCATTCCATTTCGAAAACGCAAGCCTGACAGTGAGAGGGTTCGAAATTAGTGATCTGAAAAATTATCAACCTGTCCCAGGGGTGCCCAATAACCCTAATGGCGAGGCAGGTATAGGTATCGACTTCAGGCAAAATAGCTCCCCGGTTTCCGCTCTGGATCTGGATTACATGCACTTTTCCGATTTTAGTATGCAGGATTCGAGGTCAGTGGCTGTAAGGGATTTCATCCACAACGGCCATCATACCCTCACCGCTTTGGCTGCGGTGGCTCCCTCAACAAGTAGCATTTCCAGTATCAGAACCGAAAATCTGGCTGGCGGTTACGAACTTTTTGCTGGTGTAACGGGCAGAATCATCGGAAATATTGAGCAAAATGATATAACCACCAATGGAGGACCTGATTATGGGTTCGGTATTCATGGAACTTTCAATTCATCCGAAAATGAGCTCGAGGTTAAGGATAATGACCTCACTATTAATTCATTGGCAAATTCACTAATGAATGGTGGTGTGGTACTTTTCGCCAGTCAGCAATCACCCCAGAATTTCAGGGTTTTGCACAATAATATTGATGTATTACTGGCCATCGGCTCCGGAGTGAGTATCACCAATGCGACTAGTCCTATGGTGAGAAGAAATAATCTCCTAAACTCCGTAGATCTCACGGGAATTAGACTACGACAAGCGAGCGGTGGTATCGTAGATTGCAACAATGTGCATAATAAAGACCTCGGAATCTCGGTTGAGACTTCTGCCAATAACCGCTACGCCGGCAACTATCTGAAACGCAATGACCGCGATATGCGTTTTACCCCTGGTGTAGGGGGCTCCATGCTCCAATGGAACATCTTTGAAGATAGCGATGTGGAAAGTATTCTATACAATGTTGGTGCCATCACAGGACAGCAGCACCGCATACAGTACAATCGGTGGTGGGATCAAAATGGTATCGAATTAAGACACCTTGGTAATAGCGGCCCCCAATGCCAATTCTGGTATCCTGCTGGCAGCCCGGTTGGGGATCAATTTAGGCCATTGAGTGTCCCAACTGCTCTGTTCGGTTCTGCACCCACGAATCTCGTGGAGAACATCCCGCCTGCGTTCTGCACCGAAGCAGGGGATGTGTTCGATCAACTACTGGCCCCGGACGATTCCGAACATGTTCAATACTTGGTGTCGGATAACAGTTATTGGGGGCTACTGACCCAGGCAGAAAAGACCCTGGTGCGCCAGAATATCTATGGCGATTTGCTTGAGCACCCGGGCTGGGTGGGCGCCAGCACCAGTCTTTCCACCTTCCAAGCCATGTATGACAACGACTATGTGGGAAAAAGTGAAAGCCTGAAACAGGATTGGCAGGTACTCCTGCAGGATATCGCTGCTCAGCAAGCGACTTTTGATTCCATGCGAGCAGACATTGACGCACGCTCCTTGCTGATACGCCAATGGGTTGGCGAGATGGAGGCCGACACAACGCTTCGGGACTCTTTGTCGGGATTGATTGCCCTGGCGGCGGCCGAGGGAGATTCGCTGTCGGGACTGATTATGGCAGCCGACTCAATCCTGTTCCTGAGTATGCAGGATGCGGCGGACACGCTGCTGCTGCAAAACGCTGCGCTGGAGGATAGTACCTGGCATTACTGGTGCGAAAAGCGATACATTGAGATCGCCATCCAATGGATGATAGGGGTCGAGCCGGACAGCCTTGCCCGGGTTGATTTGCGCCAGATAGCACAAACCTGTCTGGACGAAGGCGGAAGGGCTGTGCTGAGTGCGAGAGGATTGTGTGAAGTATGGTTCAAGGAATTTTATGGAGAAACCGGTTGCCAGGCGGCTCAGGAACGAAGTACGGCAGGTAAAATGGAAAAATCAACGGATCTGCTGATCTTACCCAACCCCGCCCGCGACCAGGTAACCTTAAGACTAAACACCCATAGCCAACAGAGCGATTGGCAGGTGCAGATCTTCAACATGAGTGGCAGCCTGGTGCAGGAAAACACCCTGGCGGCTGCTGCGACCGAATGGGCCTTTTCGGTACAGAATTGGCCTTCCGGCATGTACGTAGTACGGCTCATGAATGGCCCTAAGACCCTCAGTCAGACTTTTGTGGTACAACACCGTTAGTCAATTACGCAGTGCAGGCGAGGGGGCATGGTTCCTCCTCGCCTGTTTTTTACTATAAAAAAGATCTACCCATGAAAAATACGCTACGCCTGTTCTTGTTTTTTTTTCTAATGGGGATGCAAACGGTAACCGCTCAACAACACGACCGTTATTGGCTGGGTATGCAACCTGATTTGGATACCATACCGACTGCCGTACTGATGCGATTTGATGGAGACAGTATTGTTTATACTGCCGTGCATAGAGATATTTATATCCAAGAAGGCGTACTTGCCATGAGTAATAAGGCAGGGGACTTGCAATTTTACACCAACGGCAATGTGGTGGTATCTCACGATCATCAGATCATGGAAGGGGGCAAGGGCTTCAATGAAGGGGCAGAGCTATCCGACTTCCTTGGGGGGCAATGGGGCGATACCACCCTCAACCTGGCTTACGGGCGATATACCTATCAGTTGATCCCCGATGGTTTTGAGGAGCATATCTACTACATGATTCATTCCTTTTTGGAATATTCATATATTGGCTGGTATTGGAATACGCCCCGGATGCAGATCAGCAAAATAGATATGTCGGCCAATGGGGGCAGAGGCAAGGTGGTGTACAAGAACCGCTACTTTGATGAGGAGCCGTCATCCCTATTCTATGCAACTGTCCGTCATGGGAATGGTCGGGACTGGTGGGTCATACTCAGGACGCAGGATGGGCTGCGTTATCGCTCCCTGTTGTTTGAGCGGGATGTAGTGAAGCAGGAGGTGGTCAGTACACTGCCGGAACTTTCTTCGGAGTGGTTTAAGCTGCTGGATTCCCTGTTTTCCAACAATAATATAATTTATGCCTCCGAGGACGGGAGTCGGCTGCTGGACAATTACGGAGAGCACCATGTAAAATTGATGTCTTTTGACCGCTGCAGCGGGATGGTATCACTGTTGGATACAATTGACACGGGGATTTATCCGGTGTTGATTAATGGCAATACCTATGAGAGCAATATGATTGCCTACGAATTGTCTCCCTCGGGCAGGTACCTGTATGGCGTGGGAGATGCGGGGTACATGCAGTGGGATTTGGAAGCGGCGGATGTGGAGGGCAGCAGGATGCAGTTGGGTGGCCCTCCCTGGCAGCTGGATAGTTATCAGAATCCATTGGTAGGCATCCTGGGGGGCTATTTTGTTTTTGGCTATGGCCCGGATGGGAAGTTGTACAATTTATTTCGCAATACACACAGTGTGGTGGAATATCCCGATGAAAGGGGAGAAGAGAGCGGATTTTGTCTGGCGGCAGATAATCCGCCTTCTTGTCTTCATTCGCCGTATCAATTATTTTCCAACCGGCATCCAAATTTTCGGCTGGGGCCTTTGCCAGGCAGTGGCTGTGATAGCCTGGCGAGTGGGGTGCAGGTCATAGGGGCAGTCGGTCCGGAGTTTGATGTGCTACCCAACCCCGCCCGCGACCAGGTAACCTTAAGGCTAAACACCCATAACCAACTGGGCGATTGGCAGGTTCAGGTCTTCAACATGAACGGCGGACTGGTGCAGGAAAACACCCTGGCGGCTGCTGCGACCGAATGGGCCTTTTCGGTACAGAATTGGCCTTCCGGCATGTACGTAGTACGGTTCATGAATGGCCCTAAGACCCTCAGTCAGACTTTTGTGGTACAACACCCTTAGTCAATTACGCAGTGCAGGCGAGGGGGCTTGGTTCCCCCTCGCCTGTTTTTTACTATAAAAAAGATCTACCCATGAAAAATACGCTACGCCTGTTCTTGTTTTTTTTTCTAATGGGGATACAATTGGCAACCGCCCAACAACACGACCGTTATTGGCTGGGTATGCAACCTGATTTGGATACCATACCGACTGCCGTACTGATGCGCTTTGATGGAGACAGTATTGTTTATACTGCTTTTCATAGAGATATTTATATCCAAGAAGGCGTACTTGCCATGAGTAATAAGGCAGGGGACTTGCAATTTTACACCAACGGCAATGTGGTGGTATCGCACGATCATCAGATCATGGAAGGGGGCAAGGGCTTCAATGAAGGAGCCGAGCTATCCGACTTCCTTGGGGGGCAATGGGGCGATACCACCCTCAACCTGGCTTACGCGCAATATACCTATCAGTTGATCCCCGATGGTTTTGAGGAGCATATCTACTACATGATTCATTCCTTTTTGGAATATTCATATAATGCCTGGCAATGGGATACGCCTCGGATGCAGATCAGCAAAATAGACATGTCTGCCAATGGGGGCAGAGGCAAGGTGGTGTACAAGAACCGCTACTTTGATGAGGAGCCGTCATCCCTATTCTATGCGACTGTCCGTCATGGGAATGGTCGGGACTGGTGGGTCATACTCAGGACGCAGGATGGGCTGCGTTATCGCTCTCTGTTGTTTGAGCGGGATGAAGTGAAGCAGGAGGTGATCAGTACCCTGCCGGAACTTTCTTCGGAGTGGTTTACGCTGCTGGATTCCCTGTTTTCCAACGGCAATTTATTATATGCCTCTCAGGACGGGAGCCAGCTGCTGGACAATTACGGATACCATCATGTAAAATTGATGTCTTTTGACCGCTGCAGCGGGATGGTATCGCTGCTGGATACGATTGACACGGGTATTTATCCGGTGTTGATTAATGGCAACACCTATGAGCAAAATATTCTAGCCTACGAATTGTCTCCCTCGGGCAGGTACCTGTATGGCGTGGGTCCTACCGGGTATATGCAGTGGGATTTAGAAGTGGCGGACGTGGAGGGCAGCAGGATGCAGTTGGGGGGCCCTCCCTGGCAGCTGGATAGTTATCAAAATGTCTTGGTAGGCACCTTGGGGGGCTATTTTGCTTTTGGCTATGGCCCGGATGGGAAGTTGTACAATTTATTTCGCAATACACACAGCGTGGTAGAATATCCCGATGAAAGGGGGGAAGAGAGCGGATTTTGCATAGCCGCAGATAATCCGCCATCCTGTCTTCATGTGCCGTATCAATTGTTTTCCAACCGGCATCCAAACTTTAGGCTGGGGCCTTTGCCGGGCAGCGGCTGTGATAGCTTAGTGAGCGGGGTGCAGGTGATAGGCTCTGGCGGTTCGGAGTTGGAGGTTCAGCCCAATCCCGCCAGCGACCAGGTAACCCTAAGGCTAAACACCCAAAACCAACCGGGCGATTGGTACGTTCAGGTTTTCAACCTGAACGGCGGACTGATGCAGCAAAATACCCTTGCGACCGGAACAAGCGAATGGGTCTTTTCGGTACAGGACTGGCCTCCCGGCACATACGTAGTACGGCTGATGAATGGCCCTAAAGTTATGAGTCAGACTTTTGTGGTACAAAATCGTTAATCATTGCGTATCGAACGTCGGAAGGGTTTTGAACCCTTCCGACGTTATCACTCATTAATAATAACTCAACCGTATCACGCCGGCCAGTTGCTTGGCCAGACGAATTACCTGGCGCGTATAGCCATATTCATTATCGTACCACACGTACAGCACCACGCCTTTGCCATCTTTGGAAACGATGGTGGCCGGTGAGTCGAAAATGGACGGTGTTGGGCTACCTACGAGGTCGCTGGATACCAATTCATTGGAGAAAGAGTACTGAATCTGTTCTACCAGATGGCCATTCAGGGCAGCCTGGCGCATGATCTCGTTGACAGCTTCCTTGGTGGTGGGCGTGTTGAGCTGCAGGTTCAGCACCGCCAGCGACACGTTGGGCGTTGGGACGCGAATGGCGTTGCCGGTGAATTTGCCTGATAATTCGGGCATTACTTTGGCGATAGCGCTCTCGGCGCCAGTTTCGGTGATCACCAGGTTGAGGGCAGCAGAACGGCCACGACGGTATTTGCTGTGGTAGTTATCGAGCAGGTTCTGGTCGTTGGTGTAAGAGTGTACCGTTTCGATGTGTCCTTTTTCAATGCCCAGGGCTTTATTGATTACAGCCAGCACCGGAACGATGGCATTGGTGGTGCAGCTGGCAGCAGACCAAATGGTTTCGTTGTTGACATCGAAGTTTTGGTTGTTCACCCCATATACGATGTTCGGGATATCGCCTTTGCCCGGAGCGGTGAGCAGTACTTTGGATACGCCTTTGGATTTCAGGTGGCGGCTCAGGCCGGCGCGGTCGCGCCAAACACCGGTGTTATCGATCAGCAGGGCATTGTTGATGCCGTATTTGGTGTAGTTGATGTCTTCCGGTTTAGGCGCGGAGATCATCAGAATTTTATGGCCGTTTACCCAGATACATTGTTCTGCCACATCCGGAATCACGGTGCCGGGGAAATGGCCGTGTACGGAGTCGGAACGCAGCAGATCGGCGCGTTTGATCACATCTTCCGGACTTTTGTCGCGCGTAACGATGGCGCGCAGGCGCAGTTGCTGACCTTTACCGGCCTGCGTGATCAGTTCGCGGGCGGCGATGCGGCCGATACGGCCAAAGCCGTACAGGATCACATCTTTGGGTTTGAGGTTGATTTTGTCCTTGCCGATGTAATCGCTCAGTTTCTTTTTGATAAACGCCAGTTCATTGGGATAGGCGTCTTTTTCATCTAACCAATCTACGCCAATGCGACCGATATCCAGGCGGGAAGGCGCCATGGGCGTACGGGCAATGGCTTTGGCAAGCGCCAGTGTATCATGCACGGTAAGAGGGTGTTGTACTACTTCCCGGGCATAGTGGTGGAGCTGGAGCAGTTCGGAGGCACTTCTATCTACCATTTGATTGCGGAAAATCACGAGTTCGATGGACTTGTCGAACCAGAGTTTTCCTACGATAGCGATAAGCTCAAGGGCCGCCTTTTCATCCTCAATCCAGGTTTTGAGGGTTCGTTCGTACACTTGTTTTGACATGAAAATTTGATTTTATTTGGCTGCAAATGTAAAGCGACCGATTCACATGCTGTGAACCGATCGCTTTACAAAAAAGTAACAAGTTTTTAATCCTACGAGGCTTTGTTGCATGAATCCCCGAGGATCGGGTAATTTTCAGGAAGAAAAGTGAGCCAGCAAGCGTATTTTTGAGTTACAAAGCTTAAAAAACGACTTCCTGGCCCATGACAAAGATAGATTCAATC
>JBIKUE010000249.1:0-2766 GCA_044347755.1 Saprospiraceae bacterium
GATTGAATCTATCTTTGTCATGGGCCAGGAAGTCGTTTTTTAAGCTTCGTAACTCAAAAATACGCTTGCTGGCTCACTTTTCTTCCTAAAAATTACCCTATCCTCGGGGATTCATGCAACAAAGCCGTAATGAATTGGAATGACTATTATGGGAATCTGGATTTAATATGCCGACCTTGTGTGGCTAAATACGTATACAATTTAGAAAACTATCCTGTTTCAATTGAATTTAATTGGGGACGGAAAATGAAATTAAAATATGAATAAGAGCATTGATTTCAGATTGGCGGAGATACACGACGATAGTGGTGAAACATTTGAAAAAAAGAGATATCAATTAAGACATGAAATATCCCCCATTTGATCAATACAACATCCCAAACAGCCACAGCGGAATTTTCCTGCCAACGCCTATCTCCATCTGGTCAAGCGCCAGATAACCATTGGCAACCGGCTTGATTTGCTCAAAACCTTTGGTTTTGCCGCCTATTTCAATGGTCCATTCATTATCAATGATAAAATCTGCAATGCCGGAATAGGTTAAGGAATGCCCATGGCTGAGTTGGTGGTAGAAAAATATCTCCCGAATGCTGCCCGGCTCTGGGGTGTTCGAACAAAGCGCGTAGGCTAAGTTGCTATTATTGAGATAGATTTTTTCAGGCTTTTGCAGTACCGACAAATTGGCGCCTTCCGCATACAAAAGTTGTATAAGTCGGGCATTTTGCAAATGATGGAGGTAGCGCACCAAAGTGTTTCTATCCAGCCCCAATTTACCTGCAAGTTGGGAAATATTGGGTTTGAACGGTACCGAATCCGCTATGATTTGCAATAGTTGTCCAATCTTTTGCACCTGCATCACTCTGCTTCTTTCAGCTGTGGAAAGGTCTGTTTCCAAAACAAGCCTGACCACCTGCTTTAACCGATAATGATAAAGATCTTTGTGTTCCAAAAAGTAAGGATAAACACCTTCCTTTAAATACGACTGAAAATAAGCCAAAGGCTTGAATGTTAAAACGAGGTCCGAAGCTATGGACTCATGCTTTTGGAGTATATCCTCCAGCCTGAGCGCCGGTAGTGTAACCACCCCGCTTAAGATCAGATATTCCCGGAAAGAAAGCCCCGGCAGTTCATACATAACAGCACGGCGACTCAGATCCACTTCCTGAAGGTTCAGTTCGATGATGGATGAACCGGTAAAAACAATAAATATATCCGGGTAGTTGTCATACAGGTTTTTTATCTCCCTCGACCAATGATGGTATTTATGCACCTCGTCCAGGAAAAAATAGGTAATCCCCGTTGACCGAAGTTGTTCAACAGTTTCCCGAAGGGTGTTTTGGGTAAAGTGCAAATCATCCAGCGACAAGTAAACCCCTTTTGCCGAATCGGGCAGTCGATGCAGTTGTTGCAATAAAAGGGTGGTTTTGCCCACCCCACGAGCACCTTTTATGCCGATCAGCCGCCAGTCCCACCGTATCTCATCGTGCAAAAACCGAAAATAATGAAGATCAATGCTGGCTAAAAGGCGGCGAGATTGAATCAGCAAATTGTCCATTGCAGGTGTTTTTATGGCAAAATTAATAAAATTTGCTGAATTGACTCATCAATTATTATTAATTTTTGCTGAATCAATTCAGCATTTTTTTTCACACCTTTCATTTAAGCAGATACAGAAATAATATAACTATAATCCACCCACCATCACCTCCGCCGGCGCAACCTCCCTGTTGCGCCGGCCGGATACAAATTTTATCGCCTACAAATATGATCGCCCCGCTGGGGCTACACATTTTATCGCCCCGCTGGGGCTACTTGTTACTAGCGTACAAACAATTGCTTCAGCTGATCCACCAGTTGGCCGCCTCCGGAGAGTTGGATGGTTTGGATCTTTTCGGCAATTTTTTCCACGTATTCCATTTCCTTGAGCTTGAACAACATGGCGTTTTCTTCCATGAGTTTGGCGGTGTTCAACAGGCTTCGGGTGGAGGCCGTTTCTTCCCGGCGCATGATCACGTTGGCCTGGGCGCGTTTTTCCGCAACCAGTACCTGGTTCATGATCTCTTTTACATCGCCAGGCAACACAATATCCTTTACCCCGAAATCCATCAACTCCACGCCCAGCTCGCGGGCTTTTTCCGTTGCAGTAGCCAATGCCTGTGCTGCAATCTGATCCTTGCTTTCCATCAATTCATCGAAGCTCAACTTGCCCACGATTTCTCGCAGGGTCATTTGCATCTGTGTGTACAGTTGCTTATCGAAGTCTTTGTTGTCCACAAGCGCCTTCATGATGTCGGTCACACGGTATTGCACCGTCACGTTGATGCGCAGTTGGGCTTTATCGCGGGTCAGTACTTCCTGGCCGCTGATATCCACCGTCATCTGGCGCATATCGGTTTTTAGGCTCGCTACCGAATCCTGGTTTTTCCAGAAGTAATAGCTTCCTGGTTCCAACGTGCGCACTACGGCGCCGTTGATGAGCAGGATTCCTTTTTCAAAGGCTGCAATCTGTACCACCCGCAGGTAGTTTGCCAGGTTGCCCTTGGCAATCAGGTTCAGATCAATGTTCACTTCTTCGGTGCGGGTAATGTCTGCCTGTACCACATGGTAGGCGGTAACCCCTTTCCAGAAGGCGAACTTGCCGGCGGTCAACACCTGATGGAACAAGCCATCGCGGTACAGCAGCGCAATTTCATGATCGGCTACTTCGAATACCTGAAGCATGGACGCCAGTTCCGCGTTTTGCAACAGCACATTCAGCTCCTGCGA
>JBIKUE010000250.1:0-2714 GCA_044347755.1 Saprospiraceae bacterium
AGGCTTTTGGCCCGGTCAAGCGGGTGCGTATTATCGGCAATGGAGGCTAAAAAAGTGGGATAAACCATGGCCGTACCCCAGCCCAGCAAGGCCAGCAACGCTGCGAAAGGCCAAAACCCATTGGCAAATGCCAGGCCGAACAGCGCCAATGCCTGGAGGGTCATGCCCCACAACAACAGATCTTTTTTACACACGAAATCTGACAGGCGTCCGCTGAACAGTTGTCCGATCCCCCAAACAGCCGGATAAACGGCTGCCAGCAGACCAATTTCCTTCAGGGGGAATCCCTTTTGCACCAAAAACAAGGGCAGAAGCCCCCATACCATGCCGTCGTTGAGGTTGTTTACCAGTCCGGTAATGGTGACGGAACCCAGGTTGCGATGCTTCCAGCTTGTTTGCCGGAAAATATGATCCAGACGAGGCGTTTTGCTGCCGGCGGCCTCCTTGGCCATGTGTCCATGGGTATCGCGCACCAGCAGCCAGGAAAACAACAGCCCCAGCACCGAGAGCCCTACCCCCAGATAGAACGGATAAGGGCGCAGTCCGTACTGGCTGGCGATCCAACCGGTGGCGAAGGCCGCCAGCGCAACGGCCAGGTAGCCGGCAAATTCGTTCAGGCCCATGGCCAGGCCGCGATCACGTTCGCCGGCGAGGTCAATTTTCATTACTACGGTGGCCGACCAGGCGAATCCCTGATGTACCCCGAGCAGGATGTTGGCCGCCACAACCCAGCCCCAGGTGGGGGCAAATATCAACAGGAAGGGCACCGGAATACCCAACGCCCAGCCCAGCAGCAACAGTTTTTTACGCCCCAGTTTACTCGCCAGTGTGCCGGTAAACAGATTGGCAAAGGCCTTGGCAAAACCAAATGCTACGATGAACGACAGCGCCGCCGTTTTGGCGGCTATGCCGAATTCCGCATCGGCCAGTTGGGGCAGAATGCTGCGTTCCATACCCACCATGCCGCCTACGAACGCGTTGACGAGTACCAGCAGGGAGAATTGTTGCCAGTTCTGTTTCAAACCAAGTTCAATTTCTTTTTGCATATCAATTGGTCCATTGTGATTCATTCAAGGAAATGTCGAGGTAACTTTCTTCAAGGCGTACTGCATGGAAACCGTTGGCTATCAGCAGTTGTACCGCCTCGTCAGCAAAAGTGCAGAAAGGTCCACGGCAGTAAGCAATAATGGTTTTATCGCGAGGCAATTCGCCAAGTCGTTGGGGAAGTTCGGCAATGGGAATGGAATAGGCTTTTCCCGGATGTCCTGCATTGAACTCCTCTGCCGGTCGTACATCAAGCAATATTGGATCGAGATCATCAGAAATTTCAGCGTATTTAACCCCCGGCAAACTGCCTGCCTCCTCCCGGTATTGTTGCATAGTCTGTTTTATGTCCGGCTCCATGTCCAGCGCCAGATCCCGCAGCGCTTTCCAGGCCTCGTAAGTCTTTTGACCGTTTAGGGTATAATATATAAAATTACCCTGCCGGCGCGAACGAACCAACCTTGCCTGTTTCAGGACCTGCAGGTGCTGTGAAGCATTGGCTACAGAAATGGCGGTCTGGGCAGCAATTTGCTCCACTGTTTTTTCGCCATTGGCCAGCAGGTCAAGAATTTCCAGTCGGTTGGCATGAGCGAGCGCTTTGGCCATGCCTGCAATGGCCGTGTAAATGGTGTCTTTAAATACTCTTTTGTCCATGTGTGCAAAGATACATTCAATTATTCTATTGAATAGTTGAATAATTTATTTTGTTCATAAAAAATAATTTTTCTGCATCCTTACTCAAACCCCCATCTTTGCTATTATTTCGAAGGCTTGTCATTAGCCAGGCCGGAATAACATTCCGGCATACTTGTTTGCCCTTCTAACGCTACACATGTCTAGCTCCCGCACACCCGCCCTTGCTTTTATTTTTATCACCATGCTGATCGATGTGATCGGTTTTGGACTGATTATCCCTGTATTACCCAGATTGCTGGAGGAGATGACCGGCGGCGATTTGAGTACGGCTGCGCGTTGGGGTGGGATCCTGATGTTTACCTATGCGGGAATGCAGTTCCTGTTTTCCCCTATCATCGGCGGCTTGAGCGATCGCTATGGGCGCAGACCGGTGATTCTGGCATCCCTTTTTGCTTTTGGCATTGATTTCATTATCCAGGGTTTTGCACCAAACATCTGGTGGTTTTTTATTGGTCGCGTGCTGGGTGGTATCACCGGAGCCTCCTTTACGTCCGGAATGGCCTACATAGCCGATGTAAGTCCTATTGAAAAGCGGGCTCAAAACTTTGGTATTGTGGGTGCTGCTTTCGGATTGGGATTTATCATCGGACCATTGATTGGCGGGATTGTTTCCTTTCATTTCGGGATACGGGCGCCATTTTTTGCTGCCGCAGGATTGGCACTGCTAAATTGGCTGTACGGTTATTTTATCCTCCCAGAATCCCTCAGTGCTGAAAACCGCAGGCCATTCGAGTGGAAACGAGCAAACCCGATTGGTTCTTTGCTGAATTTACGGCGGTATCCGGTGATTTTGAGTCTCGTAGCGTCTCTGATTTGCATATACATAGCCGGGCATGCCAACCAAAGTACCTGGACGTATATCACCATGAAAAAATTCAATTGGGACGAGCGCTGGGTAGGATATTCTTTGGCTTTTGTAGGGCTCATGACAGCCATTGTTCAGGGCGGATTATCCCGGATTTTGATTCCCAAAT
>JBIKUE010000156.1:0-9379 GCA_044347755.1 Saprospiraceae bacterium
GCAAACACCGATATTTGTTGACTGAACTCCTTGGGTAAAGTAATCATAATTTTAAGAGTGTGGTTACTCCAAAATTAGTTACTTCCAAGGAGTTCTTTCTTCTTCATTTGGCTAAAGTCCAGCTAAGAGAAGTCGGGTGAGATTCCATGTATAAGATGTACCACACCAAAGTCCGTAGGTTTTAACACTTATTGTCTGGTGTACCGTCATAAATGCACCTATATTATACTGTGATTAGAATGATTTTGATGATTTGAGTGATGTAAATTCTTGATTTTCAATCATCCTGAGATCAAGTACTTGCATCGCCCAAATCACCAAAATCACTTTATCACAGTAAGCTTTTACTCCCCCTTCACCAGCCATTGCTGCCCCATTACCCTGAGAGAAACAGGATCAAGCAATCTCAGCAGATAGCTTCCCACAGGCAAAGTGGCCAGGTTCACCTGCGAACAGGGCGGAGCCATTTCGGCCACCAGGTGTCCTTGCTGATTGAACACCAGGAGCCTTCCGGTTTGTGCATTGGTCAAATCTGTCTGTACCGTTGTTTTAAAGGGGTTGGGATAATACGCCAAGGTTTCCGGCGCATACATCGGCAACTCCGTGGAACCTACCAATTCACCATCCTGCCCGTCTATCCGGTGAATTTCCAGCACCGGGCTGAAGATATCTGAAATGCAATTGAGCACGAGATAGCCCTGTGCGGTGTGTAAAATGGAATAAGGGAACTTGATGGCGTATTTTTTCTGCCAAACGGGGTTCAGTAAACTATCGAATTTAAACACATAGGTGAGTCCTTCGCTGAAGTTGTAATTGGCGTAGTAGATAAATCCATCGGAATCGGTGGCAAATGCCTTCCCGCCATTGGTTACGAATCCGCAAGTCGGCAGATTGTATCCCTTGATCAGCGCCAGATTGGCCGTTCGGGCCTCAAGTACTACTGTTCTTTCCGGACAACCCGAACCGGCGTATTCCGCTTCTTCCAGGGTGGTTGCAGTGTAAGAACTGCAATAAATACGGCCATTGAGGTACTGCCCCATGCCGCCGTCGGTGCCATTACCCAAAAAAGGATCATTGTACCAACTGGTTCCTTCCACCACTCCGGTTTGCAGGTTAAACCGTCCCATGAGTCCGCCGTCGCTAAAACTATCGCCACCGGGTACGGTAGGTCCCTCCATATACCCGAAAAGGTAAAAAGCATCTTCCCCTATCGAGGTATAGGTGTGGTAATACAACGAATCGATATTTTTCAGGAATTTGGTGTAATACACCGAGCCGTCCAGCCCCAGTACCTCGTACATGGTACGTGGCAGGAAAGGACCGAGTCCGGACACATCCAGCGCGTAAGGCATCACAGAATACAGGGTATCATTGCGAATCATTCGCGCGCCGCGGTCAAAGGAAATCAAGCCTGCCGCACCCCTGTAGATGAACATGCCTGCTTTATCCGGTACCAGATCCGGCCAGTTTTGGCTTAGAACGATGTTCAGATCGGCATCAAATTCCAGCAGGGCATGATCGCTGTTGAGGGTATCTTTCACCCGGAGCCCGTCAAAAAACAGTCGATTGTTGTAGGTAAACAAGTTACCATAGTGATAGTACCCGGCCTCCAGCTGGCGGGTAACAACTACATCTCCGTCGGCATTCAGCTTGTAAACAATGGCGCCGGCAATGCCATCATCATTGATGAGGTAATACAGATCCTGCCCCATAGTCACTGCATCAAAAGTGGGCCTGAAGGCAGGCTGATTGGAAAGATCGGAAAAGAACGGTAGTGCCTCCTGCCCGTTGCTGCGCAAAGCCCCAAGGGTGAAGAGGAGCAGGAAGTAGAAAGAACGCATGTTTTAAGGCAGGCTAAAAAATACCTGGAGCGCGTATAACAGGGGGCGCCCATATAAGTTCCGATTGCCGTTCAAACGATACGCTTCAACATCCAAATATTACACGACGTATGCCCCGAATTGCCCATGGCATGGTCTAACATTTTGAAGCCCAATTTGGTATACATGGAAACAGCTTTGGCAAACTCCGGCATACTTTCCAGGTATATGTTCCGGTAACCAAATTCCATTGCCGAGGAAATGGCCTTTTCCATCAATTGTTTGCCAATGCCAATGCCTCTTGCTTTTGACAGGATATAAAACTTTACGAGTTCGGCCGTATCCTTCGGCAAGCCTTCTGTTGGATAAACTCCGCAACATCCCACCAGTTCGCCATTGACTGCCGCCACCCATAAAATAGCCCGATCTGCCTGAAACAAGTCGTAAAGATGGTCGGTAGTAGGATCGGAATAAACCGTTCCTACAGTTGGGGCCTTGTGCTCCTCAAACACGGTTCTGATCAAAGCAGCCAGATGTGGCTCATCTTGTTTTTCGACTTGTCTGATGACCATAGGTGTTTTTTTTAGTGCAGCTGCGTGGATGTGCAGAGTAGCGAAGGGGTTCTGTGATTACGAAACTTTTGAATTTTCGTAATCACAGAACCCCTTCGTGCCTTTGTTTCTTCGCGCCTTAGTGCCTTCGCGCTGAGCCTCGTGCCTTTTACTTCCCTTTTGCCAGCTTCTTCAGCTCTTTCTCAAAGATGGCTTCGAGTTGGCTGGCATGCAGATTTTTGGCTACGATGGTACGATCTTTATTGAGTACATAAAGCTCAGGGGTGATGTCTACAAAATACTTGGCGTAAATGGCGCGGTTTGTTGGATCAAATACATTGGTAAAGGTGAATCCTTTCTCTCGAGAGAACTTCTTCCACTCTTCATCGGTTGTGCTCACGGCAATTCCATAAAAATCTACGCCGTGGGTTTTCCATTTGCGGTAAATGGCTTCTACCTCGGCTGCTTCTTTTTGGCAGTGTTCGCAGTCGGGGCTATACATAAACACAACAATGATGGGCGCCGTTTTTTCGTAGATGCTTTTCATTTGTCCGTTAAGATCCATAGCCTGTACGTCCGGGCCTTTGCGCCCCATCAGGCTGGCTTCCATTTCCCAGACGTGCTTTTGCAGGGGCGGCAGGTTTTTGGCATCTTCCCACCAGGCCAGTTCCGGGGTGAAGAAATTTTTGATGATGTGTACATATACCGCTTCACCATCCATCACCGTGCTTTTGGTATTCTCATATTGCAAGGCGATCCAGTTGGCGAAATATTTGAAATACTGGCGCTTGTTGATCACCTTTCGGATCAGCGGATCGGCTACCTTAATCAGGGAATCCGGATGCTGAGGGGTGAGTTCTTTGATGTAACGTTTGAGCTTGTTGGCAATCACCGGAGTGTTGAGCAGACGATCATCGTCAAAGTCAACATTGTCCCAGAAATGATCCCGGTAGTGCAGGAGTTGGCGCAGAGTGTCTACATCGCCGTTTAGCTTTTTAAACTCCTTGAAGTCCGGGTTTTGTCCGGCGGTTTTGAACTTGGTAAAGAATGCTTTGGGATTCTTTTTATAAATGCCATCCAGATACGCCTTGCGCTCGTCGAGCAACTGTGTCTGGCGCTGTTTAGCCTGCTGAAACTCCGGCGAATTCGCCGCAGATTTATTCATTATACCCGTTGTCTGGGCCATTTCAGGCTCCTGTTTGTTCTGAAACCGCACCGATTCGTAAAAAAGTTGCGTATTGATGGAGCCTTCCACCTGCATGGTACCAAAAAAATCAGGGGCAGTAGCCCGGAGCGTCATACGTTGATCTTTATCCACCAGGATCGACATCTGTTTCATTCCCGGCAGAAGGAACGTATAAAATCCGGAGGGCATGGTTTTTTTGCGACTCAGGATAAAGTGTCCGGCCGCATCTACCTTGGCGGAGTCGATGATATAGTTCTGATCGCCCCACATACCTACCAATTTGGCGGTTCCGGCAGGGATGCCCTCCAGAAATCCTTCTATATAGGTGGAGTCGTATTCCGCAACGGCTGGCTGGGTAGCAACTTGTGCAGCAAGTTCCGAAAGAGAGAAGACGGACAAACAAAGTATAATCGTGCGTTTGAGCATGGACATTGGAATCGTTGTTTTGGTAATCCGGCACAAAAGTAAGGTCATTGCACCGTGACCACGCGGGATTTGGGAAATGTTTGCAAAGGTTGCAATGCGGATGCGCTGAAACGCGAATTATTGACTGCCAAAAGGCAACAAATCAAGGGGAACAACACTACAGGCTAAACTTTCAGTGGTATTTTCAACAAAAAGGATACTTCCCCCATAAACCCCATACCCAACACCATTCCCAAAAATCTTCCGAACTTTACCCGGCCATACATTGTTAAGCCTTAACCATGCTCACCGATCGCTTCCATCGCGTGCACGATTACCTGCGGATTTCCCTGACGGACTCCTGCAACCTGCGTTGCTCCTATTGCATGCCAGATGAACATATTCGTTGCATGCCGCACAACCAATTGATGTCGGCCACAGAGATCGAAACCATGGCACGAATCTTTGTGGAGCATGGGGTGCGCAAGATCCGACTCACCGGCGGGGAACCACTGGTACGCAAAGAAGCTGCGGAGATCATCGAACGCCTGTCCGTCCTTCCGGTGGAATTAACCATCACCACCAATGCCGTACTGGCTGATCAGTTTGCAGATCTGTTCCTCCGCTCAGGTATTCGCTCGCTCAACGTGAGCCTGGACACGCTCCATCCGGAAACCTTTTTTGCCCTAACGCGCCGCGACAACTGGCACCGGGTTTGGCGAAACCTGGAACTGATGATGGAAAAAGGCTTGCGTGTTAAATTGAACACGGTAGTCATGAAGGGCGTAAACGAACAGGAACTGCCCGATTTTGTGGCGCTCACCCGCGATTTGCCCATACATTCCCGGTTCATTGAGTTTATGCCGTTCCAGGGCAATCAATGGGAGCATGAGCAGGTGTTTCCGGCTGCACAAATGCTGGAATTGATCGGAACCCGTTTCGACTTTGAAAAACTGCAGGACGCCAAAAATGATACGGCCAGAAAATACCAGGTATACGGACACCGTGGCACTTTCGCCATCATCAGCACGATGAGCGCTCCGTTCTGCTCCGGCTGCAACCGCATGCGTCTCACCGCCGATGGAAAAATGAAAAACTGCCTGTTTTCCCGAAGCGAAGTGGATCTGCTCGGTGCATTGCGTAAAGGCGAAGACATCGTGCCGCTCATCAAACATTGCCTCGATCTCAAAGAAGAAGCACTCGGCGGACAACTCCGCGAAGATTACGACCATATTGAAGCAGATAAACTACAGAATCGCAGTATGATTGCCATTGGCGGGTAGGGATTTACGATCTCCGATTAACGATTTCCGATTTCCGATTTGGAATTATGATTTGGGATTTACGATTTGATCGGCCTGCTGTGGTTTGAAGAAACACCCCTTATCCGTTTTAATTCATTGAAAATACCCAACCGAACGTCTTCTGCGTAATCTGCGGTCCATCTGCGTAATCTGCGGGAAAAACCCCTCTCTGCGCAATCTGCGGGAAAAACACTCCAGCAACCCACACCATGACATCCGTCTCCATCGCCAAACAAATCATATCCACCTCCATTCCGTCCTTAACAGCTGAAACCAGACCACTGGCCGACAGTCAGGGTATGATACTCGCTGCGCCCGTGTTCTCTCCGGTAGATATGCCCCCTTTCGATCAATCGGCCATGGATGGTTATGCCTTGCAATTTGCTGATGCCGGGAACCCATTGCAAGTTGTTGGTGAAGTTCAGGCCGGTGTAGCGCCTGAAGGGCCCATAAAGAAAGGCACAGCCATGCGTATTTTTACCGGAGCGGCGGTGCCAGAAGGCGCTGATACCGTTGTGATGCAGGAAAAAGTACACCGGGAAAACAACCTACTCTACCTGGAAGACCCTGATCTGAAATCCGGCGCCAATGTGCGTCCGCGCGCCTCGCAAACCTCAAAGGGAGATCTGGTTTTGCCAGAAGGCACACTGATTAATCCGGCAGTCATTGGCTTGCTGGCCGGCCTGGGCATCACCACCGTGGATGTTTGGACCAAACCTCGCATTGGACTCATCATTACCGGAAAAGAACTGGCTAAACCAGGAACTTCTCTTCAGCCCGGACAAGTGTATGAAAGCAATTCCTTTACCCTAATAGCCGCCCTTCAGGAGCTGGGCATCCAACCCGAGCTGGTCTTTCGTTGCGACGATGACGAACCGGAAATCATTCGTTGTTTGCAAACAGTACTGGAAAGTTGCGATATAGCCCTTTGTACGGGCGGGATTTCCGTGGGCGATTATGATCTGGTGAAAAAAGCGCTGGATTATTGCGGTGTTGAAACCGGATTCTACAAGGTGAAACAAAAGCCCGGGAAGCCGCTATTTTATGGAAAAAAGGACCAAAAACGGGTGTTTGCGCTGCCAGGAAACCCGGGATCTGTGCTCACCTGTTATTACGAATATGTGGAACCGCTATTGCAGCAAATGATGGGTAGAAAGGATTCATTCCCACGCACTACCCAGAAAATACTCGGCGAAACCGTAACCAAAAAGGCCGGACTTACGCATTTCCTGAAAGGCAAAATAGATGGCCAACAGGTGGTCCCCCTGCACGCACAGGAATCGTATAAAATGAACGGCTTTGCCCTCGCAGATTGCCTCATTGTACTGGACGAGGAGGCTACAACCATAGAAAAAGGACAAATGGTAGAAGTACACCTGGTTAACCCAATCTGATATGACCGTTGAATTCAGTTATCTGTTTGGCGTATTGTTGTTGCTGATGGCCTTTTTGTATGCTTCCGTGGGCCATGGCGGCGCCAGCGGCTATTTAGCCCTCATGGCCTTATTTGGCTTTGCACCGGAAGTGATGCGCCCCACGGCACTGGTGCTAAACATTTTTGTGGCAAGCATTGCGTTTCTTACGTATTTCCGGGGCGGATACTTTTCCTGGAAACTGTTTTGGCCATTTGCCATTGCGGCCGTTCCTGCGGCTTATCTGGGCGGACTACTTTCTGTTCCTGTTACTATTTATAAACAACTATTGGGACTGCTGCTGCTTTTCCCGGCTATTCGGTTTTTATGGCCAACGGAAACGCTCCAGCAAGCAAACAGGCCGCTTTTCCCGCCCGCAGCGCTGTTGATCGGAGCCATTATCGGGTTGCTTTCCGGAATGATTGGCATAGGGGGCGGTATCATTTTATCCCCTCTGCTCCTGTTGCTGGGCTGGGCAACGGTGAAACAATCCGCAGCCATTAGTGCGCTGTTCATTGTGGTTAACTCCATAGCCGGACTCGCTGGCCAACTTCAGCATGGTGTAGATTTTACCGCAGACATGGCGGTCATGGTGGGCATTGCCGTGCTGGGCGGATTCATTGGATCGTGGGCCGGGGCCTTTAAATTTCCACAAAAGGCATTGAAAATCAGCTTGTCGGTGGTGCTGTTGATTGCAGCGGTGAAGTTGTTGTTTACTTGAGGGGGGCATTTGATTTTGTAAAAAAGTTTTTTACTTCGATAAGATTTGTAATATCCATATTTTTGAGCGACTTAGTGTTCAACTTTGAATTTGCATTGTTTTTTAAATACTCGATGACTGTTTTCCTGTCAGAGCAAATTCAATGCTTCAAGAGTTTTTTTCATTACATGCCCAAACAAAAAAGGCCTCCCATCTCTGGAAGGCCTTGTGGGCACAGTCCCGAGAACTCGGGACGAACCTCCGACTTTCCGCCCCACATGGTGTTCCCTCTTAAACCCATCGCAATTAGCCAATAATTAATGCCCCCGCCGCGCCTGGGTCATCGAGACCTACACTCCTTCGGGGTGAGATTTGACAACTTTAAATCAAATCTTCCCGGCTTCGCGCCATGGAATTACCTGAAGGCCGCTGCTTCTGCTTTGGGTTTCGTCACCACCATAGACTACTGTACCACCTGATTGTTCGCTTAATTTTTCCCAATAGTGCAAGCCTTTAAAAAAAGTGTCAGAGATGGTTTGGCTGGATTTTATTTCCACTGCCTTTTGTAGAATTCCCTTATCTACAATTACGTCCACTTCATTTCCTGTGCTGTCGCGCCAATGAAAAAGGTTGGAGCGTTCACCCTGGTTGAGCCGTGCTTTGAGCATTTCAACTACTACCAGGTTTTCAAAAAGCGCTCCCCGGAATGGGTGCAAGCGCAAGTCTTCTGGCCGGCGGATTCCAAGCAAGTAACAAGCCAAGCCCGTGTCGTAAAAGTAAAGTTTGGGTGATTTTACGATCCGTTTGTTGAAATTCTGAAACCAAGGCGGCAACAGAAACACAATATAACTAGCCTGTAAGATGCTCAACCAAGCCTCCACCGTTTTATCGGACACCCCTGCTTCGAGCGCGATATTTTGCCGATTGAGCAATTGGCCAACGCGACCTGCGCAGAGGGCAATTGTTTTTTCGAAGGGAGCAAGATTTTCGAGGTTGCGGATAGTCCGCACATCCCGCTCAACATACGTGCGGAGGTAAGCAGGAAACCAATTGGCAGCAGGAATACCATCGGCCCAAAGGGCTGGATATCCGCCCTGAAAAATGCAGGTGTCAACATCGTCCAATGCCTTATCCAGGGGCTTCAACTCGGCCAGCGACAAAGGCAGCAAATCCAAATATGCCACGCGACCCGCCAGTGATTGGGCCAGGCTTTGTACCAACAAAAAATTGTTGGAACCTGTGAGCACAAACTTACCCCGGCGCGGATCTTCATCCAGAATTTGTTGGAGGTAGGACAGTATTTCAGGAGTCCTTTGGATTTCGTCAAGAATCGCTCCGTTAGGGAATTGCTTTAGAAAACCTCTGGGATCCTCCAAAGCAAAGCGGCGAGCATCAGGGTTTTCGAGCGAGACGTAGGGCTTTTCAGGAAAGGCAGCACGAGAAAGCGTGGTTTTCCCACTTTGCCTGGGCCCTAAAATGGCTACGGATTTGAACTGCTGAGCCAGTTCTTGTACTTTTTCAAAAGATTGTCGTGCGATCATATCTTTGTAAATTCGAATTCACAATTCGGATTTGCAAAGATATGGGATTTACATTCAAGATTGCTGGGCAGAAACCTTATCTTTTTGTGTATCATAACTCAGCGGATTAAAAGTGAAATAGTGGTGAACCAATTTAGTTTCTGAAAAACAAGCGGCTGCATTTATCGCCCACCTTTCTCATTACATACAGAAACAAAAAACATGAGTCATCCCCAATTTTTCAGGGCTACTCCTGTTTATATGATCTAAATCGTATACAGGACCTCGGCAGAGGTCTGCGGCACAAAGCCATAAACGAAACATGAGCCACCCCCAAATTCGGGATGACTTATGTTGTGGGCACAGTCCCGAGAACTCGGGACGAACCTCCGACTTTCCCGATATAAAATCGGGACATACAGAAACAAAAAAGGCCTCCCATCTCTGGAAGGCCTTGTGGGCACAGTCCCGAGAACTCGGG
>JBIKUE010000049.1:0-33979 GCA_044347755.1 Saprospiraceae bacterium
GAGCTGCCCTTCGTAGCCCACCCGAGCCGCCCGGCCTGTCCTCTTGTAAAGACCCGTCCGCGCCAAGTGTGCTGAACGTGGACAATTTAGCTTACGATACCTGCTCTTGGGGCATAGAACTCGGGGTGCTCGTACGTGATGCGGACAGTTCTTTACAAGATGACAGGCTTGGGATGGGAGCGTTGCTTTAACCGATCGAGCGGCCCTTCGTAGCCCACCCGAGCCGCCCAGCCTGTCCTCTTGTAAAGACCCGTCCGCGCCAAGTGTGCTGAATGTGAATAAAATTGCCTTTTGAATCAACTTCTTAACGTCAAAACCTTTACATGAAACACATACTTTTACTCTCCATATCCGCCCTCCTGAGCATAACCGCTCAAGCCCAAAACCGTTATTACGTCCACGCCACAGCCACCGGCGCCAACAACGGCGCTTCCTGGACGGACGCCTTCACCGATCTTCAATCGGCACTTCAGACCGCCATTGCGGGTGATGAAGTCTGGGTAGCAGAAGGAGTCTATTATCCTACGGCTACAACAGACCGACACCTCTCCTTCGAGCCCAAAAGCGGCCTGCGATTGTACGGCGGGTTTGAAGGCAATGAAATCACTTTGGATCAGCGCAACTGGACCAACCACGTCGCCATGCTCAGCGGCGATATCGGTACGCCGGGCGACAGCACCGACAACAGCCTCAATGTGATGTACCTGTTTCAACCGGATACCAACACCGTGGTAGACGGTTTTACCCTGTGTTATGGCCGTGCTGACGATGAACCCTCGTCAAGCAGTAGCAGAGACCGCTTCGTTTGCGGCGGCGGCATGTACATAGAAGCCGGCAATTGGGATGCGCTGGCCAATATCCAAAACTGCCGGTTTTGGCGCAACAGTGCCCTGTCGTTTGGCGGTGGAGTGATGATCAACGGCGCTTCCATGGCGGGCGTAGCGCCCAGGTTTATAGATTGTCGTTTTGAAGAAAATCACGCCGAAATCAACGGCGGAGGCATGGCCCGTTTTGGCGGCAGTTGGAAAGAACGGGGCCATGAACTGGACGCTTGTGTGTTTACAAATAATCGCGCTTCCTTTCGCGGAGGCGGCTTGTTTTACAACGATAGTAACGGGCCCAACAAGGTATCGTTTAGCGCTTGTTTGTTTGAGCAAAACCGGGCGGTTACAAGCGGGGGGGCAATGCATTTGGTAACCGGGAAAAACGGGTTGAGCAGTTTGACCATACAACAATGTGAATTCAAAGCGAATTTTTCTTTGGATGCTGCGGCTATTAAACTCTTTACGAACGGTAATGACTTGAATGGAGAAGTGGTCATTGACGGGTGTCAATTCATAGACCATATATCTTTACCTGGGGCAGAGATAACAAACCTGATTAATACAGATCAAATTAGCAGCCTTCCGTCTTCTATTACGCTTAAAAATTGCCAAATTAAGCACAATTATAATATTGGTTTGTACAATGCTATATTGCTTTCATGGGTCTTTGCTGAATTAAATTTGGAGAATTCCATATTTGAAGAAAATATTTTTGGTGGTATGTTTTTTCCAAGCTCATTCATTTCCAGTTCCATCAATAAGTCCGTCTTTAGGTCTAACGAATGTGCCGAAATTTGTGGATTTAGCTTGATAGGAAATGTGGCCATTGGAGGTGTTTCAAATTCAGTTTTTGAGAATAATAAAACAACGAGTAGTTCCGGTATTATTTTTTCGGATAACATTGAAATGTTTATTATAACCAACTGCGCATTTTTGTATGAACGCCGACCTGTTATAAATAGTTTGACAGATAAATTAATTTCCATTGGCGGGGCTTCATTACTCATAAACAATACAATTTTTACGGATAGTTTATCAAAATATTCTTTGTCAAGTGATAATACCGTTATAACTAACAACAGTTTCGGTTTTTTTGATTGTAACGATCAGTTCCCAAGTCTCACCTGCGGCCCCGGCAATCTATCCGGTCTCGATCCCATGTTTCGCGATACCGCTGCCGGAGATTACACCCTGCTGCCCTGCTCGCCGCTGATCAATGCCGGCAACAATGCTGCCGCGGCCGGCTTACTCACAGACTTGGCCGGAAATCCGCGCATCCTGGAAGGTATAGTAGATATAGGCCCCTACGAGGCGCCGGCATTTGCACAGGCGGCGGAGCCATTGGTAAAACCGGCCTGTTCCGGCGCTTCCAATGGTAGTATTATCATCAGCCCGGCGTATGGTTGCGAACCCTATACCTATCAGTGGGAACCTTCTGCAGGCAATGGTCCGGAATTAAACGGCCTGCCCCCGGGCCCCTATCGACTTACCATCACGGATGGTAGCGGACGGCAAATCAGAGATACGGTTCTGGTTGAAACAGCACCGGTACCCGAACTTTCCCTCACAGCTACCCATGTGCAGTGCGGAGAAACAGAAGGCGGCGCCTTGAACGCCAATGTAAGCAACGGTACTCCTCCTTATCAATATCAATGGCTTCCTGCCGCAACAGATACCGCATTTTTATCCCATCTCGGACCCGGTCAATATGCACTCACGCTTACGGATGTTAACGGTTGTATGGATTCCAGCTCGGCACAAATTGGCCTGCAAGGTATGATTACCCTGTTGGTAAACGGACAGGCCATACCGTGCTACGGCGGAACAGGCTGGTTGTCGGCTACGCCGGTAACAGGCGCTGCACCTTTTAGCTGGCAATGGCAGGGATGGAACGGCACAGATTCTTTAGCGCAACCCTTGAGCCCGGGCAATTATGCCGTAACCGTTTCGGATGTGTACGGCTGCACGGCCTCTTTTGCCTTTCCGCCCTTTACCCAGCCGGATTCCCTTTGGGCTATCACCGCTGCCATAGATCAAACACAAAACAACCCGCCCAATGGAGAGGTAACTGTGGTGGCAGTATTGGGCGGTAAATCGCCCTTTGACTTTTTGTGGAGTACCGGCAGCACCCAGCAGAGCATTGCTACTCTGTCGGCCGGCATGTATACCGTTACAATCACCGATAAAAACGGCTGTACAGCCGAATATAAAGTAACAGTGGAATGGATGGTATCTACCGGCAGTCCGGGCGCCGAAGCAAACGCCTTACTGCTGTACCCCAATCCGGCAACAGATTGGATGGTGGTGGTTCTTCCACCCGCTGAGCATTCATGGAGATTGGAACTAAGTAATGCAGCCGGTAGCCTGGTTTGGAGCGATCAAACCAACACGACCGAACACCGCATTGATCTCGAAAATCTGGCCTCCGGGGTATACACCCTGGCGGTTCGAGCCAGCGATGGAAAGCTTCGGTATGTGAAGGAGATGGTTATTTCCCGGTGATAACGATACGTGCCGCCTGATTGCTCAGGCAGCACGTAGTTCGGGCTTTCATGGTATGCGTATGTGTCTATTGTCCCTGACCTAGCGTAAAACCGGGCACTCCGTCGAAAGTGTACAGGATCTCCATTTTGATGGAAGGATACCCGATCAGGCTGAGTTTGAACATCAAATTTAGTACATCCTGGAATTCAGAAGGCTTCAATTCCGGCGATTTGAACCGGCAACGCCAGTGGTCGGTGCAGAAAGTGGCGGGGTTGCCCTCCGGCCAAACTTTTACGCCCCGGTTGGTGATCATGGTCAGTTCCATGTTGCCTGCCTTGTAATGCTTGATGGCATCAGCGAGTTTTTCCACATCTTTATCAGCCAGATGCAGGAAAATATCTACTCCAACCAATTCCTTCTTTGCAGCAGGGCGGTCTTTGAGTTTGATATGGATCCGTTCGCTTTTGGTGCTGGTTACTGCCGGCTTCAGGAATTTTGGCATTTCGCCGAGCTTGGCAATCACTGCATCGGCAAAAGCCTGGGTGCCTACTTTTTTAGTACTGCTATTTTCGTTGAATATATCGGTTGTGTGGATGCCCTCTTCTATGGTACGTAACCATGCATTCTGAATTTTGGAAGCAATATCGCCCTGACCAATATGCGTCAGCATTTGAAGCGCTGCCAGCAGTAATCCGGATGGATTGGCTATGTCCTGGCCGGCAATATCCGGAGCTGAACCATGTATGGCCTCAAATAAGGCGAAATCTTCTCCAATATTTGCAGACCCCGCCAGACCTACAGATCCGCTCACTTCAGCGGCTATGTCGGAAATAATATCGCCATATAAATTCAGGGTAACAATGACATCGAACATTTCAGGCCGGTCGGCCAGACGTGCCGCACCAATGTCGATGATCATGTGTTCCTGTTGGATTTCCGGGTATTCCTGGCCGATTTCGCGGAACATCTTGTGAAACAGCCCATCGGTATGTTTCATGATATTGTCCTTGGTCATGCAGGTCACCTTCTTCCGGTTGTGCAAGCGGGCATATTCGAAGGCGTAACGGATGATCTTTTCTGTGCCCGGACGTGAAACGAGTTTCAGGCACTGAATGACCTCATCTGTTTGCTGGTGTTCAATGCCGGCATAAAGATCCTCTTCGTTTTCCCGAATAATCACCACGTCCATAGCCGGGTGAGCCGTTGAAACGAAAGGCGCATACGTGACACAAGGACGCACATTGGCATAAAGACCAAGGACTTTCCGCAGGGTTACATTCAGGCTTTTGTAGCCGGAACCCTGTGGTGTTGTAATGGGCGCTTTGAGCAGGATCTTGTTTTTTTGGAGCGACTCCCATGCCTCGGCCGGGATACCTGAGGTGTTTCCGCTTAGGTATACCTTCTCCCCAATGTCAATGGTTTCAATATCCAGTCTGGCGCCTGCCGCTTTCAGGATTTTGAGTGTGGCCGACATAATTTCCGAGCCGATACCATCTCCATGGGTAACGGTAATCGGTACGGTTTTAAGTGGGTCCTTTTGAGGTTCCGGTATTTGAGGGCTGAGGGTTGAGTGAGACATCATAAAGGTGGTGTTATGAAAGCAATACTATTATAACTAATAGTATTAGTTTTTGTTTAAAGTTGCTGCCAAAAAAATCTTTCTCTATTAAGATTTTGTATAAAAAAGAGGGTTTTTGCTCATTTTTTGAAACTTTTCCCCGTTTTTTTAACCCATTTGGCATGTTAAACCGCTACATTTGCGCGCTTTTTTAATCAAAAAAATCACATCAATGGCCTCAACTATATTTGATATTAAAATGCTCAAGGCGTTTTACGCCTCCTTCCCGGCGCGCGTGGATGCGGCGAAAGCCAAAGTGAAACGCCCGCTTACGCTTTCTGAGAAGATCCTGTTTGCGCACCTGCATCCGGACAATCCGATGGCAGATTACAAGCGTGGTTCGGATTATGTATTTTTTCAGGTTGACCGAGTAGCCATGCAGGATGCAACCGCCCAAATGGCGTTGCTCCAGTTTATGACCTGCGGAAGGAAAAAAGTGGCAGTTCCAAGTACGGTTCACTGTGACCACCTGATCACAGCTGAGGTTGGCGCAGCAAAGGATATGGCTGTGGCATTAGACAAGAACAAGGAAGTGTTTGAGTTCCTGAGCACGGTATCTCAGAAATATGGCATCGGCTTTTGGAAGCCTGGTGCAGGTATCATTCACCAGATCGTATTGGAAAATTATGGCTTCCCGGGCGGTATGATGATCGGCACGGACTCCCATACCGTGAATGCCGGTGGCCTGGGCATGGTAGCTATTGGTGTGGGCGGAGCGGATGCGGTAGATGCCATGAGCGGCATGGCATGGGAACTGCAAATGCCCAAACTGATTGGGGTGAAACTCACCGGTAAATTACGCGGTTGGGCATCTCCCAAGGACGTAATCCTCAAAGTAGCTGGTATTCTTACCGTAAAAGGTGGTACCGGTGCTATTGTGGAATATTTTGGTCCGGGCGCTCAAAGCATGAGTGCAACCGGTAAGGGTACTATTTGCAACATGGGTGCTGAAATTGGCGCAACCACCTCTACATTTGGTTACGACAAGAGTATGGCGCGTTACCTGAAGGCTACAGGCCGTAGCAAAGTAGCAGCTATGTGCAACAAAATTGCGCCTTACCTCACCGGCGACCAGGAGTGCTATGAGCAACCAGAAAAATACTTTGATCAGGTTATTGAAATCGACCTGAGCAAACTGGAGCCACATATCAATGGTCCATTCACGCCGGATCTGGCCTGGCCGTTGTCCAAGTTTGCTGCTGCGGTTAAAAAGAACAAGTATCCAGCCAAGCTGGAAGTTGGTCTTATTGGTTCTTGCACCAACTCCAGCTATGAGGATCTCACCCGTGCAGCTTCGGTTGCACGTCAGGCTAAGGAGAAAGGAATTGAAGTGAAAGCAGAATTCACCATTACACCGGGCTCAGAGCTGATCCGTTACACGGCGGAGCGTGACGGACTATTACAAGAGTTTGAAAAAATTGGTGGCGTTGTGATGGCGAATGCCTGCGGCCCATGTATCGGCCAATGGGCACGCCATATGGATGATATGAAGCGTCCAAACTCTATCATGACCTCCTTTAACCGGAACTTCACCTCCCGTAACGACGGCAACCCAAATACGCACGCGTTCGTAGCTTCTCCGGAGATCGTTACGGCATTTGCCATTGCAGGCGACCTGACCTTCAACCCTAAGCGAGGAACCCTCACCAATAAGAAAGGTGAACAGGTAAAGCTTGATCCGCCAAAAGGTATTGAGTTGCCGAAAGCAGGATTTGCAGTGGAAGATGCAGGGTTCATTGCTCCTGCAAAATCCGGCAGCAAAGTGAAAGTGGCCGTAGCCAAAGACAGTCAGCGCTTGCAACTGCTAAAGCCGTTCAAGCCGATTTCTACTGAAGAAATGACCGATATGCGCGTGCTGATCAAAGCAAAAGGTAAGTGCACCACCGACCATATTTCTATGGCGGGTCCGTGGTTGAAATACCGCGGTCACCTGGAAAACATTTCCAATAACTGCTACATCGGTGCGGAAAACTTCTTCAATGGTGAACGCAACAAGGTGTTCAACGTAGATAAAGGCCAATTTATGGAAGTGCCGGCCTCTGCCCGTCATTATCAGAAAAAGGGCATTGGCACCATTATTTTCGGGGAAGAAAACCTCGGTGAGGGCAGCAGCCGCGAACATGCTGCCATGGAGCCCCGCTACCTGGGCGTAAAAGCAGTAGTGGTAAAATCATTTGCGCGCATTCACCAAACCAACCTGAAAAAACAGGGTATGTTGGCGCTTACCTTTGCCAATCCGGCCGATTACGACAAAGTACGTCAGGATGACAAAGTGAGCATTCTTGGTTTCGACTCTTTTGCGCCAGGCAAGCCACTGAAGATTCGCCTGGATCATGCTGATGGTTCTTCAGAAACTTTTGACGTGAACCACTCCTACAACGACCAGCAAATTGAGTGGGTACATGCCGGAAGTGCTTTGAACAAGATTCGCCGTGGGTTCGGTTTGAAATAAAACCTATCCAGGCTTACGATAAGTGATGCAACCGGCTGCTCGTTTCATTACGGGCAGCCGGTTTTTAATGGTGAATAAGTTCGCTTTTGGGCCTTTTGTTTTCAGACCTCGTAGGTTTTGGAACCTACGAGGTCTGAAAACAAAAGGTTGGCACCCGGAATCAGGCACACCCGGACTACAACATGTTCATCAATGCTTCGTTTCCTACCTTTGTGTCCGTTTTTCTAATAATTTAAACTTCTTTATGCGTTTTCCCCTGTTTTTATTGGTTTCTTTTGCTTTTTTGACAGCATGTGGCCATGATGATGATATCCCACGGCCGGATATTTCTAATGTAAAAATCAACTTTAAACTGGACCGCTTCGAACAGGATATTTTTGCGCTGGATACTACCCAGTTGCAAATGGGTATGCAGGGCTTATTGGGCAAATACCCGATGATGCTGCCGCTCTTTTGTAATGAAATCATACATGATCAATCCAACCCTAATGAAACGCCGCGTGAGGCACTGGCGGCATTTCTGTCAACACCTCAAATCCGGCATTTATACGATACCGTGCAACAGGTTTATGGAGACTTGAGCTGGTTAGAGAAAGATCTGACCAGGATGTTCCGGTATTACAAATATTATTATCCGGAAAAACCTACCCCGCAAGTGATCACCATGATCTCGGAATATGCCACAGATGCCTTCACGGCAGGCGATAGTCTTTGCGGAATTGGGTTGGACCTTTTTTTGGGAGAAACATATCCTGGATATGATCCGGATGTGTTCCCGTTTTTCATGCGCCGCCAGTTTACCAAAGACAATATTCAGGTTCGATTGGCCAAAGCAGTTGCGCAGAATAGTGCAGACGGACCACCTGGGCAGCGACTATTAGACATCATGCTTCACAATGGCAAGGAGCTTTATCTGTTAGATTGTATACTTCCGGAGGTGCCTGATAGTTTAAAAATGGGATATACCCGCATTCAAATGGAGGGCTGCTATGCCAATGAATCCGAGGTTTGGGCGCGTTTACTGAGTGAAAAGCTGCTTTACAGTACAGAATTTGATAAAATCCGGAAACTGGTTACTCCCAGCCCAAACGCTCCGGCGGTGTTTCAGGAAGCACCTGGCGAAATTGCAAACTGGATAGGTTTACGCATTGTGAAAGCCTACATGAAACGTTACCCTAAAACAACCATGCAGGAATTGTTTCACATGACCGATGCTCAAAAATTCCTGGAAATGGCCAAGTATAAACCTAAACGCGATTAAGGTGTTTCTGCTTTTCAAAATATGTTTACCGGTATCATAGAATCACTAGGAACAGTTGTAGCGGTTGAAAAAGATCGGACCAACGTTCATTTTACCCTTGAAAGCCCTGTTTCTGCAGCGCTTAAAGTGGATCAGAGCGTCAGCCATAATGGCGTTTGTTTGACGGTGGTAGCACAGGACAATCGAACCCACCGGGTAACGGCGGTGGAGGAAACGCTTCGCCGTACCAATTTGGGCAATTGGCAGCCAGGAACACTTGTCAACCTGGAACGGTGCCTGCCTGTGGGTGGACGTCTGGACGGGCATATCGTTCAGGGCCATGTTGATGAGCTGGCAACCTGTGTGGAAGTGCTGGAAACAGGCGGCTCCTGGAAGTACACCTTTCGTTTTCGTCCTGAACAGGCAGGATTGCTTGTGGATAAAGGCTCTGTTTGTCTCAATGGAGTAAGCCTTACCGTAGTCTCGCCTTCTCTGGATCATTTTTCAGTGGCGATCATACCTTACACTTGGGAGCATACCAACTTTAAGACCCTGAAGGCTGGAGACAGTGTCAATATTGAATTTGATATTTTAGGGAAATACCTGGCTCGTCAGATGGAGATACTGGCAGCTAAAATCTAGTATTAAACTACTTTCCCACTAGAAAAGCTTTGGTTATGATACGGTCTTCCTGGGTCATATGCAGGAAATAAATGCCTTGTGGCCACTGCGCAACATCCAGTTGCCAATGCTGGCTGGCAGCAGATTCAGTTGTTTCATGCTGTAATTGGCCAATAGCATTATATATCTGTAACTGCATGGGTAAAGATGAACTTGTTTCCCAGGCAATATTCAGCAAGTTAATGACGGGATTGGGAAATAGTTCCAGGCTGAATGGCAGTATTGCTTCCTGTGTGGCGGATAAGACCCCCGCGCCAAAAGCCCGGCGGGCATAAGCATCGAATTCACCACCGGAGATGACAGGATTGTTGGGGTTATCGAGGTTGAACATCCGGTAATAGCCTGCACCAAAATCACAACACATGCCATCTCCGTAAGCATCTGAAATATGAATGGAATAACAGCCATTCTCTGGCAGGTGCAGGGTGTCCCGAATAATAGTCAAACTGGGGTAGGCGCCCGGGCCAATAGGTGCGCCAAGCGGAAATGCGCCACCGCCCTGCGGACCAACCTCCGTGTTGCCGCCAAATTCTATTACCGTTCCAAAATCATCCCGGACCTCCCAATAAGTCTCCTCGCCATAGCTGTCTGTTTTGATTTTCAACACAACCTCCGTAGTGTTAAACTGCTTCGACTGTGCAAAATTGTCTTCCCTTTCATTGTTGGAAAAATCATCCTCTATTGCGGCATTATTGATGCTGGAAACCGTAGTTTTTAAAGTGCCGGAATTATTGACAGAGATTGGATCAAATACAATCCCGGCTTCCCCATAGGTGGCTAATTGACCGCTCCATTGAAGGGTTTGAACCACATTATTATTCCACTGAAGCTCAATAATTGCCTGGGTTAGCGGATTGGCGCCTAAATTGGTGAGCTGGAAGTTGGGCTGTATTTCCTGTACACCACAAAGTTCGTTTAATTGGGTGCCTGGATCAAAAGCAAATATGCCGGCATTATTGGTTCCATAAGCTACCGGGCAAACATTGGCCTTTTCCCAAAGGTCCTCTGCGTTTAGCGGATCTACCTCAAACAATCGTTTATTCGGACAAATCACAAACAGGGTTGGGAAGTAGGAAATTTGAAAAGCATTGGCAATCGCTGCATTATCTAAAATGGGATATTCCACTCCTTGTGTATAATCCCCGACCGATCCACCATTGCAGCCTGCCGATCCATAAATGCAATTGATATTTGTACTGGGGTCTCCTTCTATCCACATGACGCGTAGTTTATCGTCGCCGGATGGCCCATGTGCAGCATACAAATCTTGAAGCGCCTGACTGGTGTGGTATACCCAACAAGGGGCGCACCAGGTGGCAGATATTTCCAGGATGACAATTTTGCCAGACTCAAGGATATCATACAAATGATGCGTTTGCCCGTTGATATCCTGAGCAGTAAAATCAGGAGCCGTTGAGCCCGTGGGCAATTGTGCTGCCAGGCGAAACGCTCCGAAGATAAACAAGAACAGAATGCCAAGGTTTTTTTGCATGATTTAGCTAAAATTGTCCGATTTATTACAAAATCGTAACGACGTACAAAAATAGGTAGGGGCAACCTGCCTATATGTGTACCTTTGGTTAATTATTTCACGAACCTGCTAATGCGAGACATTTCCATCATGAAAAAAATCATCCTCCTACTCCTGCTTTTTGTTGGACTGGTTTCTTTGGCCGATGCTCAATCGGCTTATCACGTTTATCCCAATCCTTCTGATACGATTACTACTGCGGATACCTATGATTCTCCGGCCAAAGGAAAAATCAGTAATGTTTCCAATGGTCCGGTTACCGTGAAGTGGGAGCGGAATGAGGTGTATCTTTCCTCAAGTAATATTACCTCAGCGGTTTGCGATCCTGTAACCTGTTGGTTCCCAGGTGTTTCTACCAAGAATTTTACCCTGGATAAAGATTCTTCCGGTCAGTTGACGATTCACTTTTACAACGCGGCTTTTGATCCTCCTCCAGGCCAGGCTGGCTCTGGTATTGTACACCTTAAATTGACCAACCTGGGTAACCCAGCCGATACGCTGACTGCGGTGTATACTTACAGTACCCTGACAGGTACTAAAGAATTGCCTGCTCCGGTAGTGAAATTGTTCCCTAATCCGGTAACTGATTTCTTTACCCTGGAAAATGCTGACGAGGTTGCAAGCATGCGCCTTTTTACCATTAGCGGCCAGGTCGTAGCACGTTTTGATGCTTCTTCCGGCAATTCTTACGCCATTGGACATCTGCCTGCCGGTAATTATGTGCTGGCTTTTGATGACAAAAACGGCAACCTTTTCCAGGCCGTTGAAATACACAAAAGGTAAGACTGCTATTGATGGCAGTACGCCATTTAATAAACATGAGTCATCCGAATTTGGGGTGGCTCATGTTTGTTTTATGGCTTTGCGCAGCAGACCTCGGCAGAGGTCTAACCTAGCGGCGTAAGTTGGACCTCTTGCGAGGTCCGGGATGCGATTTGATCATATAAACAGGAGCAACCATGAAAAATTCGGGATGACTCATGTTTGTGGTTCCATTTTTTGTGATAAGCGGATATGCTAATCATTGCTGTTAAGCTGAGCTTTTTCTGATATCTTTCACATACAATCCCAGGCTTCGGTAACCCTGCCATTCCTCTTCTCTTATATGGAATAATATATCAAAGGGCCCGCCTTCCACTGCTTCGTATTTTTTACCGAGGCCAAAACCAATCCCGTTACATACCACATTGCTTCCTTCCTGCTGAAGGGATAACTTTACATGGTTGTTATCCAATAGCCGGGATTTCCCGCTGTTGATCACACCTTTAGCCCAAAACAAGGGATTATTGTTATGTGGGCCAAATGGTTCAAACCGCTTTAGCATTTTCCAAAGGTCCGCATTGACCTCCTCCAACCTAAGCACAGCACTGACATCCATTTGCGGGTTTTCTATTTCCGGCAAAATGGTTCGGTCAACAACTTGCTCAAAGCGTTCTTCAAAAGCCTGAATGTTTTCCAGGGGCAATTGAACGCCGGCGGCATGTGCATGTCCGCCAAAGGTGTAAAACAAGTCCTCGCACTCCTGCAGTGCACTATACAGGTCAAAACCGGCCACAGATCGGGCCGATCCTACGGCTTTGCCATTGCTTTCTGTAAGGATCACAGTGGGTTTGTGAAATGCTTCCACCATCCGGCTGGCCACAATCCCTATGATGCCTTTATGCCAGTTTGGATCGAATAAAACGGTACTTTTTCGGGTTTGCCAATCAGACTTCATTTGGAACATATGCTGTGCTGCTTCTGCAGTAGACTGATCCATTTGTCGCCTTTCTTTATTCCGCTGTACCAATTGCCCGGCATAGTCAAGGGCACTGTTTTTATCTACGGAAAGTAACAAGCGTACGGCTTCGCGTGCGTCGGCGAGCCGACCGGCTGCATTGATCATAGGCCCAATCCCAAACACCACATCGCTGATGTCCAATGGGTATGGCCGGTTCGTTTTTTGGGCAATAGCCCAAAGCCCGACCCTTGGGGAACGGTTCAATCGTTGCATGCCAAAGTGGGCAAAAATCCGGTTCTCGCCGGTCATGTGTACGATATCGCAGGCAGTACTAACCGCCACCAGGTCAAGGAGAGAAGCCAATTCTTCTGATGGCATGTTGTGTTGCAGTGCAAAACCCTGTGCGAGTTTAAACGAAACCCCGCAGCCACTCAACTCCTTATATGGGTATCCACAATCTTCCCGCTTAGGGTCAAGGCAGGCAACGGCATCCGGCACGCCTCCTTCAGGCAGGTGGTGGTCGCAAACAATAAAATCGATGCCATAGCCTTTGGCCAGATCAATGGCTTTATGCGCTTTGATGCCACAGTCCATGGCGATGATCAGGGTACACCCAGTTTCCCTGGCATATTCTACCCCTTGCATGCTAACGCCATATCCTTCTTTATCGCGATTGGGCAGATAATAATCCAGATTGGCATAAAAACCGGAAAGGAAAGCATACATCAGCGCAACACTCGTAGTGCCGTCTACGTCATAATCTCCGTACAAGAGGATTCGTTCTCCGGATTGCAAAGCATGGTCGAGGCGTTCCACCGCCTTATCCATATCTTTCATCAGGAATGGATTGTGGGTGTTGCTCAGATCGTGCCTAAAAAAAACACTGGCTTCTTCCCTGTTGCGAATACCTCTTTGGAGTAAGAGTTTGCAGAACAAGAGCGGGATTTTTAACTCGGCGTGAAGTCGTTCTGCTTCTGCTTCATCAGTAGGGATCAGTTTCCAGACGGTTGGTTTCATGTGGGTAAGGGAGGATTGTACTTTACGAAGTTAACCTTTTTTGCCAATTTGTCTGAAAAAAAATGCGCCGCAGAGAAATTATATTCTCTGCGGCGCAAAATTACATGATCCGGGTGGTTTATTGTTTGATCAAAGCACCTTCATGTACAAGCAGGCCCATTCGGCATTGCACCCGATAGGCGCCTGGCGCCCAGGAGGCAACCTGAACAGGGAATTGAAATGCATTGGATGTTTTTTGAGCCTGATAACGAGCCGCCAATTGGCCTGCTGCATTCCAGATGAACACCTCCATTTCGCCGGTTTGATCGTTTTCAAGCGATAAGACGGCTGTTTCTGTGGCTGGATTTGGGGAGCATTGCAGATCCAGCATAGCATATCCCACCTGATTGACCCGATTAATGCCCAGTTCATAGCATCCGCGGTCAGGCAGGCCTTGTCGTGGATTACCCAGTAAATCGGCAGTGGGAGCCCCGGCTGAAACGCCGCCATCAACAGCTGGACCCATTACCAGTTGGTAGTCGTCGTTTGGCGGATCCATGAATGCAGCGCTCAGATCATGCACATCTTTGGTTCCTGTTAAATCGTTGATCAGCGAAGCATCTGAACTTTGGTTTCCATTCAAACTTTTCACAACCGGTTCTCCTGCCTCGATTTCATAGTTGTTGCCAAATGGGTTCTGGAACAAGCAGTTCAGTAGGCTTAATTCGGCATCCCCGGCCTCCGATTCCCATTGCGCAATACCTGCGCCAATAGAAGCTTCATTATCTGCAAAAGTACAGTTGATGGCTGTTACTCTGCTGCTAACACTATCAGAAGCATTGATAGATATTGCCCCGCCGGCCCCAGTACTGAGATTAATGTTTTTGGCGAAAAGGCAGTTGGTCAGGGATGCTTTGGCCTCGTTCATATTGATAGCGCCACCCTGTGTTACCGCAAAATTGCTGAGGAAAATACAGCTTTCTATGTTGAGTAAACTATCTCCATACGCCTGAATGGCAGCGCCGAATTCGCTGGTATTGTACAGGAAACTACTGTTTTTGATACTGGCAGCAATGTTGTTGTTTACAAAAACAGCCCCGCCAAATTGATCGGTACCATTCTCCTGGAAAACGCAGCCATCAATTTCTAAACGAGTGGTGTCGTTTTGCGTGAATACAGCGCCGCCAAAAGTGGCAGTGTTGCCCTGGAACAGGCAGTTTTTATAGGCAACATCTGCTTTAAAACCATTACTCACGGCTCCGCCGCTTGTATTCGCTTCATTGTTCTGGAAGGTACAGCCTTCAAAGGTGCCCTTACATCCAATTCCGTAATTGGCTACCGCGGCTGCAAAGTTGGCCCGGAGGCCTTCGAATAAGCAATTGGTGACGTTAAATATAGTGGTGTCGCCATGATACAATGCTGCGGCTGAATTAGGCGCCACATTGTCGCGAAAAACGGAATTACTCAGGGTATAGTTGGTACGGTTGTGCCATATGGAGGTTCCGCCATAGCCGGTTGCTTCATTGCGTTCAAACAGGCAACTATCTACGCTGAACTGACTGTCGAATTCTCGACCGTTAAAGTACATGGCCGCAGCGCTGGGGGCATAATTTTCGCGGAATACACTATTTTTTACGACACATGAGGCTTGCCAGCCATATACTCCAGCCCCGCCGAATCCGGTGGCAGTATCTCTTTCAAATAAGCAGTTATTGATCGTAACAAAGTGGCCGCCGGTTCGGTCATCAATGTAAATGCCGGCATTGGTGGATTTGTTTTTTCGGAAAATACTGTTGGTGAGGGTCCAATTGGCTTGCCAGGAAAACATGGCGGAGCCGAAATTAGCCCCGGCATTGTTGGATTCAAACAAACAACTGTCAATACGCACATTCTGGGTTTCCTGTGGATAAAGGGAGCCTCTATTAGTGATATTATTACGGAAAACACAATTGTTGACATCCCCGGTAGGGGTTTGACGCAGTAAAACGATGGCTTGTTCGCTGGCTCTGTTGGCTTCAAAAAGACAATTATCCAGGAAAATACCATCGCTTGTGGTTCCGATTGCAGCAATGGCCGCTCCTGATTCACCAAAATTATCGGTAAACGTACAGTTCTGCACCCTTACACGCCCACCTGCCAACACGCCACCTCCCCTGCGGGTCAGATCAGCATTGGCGTTGCCAACAAGCGTTTGGCCTCCGCGCACCACAAATCCGTCGAGTATGGCGCTTTGCGTGGTTACGTCGACGAATACGGTAACTACGTGTTGTACATTATCGGTGCGGTTTTGGTCAAAATTGCCTGGAATATCGTTCCCTTGCAGATCCCCGTTCAGTATTGTGACGTTGGTTTGGAGGTTTCGCTGACTCACGGCCGTTTCAGTGCCTGCAAAACCGCCATAGAGGGCCACACCGGTTTGTAATAAAAACGATGAAGCAGGCTTGTAGGTGCCAGCACTCACCCAAACAGATTGGCCAGGTGTGGCAGTGGCCAGTGCTGCATCCAGTGAAACAAAAGCATTTGCCCAACTGGTGCCGTTATTGGCGCCTACTGCATTGGACTTAACAAAAATGGGTTGAGCAGACAATAACTGTGTCAACAGGAGTCCGCAAATGGTAAGGAATTGCTTCATGATGTCGGAAGGTTAACTTTGAATAACAGTTTAATCGAGTGCTCAAACATAGCAGGATTCATGGAAACGCAATGTCGCTAATCGGCAAATTGCGGGATTAGCGCAGGTAATTGGTACCTTTGCTACTCTTAATAATGCGTGCATGAAGTTTGAAGAGTACAGAATTGCCACCGAAGTCAAGCGGAATCTGGCTGATATGGGTTTTCGGCGCCCAACAGATATTCAGTACAAGGCCATTCCACCCATCCTGAAGGGTGAGGATGTGCTGGCCATTGCACAAACCGGCACCGGCAAAACAGCGGCTTTCGTGATTCCGATTGTTCATATGTTGCATGATCGGAAGGTTTCCGGGCGTTCCGAGGGCATCAGATGTGTGGTGATGGTTCCGACACGGGAGCTGGCGCTTCAGATAACAGAAGTGTTTGAACAAATCAGCAAGTATACCAGGGTAAAATCTTTTTGTGTGTTCGGTGGGGTAGAACAGGGGCCGCAAATTGCCCGACTGGAAAAAGGGATTGATGTGCTGGTCACTACTCCCGGGCGAATGTTTGACCTGGCCAGTCAGGGATATATCAAGCTGGATCGGGTGGAGATGCTGGTGCTGGATGAGGCTGATCGGATGCTTGAATTAGGCTTTTTGAAGGATATTCGGGATTTGATCCGGTTTTTGCCCAAAAAACGGCAGACCCTCTTTTTTTCCGCTACGATTAATGATACCATTAAGGATCTGGCATATTCCCTGGTAACGCGCGCCATTCGGATTCAGATTTCACCTAAAGATCCGGTATCCAAAAACATCAATCACTCGGTGTTTTTTGTGGAGATGGATGATAAACGCTTTTTCCTGGAGCGCATGATCCGGGAACATCCGGAAAGTAAAATCCTGGTATTTGTGCGCACCAAAGTGCGGGCAGAGCGGGTAATGAAAGCAATGGAAAGAGTGGAGGTGGAAAGTTTGACACTCCATGGAGATAAAGAGCAAAAAGACCGACTCGATGTTTTATCGCGCTTCCGTTTAGGCACTGTAAAAGTGCTGATTGCTACGGATGTGAGTGCCCGGGGTATTGATATTCCTGATGTAGATTATGTAGTGAATTATGACTTGCCAGATGTAGCTGAAAACTATGTACACCGTGTGGGCCGAACCGGTCGTGGGGTAAAAAAAGGATTGGCCGTATCTTTTTGCAGCACGGAAGAGAAAGAAATGCTGAAAGAAATTGAGCAGTATCTGGGCAAGCCAGTTCAGGTACTCCGGCTTGATCAGACGGAATACACCGAAACCATGGTGCTCACCAAAGAAGAAAAGGACCCGCTCAAGGCTATCATGCAGGAAATTGAAGCTGCGGAGGCCTGGCGGGAAAAACAGCGTAAGCCGAATAAGAAGAAGTAGATATGTTAAAGAGGCTGTCTAACAAGGCGCTTATTCATTTTTACCGCACAGACGGAGAGACACAGAGAATTTGAAAATCAACTGTTTATACCTCTGCGACTCTCTGCCTCTGCGGTAAAAATTACTTTTGAGACACCCTCTTTTACAAAAGTGAAGAAACCTGGTAAACATCAAACCTTTTTGGGAGGCAGATCAAAAGCAACCGCCTGATGATCTAAATTTCCGTTGTGCGCGCCATCACAGAAGGGTTTATTTTTAGACAAACCACAACGGCACAATCCGAGCACGGTTCGGCCCTGCAGTCCGTATGTATTACCTTGAGCATCTACAATTTCAAAATCGCCTTCTACTTTGAGAGAACCATTAGAGTTTACTGTAATTTTTGTTGCAGCCATGATTTAAGATAAATTTTTGCCAAAGGTAGGGATGCTTTTCTAGGTTGGAGGCATAAATACAATGCTTTTAATGCGCTTCCAACCAATTTTCCCCCACACCCACTTCTGCCAGTATCGGAACTTTCAGGTTCGGTAATGCGGATTGCATTTTTTCCACAATCAGAGGTTTCAATTCATTGAGTTCATCCTTCCGAACGTCAAAGACCAATTCATCGTGCACCTGAAGGATCATCTGCGATTTGAACTTGGCTTTGCGCATGGCTTCCCGGATGTTGATCATGGCCACTTTGATCAGGTCGGCGGCGGAACCCTGAATGGGGGTGTTGATGGCTACACGCTCACTCATCGAGCGCATCATGCCATTTCCGGAATTGATATCCCTCAGGTAGCGGCGCCTGCCTAACATGGTTTCTACGTACCCATGTGCGCGGGCGTATTCCACGATTTTGGTCATGTAGCTACGCAGGCCGGAGTATTCCCGGAAGTAGTTGTCGATCAATTCCTTGGCTTCAGTTCTTTTAATCCCAAGCTGCTGACTCAGGTTGCTGGCGCCTGCGCCGTAAATAATACTGAAATTTACGGTTTTGGCTGCCCTGCGTTGTTCACTCGTTACCTGATCCAACGCTACGCCATAAACACCGGCAGCGGTGGCAGTATGGATGTCCAGACCTTTCTGGAATGCTTCCAACATCGCCTCATCCTCGCTGATCTCGGCAATCAGGCGCAATTCTATCTGGGAATAGTCAGCACTAAGGATAAGATGATCCTTATCCCGCGGCACAAAAGCTTCACGCACTTTCCGACCTTCTGCTGTTCTGATCGGGATGTTCTGCAGGTTTGGATTCTGACTGCTTAGTCGGCCGGAAGCAACCAGTGCCTGATTGAAGGATGAATGTACCCGGCCGGTGCGCGGGTTTACCAGGGTTGGCAGCGCATCCACGTAGGTAGATTTGAGCTTCATCAAACCACGGTGCGATAAGATATCAGCACAAATGGGATGGTTGAGAGCCAGTTCCGAAAGGATTTCCTCATCAGTTGAATACTGCCCGGATTTCATTTTTTTGCCTGGGTAGGGCAGCTTTAACCGATCGAACAAAGTCTCACCTACCTGTTTAGGACTGGCGATATTGAAATGAAATCCTGCTTCCTGCAGTATTTTTTCCTCGAGTGCAACAATTTGTACAGCCAGTTCGCCGGAATATTCTTTCAGAAAATCAGGATCAATGCGCACGCCGGCATGTTCTATATCGGCCAATACCTTTACCAAAGGAGTCTCTACCTCTTCGAATAGCTTGAGTAATTGATCACCACCTTCTTCCAGTTTGGGCTTCAGGACATCACGCAGGCGAAGCGTTACATCTGCATCTTCTGAAGCGTATTCCTTGATTTTTTCCAGAGGTACATCCCGCATATTGCCTTGTTTAGCACCTTTAGCGCCAATGAGCTCTTCAATTTTAACCGGGCTGTAATTCAGCAAGGTTTCCGCCATGTAATTCATGTTATGGCGGAGTTCAGGTTCCAGCAGGTAGTGTGCCAGCATGGTATCCCAAAAAGGACCACGAAGCTCACAGTCGTAGTTTTTAAGTACAATAGCATCGTACTTAATGTTCTGCCCGATTTTGATGATCTTTTCATCTTCAAATATTTCCCGGAATTCATCCACAATACCCTGAGCTTCTTTACGGTCAGCCGGAATGGGTACATACCAGGCTTCGAAAGTTTTTATAGCGAAGGAAAAGCCCACCAGATCAGCTTGGGGAGCCTCAAGCGCAGTTGTTTCAGAATCGTAAGAAATGGCTTTCGCCTTTTTCAGGATTGCCACTAACTCAGCCCGTTTTTCCGGGGTATCCACCAGGTGATAGGAATGGTCGGTGTTTTCTATCGTATGGGTGCCACGGGTATGGAACTGGGAGTCTTGTGGAGGGGGTAATTCCGTGGATTGTCCGGCCATTACAGCCTCATCAAACAAATTACCTTGTGTGCCGGTATTGGATGATGGTTTGGGTGGCGTGGTAGTTTTGGCAGTAGGAGCTTTTGGGGCTGGTTCATGTGCAGGACCACCGCCCCAGGAGCTTCTCAGAATGGCATCTGCCAGCGATTTAAACTCCAGCTCCTTGAAAATTTCAATCAGTTCCTCCCGATTAAAAGGTTCAATTTCAAACTTACGTTCATCAAACTGCACAGGGGCATTTATCTCAATAGTAGCCAGCCATTTGGAAAGTGTCGCTTTTTCGTGGTGTGTTTTTACAATTTCCTGTTGTTTGCCCTTAAGTTTGTCTGCATTGGCCAGTAAGTTCTCTACACTTCCGAATTCCTCCAGCAATTTAGTGGCTGTTTTTTCACCAATACCAGGTAATCCGGGAATATTATCCACCGCATCGCCCATAAGTCCGAGAATATCAATTACCTGTTCTACCCGTTGAATACCCCAGCGTTCACAAACTTCCTTAGGCCCCCATATTTCAGCGGGATCGCCTCCTTTGCTTGGTTTATACAGCAGAATTTGATCAGATACTAATTGACCAAAGTCTTTATCAGGCGTTACCATATAGGTGGTATAGCCCACTTTTTCTGCTTGCTTAGCCAGCGTTCCTATCACATCATCCGCCTCATAATTGGGCACAATCACCACCGGAATATTCATCGCTTCCACGATTTTATGCACCCAGGGAAGGGCAAAGGTTATATCCTCCGGCTGAGCTTCGCGATTAGCCTTATAGGCATCAAATTTTTCATTCCGAAACGTCCCACCCTTAGGATCGAATACCACAGCCAGGTGCGTAGGTTTTTCATTCTGAATCAAATCCCAAACGGTGCGCATAAATCCCTGCACAGCCGAAACATTCCAACCTTTGGAATTCATCAACGGACGAGCAATAAAAGCAAAATGCGCCCGATAAATCAGCGCATGACCATCAAGAAGAAAAAGTCTTTTATCTGTCATAAAGTACGATTATCAATCATTTGTAGTAGTAGCCCCAGCGGGGCGCCAATATTTGTAGCCCCAGCGGGGCGCCAATATTTGTAGCCCCAGCGGGGCGATAACATTTGTAGCCCCAGCGGGGCGATAACATTTGTGGCCCGCAAGGTAAAGGGAAATAGTAAATTATTTGTTTTAAAAATTGGGAAGGGTTATCGTAATACCGTCACATCGCCTTTAAGCGTCACCAATCGATCATTCAGTAACAAAACCTCGGCATACCAAACAAATACCCCGGGGTTTTGCGGCTGCCCCCGGAAACTTCCATCCCATCCGAGTGTGGGCTCATTGGTTAAGAAATTCCGACGTTCAAATACCTGCTCACCCCACCGATCGTATATCTGCAGTGTGAGGATTTCGGTAACGCCATTACCGGCAAAAATGGTAAACCAGCCATTGTCGTCGCTTCCCGGAAGTATCACATTGGGTACATAAATCTGCAGATTGTTTACCGTGATCCAGATTCTGTCTTCTGCTGAACAGCCATTTTGATCGGTTACCTGCACCAGAAATTCGGTGCCTGTTTTCGGGGCAACCATTTGCTTAAGCGAAAAAGAGGCAAAAGCAAAGGAATCTGCAGGCTCCCAGGAAATGCTGGTCAATAGAACATTAGCAGGAGTGGTAGTAGCAATCAATTGTACAGATTGACCAAGTGCCAGCGAGGTATCACTTGCGTTAAGAGAAACGCTTAATGGTGCTGGTTCGGTCAGCACAACTGTTTCTTCCCAGGAACAGCCCAATCCATCGCGCACACGCAGCGGGTAAGTGCCCGGCTCCAGCGGTTGAAATATTTTTGTTGAAGTAAATGTTTGATTGTCGATGGAGTAAAAATAAGGTGCTTCACCACCGCTCACTTGTTCGAACCGGATGCTGCCGTCATCATCCCCAAAACATAAAATGGGCTCAACACTATAGGTTGCCTGAATCGGATCATTCCAGTTCAGTTGGATGCTGTCGCTGGACTGACAACCATTTTGCAAATTGGTTACTACATGAATGAACCAGCCTCCATGTGTAACTGGCAATAACAGGGATAGCGTGTCCTGAATAGGTGTTCCATTTTCGAGCGCAATCCATCGGTTCTCGAAACCCGGGCCTTGCGATGATCCTGTTGCGTTAAGCAGCACCTCGGTTTCCTCACAGGGGATCATCATGGTTGAAGGCCCTGCTTCTGCGATTGGCAGGGCTTTGTCTTCCTGCACGAATAATTGTGTTTGGGCGGTGCACCCTGAACCATTGGTAACTGTAACCAGGTATGCGCCAGCGGTGGAAACGGTGTGGCTGGAAGCGTCCGGAAGTATACTGCCGGGCGATTGCCACAGATAGTGCAGGTTGCTTTGGTTGGCTGTTACGCCGATAGACACGTTTGGTTGTGCACAAGTAAGCAACCCGGTAAAAGTGCCAAGTTCTAACGCAATTGGTTGGGTTAGGGTAAACGTATTGGTCAAAGGACACCCGTTGGCATCCGTGATGGTAACGGTATAAGAGCCCGCAGAAAGTCCTGTCAGGGTTTCTGTTGTTGCATTGTTGCTCCAAACATAGGAATATGCGCCGGTTCCTCCGGAAATATTAAGGTCAATAGCCCCATCAGCAGAAGCATGACAAATTAAATTCGAGAGGGTTGCCTGGTCAATAACCAATACAGGCGGTTCGGTAATCTGGTAGCTTGCGGTTGTAGAACAGGCGCCGTTGGCGTAGGTCAGGGTTAGGGAATAACTTCCCGGACCGAGCTGCGCCAGGTCTTCCGTTGTAACGTTGTTTGACCACAGATACCCAAATCCAGGTGTCCCACCGGATGCACTAAGGTTAATACTGCCATTTTGTGCATTAAAGCAGTTGACCTGCTGCAGTATGGCCTGCAAAACAGGTTCGGTGTGTTCCGGAACAAAAAGGGATTCCTGCAAGGTGCAACCGTTAGCATCCGTAATAGTGAGCTGATAGGAGCCGGATGTCAGGCCAGGATTGGTGGGAGTACTCACATTGTTCGACCAAAGCAAGGTATAGGGCGGGGTACCCTGGGCAGCACCTAAAAAAGATGCGATACCAGTGGCCAATCCCGGACAAGCCGGGATCATTGCCACACCATTACTCAACAAAGGATTGGGTTCTACGAGAGTAGCACTGTTGGTAACGGTACAACCGGTGGCATCCGTTAGGGTTACCGTGTATTGACCATTGCCAACGTTATTCAGATCCTGCGTAACAGCATTGTTCGACCATAGATATTGCAACGGAGGAATACCATTTTGAACACTCAGGTCTACAAATCCGCCCAGTCCGCCGCTGCAAGCTGCCGGAGTTTGTTGGATATTGGTTAAAATGGGTAGCGGTTCAGTGATCTGGAACGATTGGGTTTGGGTGCAAATGCCATTGGCGTAGGTAAAGGTTAGGGCATATGGGCCGGGAGAAAGCGTTTGTATCTGGCTGTCTGTCGCGTTATTAGACCAAAAGTAGGAATACCCTGGCGCCCCGCCAGTTAATTGTATGGCAATGGATCCGTTATTAGCCCCAAAACAAGTGACTTGCTGTACAACGGTGGAAGCCACAGGCACCGCATATTCCGGAACTACTGCTGTTTCGGTTAGTGAGCAACCATTGCCGTCTGTTACCGTGATCTGGTAATGACCTGCCGGCAACTGCGCGATCTGGTTAGTAGAAGCATTGTTGGACCAAAGTAATTGGTAGGGTGGGGTTCCCTGAATAGCGCCCTGAAAAGTAAGGGATCCTGTAGCGGAATTTTCGCACGTAGGAAGGATGCTTATTCCATTGGATATCAATAGATCGGGTTGGGGCAAAATCACAGTAGCCACATCTGTACACTGACTGGCATCGCTCACTATGACCGTATAAGTACCTGCAGGAACGTTGTTCAATTGTGGCGTCTGACTACCATCTGACCAGGTATACAAAAATGGCGCTTGTCCGGTTTGGATGTTCAATCCGATGGACCCTGTTTGCCCGAAACATAAAATTCCGGCGCTTACCTGAGCAGCTATTTCAACCAGCCCCCCTGCATTGGCCTCGATACTGTCGATGGTTGTACAGCCTTTGGCATTTGTGACCGTAACGGTGTACATGCCATCTGTTTGTGTGCTGATACCGGCGCTGTTTTCCCCCGACGACCACTGGTAAGTGAATGGAGGAAAATTCCCCAGAGTATTCGCTTGCACTTGTGCCGGATTTCCGTGGCAATCACCGTGAAGCGTATCAAGTTGTAAAAGAGGCGCTCCATAAGATCCGAGCATCATCGTATCAACATGCTTGATGCCACAAAAGTCGGTAGTTTCTACCCAGTACGAACCACTTTGCAGGGCGATAAAGGAGTTGGAGGTACTACCATCCTGCCATAAATATTGGGCATACCCGGTACCGGCATTCAGTTGAATACTGGTGTCAGGGCAGGCCAAAACATCCGGACCCAAATCTACAGGTGCAAGTGGCACGGGTACCTCAAACTGGAACAAGTTGTTCAGAAAATCACATTCCAGTAAATCCGAAGAAGGGAAGTCTACATCCAGTTGAAAGGGCGGCGCAATGGAAGCATCATCGTTCACTACGCCAAACTGTGTTCCGGTGCCTGTCCTGGGCAAGGTTATCTGAAAGATTCGGCAGGAGTCGGCCAGAACCGGCGCCGACGTATATTGTACAGGCGCCATCAAAGATGCAGTGCTGGTAGTAGGGTTGCTCAAATAAAATGCGATGGGAGCACCGGTAGGGAAGACCTTGTTGCCCTGGTTGCAAATTTCAACGGAGAGAATCATGCTATCTCCCTGGCAGCTACTTTGCACTACAGTAGCCAGCACATCAGGCAGCGGGATTTGTGGTTGAAAGTTCTCATCCAGCAGGGGTCTTTGGGATAGATAGGTATTAAATGGACGTATACCGGAACCTGCCGTGGGTAATTCCAGGTGGTGAAGGGATTGTTGTGCCGGGATACTCAGATCGTCATTTACATTGACAATAAAGTAGTTGTACTGATTCCAGACATTTCGGCAAGGCACCCATGGAAATGCATCTGATTCATACACGCGGAGGCGGCCTCTGAAACGGGCATTGAAGGATGCAGGGGGGGCTGCGTTGATCCTCCCGGTAACGGCTATCTCTGTTTCGCCATCATTATCCACATCTGCTACTACTGCATATTCATCTGAAGTGATGGAAAAACTGGGTGTCTGGAGCCAGTTTCGCTGTGCATCCACTCCGGGCGGGAAAGGGGCCGCACCGCCATATAAGATCCGCAGGTTGCTTTCATCGCGGTACACAATTTCCGAAATACCATCGCCATTGAAATCATACACGGTAGATCCCGTCCAGCCGGACCCGTCAGAGGTGGGCAGATTCCACCAATAGGGAGTAGCTGGTGTCAGCGCAGCTTTCTGCAAATTGTAGCAAGTAAAATTCAAAGAGCTGCAGATCAAAATTTCAGGATAATCTTCTGCGAAACCTTGTTTGGTGTCATCATATACGTTGGCAATACAGGCCAAACTTCCACTGCTAAAGGTGTTGGTAGGGTAGGGGAACCAACGGATAAGTCCGTTTTTGTTCCAAACATACATGCCAAATTGATTGGTTTGCCGAACCGAAGTGACGATGATATCCAAAATGCCGTCCAGATCCACATCTGCAACGGCAGTATAGCCATCGCGGTAGCCGGAGTTTGCCGGAACCATGTTTCGCAGGTCTCTTTGCACTTTGATTTCCATTGGGTCGCCATCGGCAATACTCAGGTCCACGGAGTAGATCACTGGACCAGCTACCAATTCAAGTCCGTTACAGTCAGGGTCGCCATTGCAATCTGCCGGAGTAAGGATGTCCACAGCGGTTGGATTGCTGGCGCCTTCATTATAAAGGTTGTATTGAGATTGGCCCATGGTTGCTGAGCCGGACAGAATCTTGTTCAGGGTCGGGTTGGCTGGATTGGTTAGATTAAACCTGAAAACATCCCTTCCGGCATAAATCTCCGGAAAGCCATCGGCATTAAAATCAGCCAATAAGGGGCGTTGGTCTTCAAAGTCAAGTAGTCCTGTAGAGGTTATCCAAAGGGTCATGGGCGCTACCGGATTTTCCGTATAGTTCCGGAACACCCGGATACGGCGGTCGGCGCAGGAAATGATCAGCTCAGGAATGCCGTCGTTATCGATGTCTCCAACCGTAGGTGCCGGAGATGGATAAAAATCGAAGCCGCCTGGAACGGTCAGGATCATGGGGTTGGCTGCATTGGAGCCATCGCCCCGGTAGATTTGTACTTTATCGAATTGTTGGAAACTACCTTCCAGTACGATGATCTCGGGAATGCTGTCTTCTTGTGGATTCAGGTTGGCCACTATGGGCGATGTTACGGTGGAGGGTCCGTCTTGTGCAGATTGCCACGCCAGTTTTACAGTAAACTGGGTAGGCGGGTTGGTAATAGCGCAATCCTGGCCGGAAGCGGCAAAATTAGTCAGTAACAGAAGACACAAGAGGTTCAGGTGTGTAGAATGCCGCATAATCATTAGGTGGTGACTCCGCAGTAAAAGTCTGATACATGGCGGAAATGAGGGTTGCGGATTAGGATTAACAGCCCAAAGTTAATTCACTTGTGGAATTTTGCAAGTTGCAGATGTGATTTTACCCCCCCCGTGAAAACACCTGAAAATTCAGAACAGGTATTAATGCGCCTGTGTATCACCTGCAAACGGCGCCACCTTTGTCTTGTCAATGTTCAGAAAAACGACAAACTGAAACACCTGAAACACAATGATATCCTGATATAATAAATGAAAACTTGCCCTTGAGTGGAATAATGTAGCCACGTGAAAACAATCGCCCCTGTCGGAAACATACCGGCAGGGGTTTATGATTTGAACGCGGAGTTGGAACACGGATTTTTTTTGGGAACGCGGATGACGCGGATGACGCGGATTTTTTTGGGAACGCGGATGACGCGGATGACGCGGATTTTTTTTGGGAACGCGGATGACGCGGATGACGCGGATTTTTTTGGGAACGCGGATGACGCGGATTTTTTTTGGGAACGCGGATGACGCGGATGACGCGGATTTTTTTGGGAACGCGGATGACGCGGATGACGCGGATTTTTTTGGGAACGCGGATGACGCGGATTTTTTTTGGGAACGCGGATGACGCGGATGACGCGGATTTTTTTGGGAACGCGGATGACGCGGATGACGCGGATTTTAAAAAAATTGCCTGCGGCAATTTTGTGATTAACTGAATTTAAGATCTCAAGTTAGTCTAAAAAGGCTGCCGAAGGCAGCAGAAAAATCCGCGTCATCCGCGTCATCCGCGTTCCAAAAAAAATCCGCGTTCACACGGCGAAGCTTTCGCCGCATCCGCAGGTGCGTGTGGCGTTAGGGTTGTTAAAGGAGAATCCCTTGCCGTTTAGCCCTCCGGAAAATTCCAGAGTGGTATTGAACAGGTAAAGGAAACTTTTCAGGTCTGTGACCACCTTTACCCCGTTATTTTCAAAAACCTGATCATTGGGCTTGGATTCATTGTCGAAATCCAACTTGTACGACAAACCGGAGCATCCCCCGGACGTCACACTGACCCGGATGAAAAAGTCGTCAGTCAATTTTGTAGACTGACGCACTTCCTGAATTTTTTGCTTGGCGCTGTCTGCTACGAAGATCATAGTTAATATAAGATATGAGTTAGGAGTGATGAGATATGAGTTAGGAGTGAGCTTGGATCAATCATATCTCATATCTCAACGCTCATATCTCAAACAAGGTTATTTTTCTTTTGATAGTCGGCAATAGCTGCTTTGATGGCATCTTCAGCCAATACGGAGCAGTGGATTTTAACCGGCGGAAGGGCCAGTTCTTCCACAATATCCATATTGTCGATGCGCATAGCGTCATCCAGGCTTTTGCCTTTGAGCCACTCGGTAGCAAGTGAAGAAGAGGCAATGGCTGAGCCACAGCCAAAGGTTTTGAACTTTGCATCGCGGATGGTGCCAGTTTCGTCGTCTACCTCAATTTGCAGACGCATCACGTCGCCGCACTCGGGGGCGCCTACCAGGCCGGTGCCCACGTTTTTGGCGTCTTTATTTAAGGAACCGACATTCCGTGGACTTTTGAAATGGTCGAGCAATTTTTCTGAATATGCCATTAGACAATGTATTTAGCGTTGTTGTAGAAGTAAATCCTGAGTTTTATTCATTCGGTTTTTTGGGGTTCAAAAACCGATAATACAAGCCTTTCACAAAATAGTAGATCTTGTACATAAGTTCTGTAAACGGATCCGGTGGACTTTGTATGGGCATGGGATGCGGGTTTTTTGAAAGGTTTGATGAGTTTGAGGGGTTTGATGAGGTGGGGTAAATAACTCAACATAATCTTTGTTTTTATTCCTCATTCACGCACATTTCCCAAATTCCCCACATTTTATCAATGAGCTGCCCACTCAATTTTACTCAAATCCACACCATCTTTGTACATCTCCCATATTGGAGAGAGTTCACGCATGTGGTTCACACCATTGCGCACCAATTCGATGGCTTGTTCAACATCCTCTGGAGTAGTAAACCGACCCAGGGAGAAACGAATGCTGGAGTGAGCCAGGTCATCGCCCAGGCCCATACCTACGAGTACATAAGAAGGTTCCAAAGACGCGGAAGTACAGGCTGAACCGGAAGAGACCGCAATGTTTTGGTTGAATGTCATCATCAAGCCTTCCCCTTCCACATGTTTGAAGGAGATATTGGATACATGTGGCATTCGGCTGCCGACATTACCATTCACTTGGGTTTCTTCCATTTTGGTTAGCTCGGCTTCCAGATGATTGCGCAGCTTGCTTAGGCGTTCAGCGTCTTTGCCCATTTCTTCACGGGCAATCTCAGCTGCCTTGCCAAAGCCTACAATACCGGGAACGTTCAGTGTGCCGGAACGCATACCGCGCTCGTGACCGCCACCGTCCATTTGAGCCGTTACTTTCACCCGTGGGTTTTTCCGACTCACATACAGGGCGCCAACACCTTTAGGACCATACATCTTGTGTGCAGTAAACGACATGAGATGAATACCCAATTCACGCGGGTGCGTAGGGATTTTTCCTACTGCTTGCGTTGCGTCTGAATGGAACAATATACCGTGTTTTTCACAGATTTTAGCAATTTCCTGCATTGGCTGGATGACGCCGGTTTCGTTGTTGGCCCACATCAGAGAGATCAGGATGGTATTGGGCTTAATAGCAGCTTCCAGTTCGGTCAGATCAATCAGACCGTCTTCTTTTACTTTGAGGTAGGTGATTTCTGCTCCCTGCTTCTCCAAATGACCACAGGTATCAAGAATAGCCTTATGCTCGGTTTCTGCTGTGATGATATGATTGCCTTTTTTGGCATACATCTCAAACACGCCCTTCAGAGCAAGGTTGTTGCTTTCTGTAGCGCCGGAAGTGAAGATGATTTCTTTTTCTTCTACATTCAGCAATTTGGCCACTTGTTCACGGGCATAATCCACGGCATCTTCAGCCTCCCAGCCATATTGGTGGCTCCGACTGGCGGCATTACCGTGTTTTTCATAGAAATAGGGTACCATCGCATCCACCACGCGCGGATCGCAAGGGGTGGTGGCATTGTTGTCCAGATATATAAGTTTGCGCTGATTCATGTCCTTATTTAGATTTAATCGCAAAGGTAAACAGGGTTTGGGTAAAAAAGTTCGACTTATTCATACAATTTCTAAATGGTTTTTGGAACGCTGGTTGGGACGCGGGGAACGCGGATTTTTTTGGAACGCGGATTTTTTTGGAACGCGGATTTTTTTGGAACGCGGATGACGCGGATGACGCGGATTTAGAGGCTGCCTGCGGCAGCCTTAAAAAATATTAACCCGAGTACAGCATAATAGCTATTTTTGCACAGCTGCCAAAGGCAGCAAAAAATCCGCGTCATCCGCGTCATCCGCGTTCCCAAAAAAAATCCGCGTCATCCGCGTCATCCGCGTTCCAAAAAAAAAATCCGCGTCATCCGCGTCATCCGCGTTCCCAAAAAAATCCGTGTTCCAAAAAAAATCCGCGTTCCCATGACATCCGAGTTCCCACCCGTGTCCAAAGCCGAATGGCTGAATCAAATAGCCAAAGATCTCAAGGGTCGCTCCATGGAAGAGTTGCTGTGGACGCGTCCGGACGGCATGGTGGTGACACCCTTTGTTCATGCTGATGATTTCCCGGAGCCGCCGGCTGCCTTGGCAGGGAATTCCAACGCCTGGGAAATTTGTGAAGAAATCCATGTTTCTGATCCGGTAAGTGCCAACCGGCAGGCTTTGGATGCCCTGGAAGGCGGCGCCGAAGGCCTGTGTTTTGTGCTGGATGCACCGCTGGAAACCGCCGGATTTACCCAATTGCTGGAGGGCATTTACCTGGATTACATCGGCTTGCATTTTGCAGGTAAGGCAGTGCAGACCAACCCGGGTATCTTTTTAGCCCAATTGGAAAGCCTTGCTGCACAAAAAGGCCTGGCCACCACGGCACTAAAGGGAAGCCTGGCCTACGATCCGGTACCGGTTTCCAGCGTGGTGGACTGGCGTTACCTGGCCGAGTTGATCGAATATGCCCGCGATAAATTTCCGCAGTTTAAACTCATACAAGTAGCCTCCGGAGCGGATACTCCGTTGAAAGACACCCTCCAACATGCCAATACCTATCTGAGTAAACTCGAGGAAAAAGGCCTTTCTGTGGCCGAAATTGCCAGAACGATGGAGTTTTCTATCTCCATTGGCAAAAGTTATTTTGTGGAGATTGCTCGCTTGCGTGCCCTCAAATTGCTTTGGCTGAATGTCCTGCAAGCCTGGAACGCCCCTCTGGAGTTCCCTGCCATTACCGTGCAATACCAGCCGGAAACCTACACCGACGAGCTTTACACCAATATGATCCGCGCTACCACCATGGCTATGTCGGCGGTACAAGGCGGCGCTACCCGACTCACCGTACTGCCTTACGATGTCAACCGGGAATCCCAGGCAAAATATCCGGCTACCTTCTCCCGACGCATTGCCCGCAACGTTCAACACCTCCTCAAAATGGAAAGCGCTCTTGACGCTGTAGCCGATCCCGCCGCGGGCAGTTACTATATCGAAACGCTCACCAGACAACTGTCGGAAGAAGCGTGGCGTGGATGATGAGATATGAGTGATGAGATATGAGATATGAGATATGAGATATGAGATATGAGATATGAGATATGAGATATTTTGCGACCTCGTAGCCTTAACCCTTTGGCCCACGAGGTCGCAAAATATCTCATATCTCATCACTCATATCTCAAACCTCTTCCATGGCTCGTTCGGAGATAGCTGTAATCGATAACGCCGGGTTTACTCCCGGGTTGGCAGAGATCATCGAGCCGTCGCAGACAAGCATATTCTGATAGCCGTATACCCTGTTTTGAGCGTCTATGACCCCGGTTTCGGGGCTGTCGCCCATGACTGCGCCACCGAGAATATGCGCTGTGCCGGGAATGCCCATGAGCGGGGTGAGTCCGAAGGCAAAAGCCTTTCCTTTCATAATCTTTTCAAATTTCCGGGCCAGTTCAATGGCGCGCGGAATGAAAGCGGTGGGTTTTTCATCCCCAACCACGGCCGTGCGCATGCTGCCCCACCAGGTGCGCCGGAAAGTAATGGTACTGTTGAGGGTTTGCATGAATAGCATTACCTGCGAGTTTTTGGCCCAGTCTTTCACCCGGAAATATTTCCAGTATTGTTTTGGGTGCAGGAATAGGTCGGCTATGATTTTGAAAAGTCGCACTGCTGCATTTGGCCCGTCTACGAAGGGCAAAAAGCTGAGTCGCCAGGCGCCTGAGCCAGATCCGTAGCGACAGAGTTCCAGGTGACTGTGTTCGTCTGTGTGTAGAATAGCGCCGATAGCGATGCCCTGCGACTGGTCGGCAGAGCCTTCCAGTTGTGTAACGGCAATCAGGCTCTCGTTATTAGTGCGTACTTGTTTGCCTACCATTTCAGACAAATGCGGGAGACTGCTTTTTTTGAGCTTGAGCAACAGCGATACGGTGCCCAAGACACCGCCGGCAAACACCACGCCGCGGGTGCGCAGGGTGGTGGACGTTTTGAAAAAGCGCGTAGCATCCCGGAACGTCACTTCATACCCTTCCGAGCCGTCGGGTGCGCCTACGGGACGCACATCGGTGACTTCTTTTTCGGCCAGGATCTCCGCGCCGAGTTGTTGGGCCAGGTAGAGGTAGTTTTTATCCAGGGTGTTTTTGGCATTGTACCGGCAGCCCGTCATGCAGGCACCGCAATAGATGCATCCGTTTCTTTCCGGGCCTTTGCCGCCGAAATACGGGTCCGGTTGTGGCTTGCCTGTTTTATCAAAATAAATGGCCACATCGGTGGGGTGCACCTCACCTGCCTTACCGATTTCGGAAGCCAGTTGTTCCAGGGCCTTTTCGCCTTCGAAAAAACGCGGGTTAGGCGTGGCGCCAAGCATCCGGTGTGCGCGTTCGTAATAGGGCGCGAGTTCCTGTTCCCAATCCGCCAGATTGGCCCAGGAGCCTGTTTGAAAAAAGGCTTTTTTGGGAATAGGCAGCGTATTGGCATATACCAGCGAGCCACCTCCCACGCCTGTACCTGACACAATGCCGACATGCCGGAAAATGGTAATCTTCATAATCCCGAACCAGCGCAGCGAAGGCAGCCACAGCCAGCGCGACATGTTCCAGTTGGTGCGCGGAAAATCTTCCGTGCGATACCACTTGCCTTTTTCAATAACCAGAACCTTATATCCTTTCTCCGACAGCCTCAGCGCGCTCACCGAGCCGCCGAAACCCGAACCGATGATGATGTAATCGTAATGCATGGCGTGAAGATAGGGAGGGAATGTCCAATATCCAATGTCCAATATCCAATGTCCAAGTGGAGCGCGTGCCTGGGATCAACAGTTACATCCGGCATTAACAAGGACGCTTGGCCAGTCAGGCGTGAGGCGCTAAGCCATTGTGCTGACTCCAGGCACCCGCCCCACTTGGACATTCTACATTGGACATTGGATATTGGACATTCAAAACACGCTATCTTGCCCCAAAATTGACACATGAAGCATCTCGTTTTTCTCCTGCTGCTCTTTCCTTTTATCGCGCTTGCGCAGCCTTACCCTGATAGCCAAACCGATGGCAAATATTACACCGTGAACGGAGCCAAACTCTGGACGGTGAGTTTCGGGCAGGGCGATCCGTTGTTCCTGATTGCCGGCGGCCCGGGCGGTTCGCATTATGGCCTGAGAAGCTTCGACTCCCTGTCCAGCACCTGTACGCTGGTGTATTTTGACAATCTGGGTCGCGGAAAATCGGACACTGCCAAAGATGTGCGCGAGTACTCCCTGGAACGCGACATCGAAGATCTGGAAGGACTGCGCAAGGCCATGGGCTTTGGAAAAATCAATGTGCTCGGACATTCCTACGGCGGACTGGTGGCACAAGGGTACGCCATCAAATACCCGCAGCACGTGAAGCACCTCATCCTGGCCAACACCTTTCACAGCTTCGTGATGTGGCAGGAAAACGACGATAATTCCAACCGGGAAATTCGCGTCAACTACCCGGAAGTGTGGGACACGCTCATGAAAGTGCGGGAACGCGGGGTGGTGTCCAGCGATCCGATCCACCAGGAGATCTACGGAAAGGTGCCCTATGGTTTTTTGTACGCCTACAATCCCAATAACTTCCGCTCGCGGGGCCGGAAGCCCTATCCCAACCCTTTTAACCCAAAGGTGTATTACCAGATGGTGGGCAAAGACGGCGATTTCATTGTGGGTAACGACATCGGGAATTTCGACTTCCGCAAGGATCTGAAAAACCTGACCATGCCTATCCTCATCATTGCGGGCCGGTACGACCGTGTGGCAGTACCGTGGATGCAGGTGAAATATAAAACCTATTGTCCGCAGGCCCAGTTCGAGATGTTTGAATTCAGTGGACACAACCCTCAGGTGGAAGAGCCCGCCAAGGAGTTTGCCATCATACGGGCGTTTTTGGCCAGGTAGCCCGTTGGCCTGGCGGGGTTTAGACATCTTTTTACGATCACCA